>JBJEWP010000172.1:23473-32901 GCA_051885115.1 Stenotrophomonas sp. | reverse complement strand
GTGGCAATCACCGCGCAGACCATCAGCTGCAGCTGGTGGTACAGCATCACCGGCAGCACGATGGCGCCCAACGGGCCGCCGGCGAACAGCACCTTGGCGATCGGTACGCCGGTGGCCAGGCTCTTCTTGGTGCCGCAGAACAGGATGGCGATCTGGTCGGCACGCTCAAAGCCGGAGCGCTTGGCGATCAGCCAGACCAAAGGCATGGCGATGGCCAGCAGCACTACACAGGCCAGGGCGGTGATCAGCAGTGCCGGCAGCGGGGTCTGTGACCACAGGCCCTCGATCACCGCGGCACCGAAGGCGGCGTAGACCACCAGCAGGATGGTGCCTTGGTCGGTGTAGCGCAGCAGCGGTTTGGCCGCATCAACGCGTGCACCGATCCACGGACGCAGCAGGTGGCCGGCGACGAACGGGGCCAGCAGCAACAGCATGATCTTGGTGATCGCCGCCAGCGGGTTGGCCATCGCGCCGCTGCTGCCGGCAAGCCACGTCATCAGCCATGGGGTCAGGAACACCCCCAGCAGCGAGGACAGCGAGGCGCTGCACACCGCGGCGGCGACGTTGCCACCGGCCAACGAGGTGAAGGCAATGGAGGACTGCACGGTGGAGGGCAGGGCGCACAGGAACAGCAGGCCCAATGCCAGTTCCGGGGTCAGTGCCAGCCGCGCCAGCGGGCCGGCGGCCAGCCCGAGCAGCGGGTAGAGCACGAAGGTGCAGGCCAGGATCACCAGGTGCAGGCGCCAGTGCAGCAGGCCGGCGACGATGGCCTGGCGCGGCAGGCGGGCACCGTGCAGGAAGAACAGCAGGGCAATGGCGATGTCGGTGACGGTATCCAGTGCCCCGGCCAGCGCGCCGCGTGCGGGCAGCAGGCTGGCCAGCAGCACCGTGGCCAGCAGGGCCAGGGTGAAGTTGTCCGGGCGCAGGCGGGCCAGCAGGCTCATGGTTGCGGTGTGGCTGCAGGGTCAATCTGCTGTTGCAGCTGCTCGACCAGGGCCGCCATGTGCAGGCCGGCGGCCTGGCCCAGTTGCAGTGCATCGCTGGCGGGCAGGCCCTGCTGGCGCGCCGCGCGCAGGGCGAGCAGGGCGCCGGCACGGTTGCTGGTGGCGCAGTGCAGCAGCACCGGGCCGCTGTGCTGGCCCAGGATCTGGTGCAGGGCGCGGGCATTGTCGGCATTGATCCCGGCGCGGCCGGCCACCGGCAGGCGCACATAGCGCAGGCCCAGCGCTTCGGCAGCAGCCTGCTCGTCATAGCCGCGTTGCTCGCCGGCCTCGCGCAGGTCGATCACGGTGGTGATGCCGGCATCGCGGGCCTGTTGCAGGTGCTGCGCAGTGGGCTGGCCATAGGTGTACAGGTCCGGCTGCGGCTGGTTGAAGGGCAGGCCATCGGCGCTGGCGATCAGCGGCGACAGCAACAGGGTGGACAGCAGGCCGCGGCAGATGCGGTGGATCATGGTCGCTCCTTCAGCGCAGGGTGGCGCGGACCTTGAGCAGTTCGCGCAGTTCGTATTTGTCGGTGTCATCCAGGCCTTGCGCACGCGCCTTGGCCTGCAGCTCGTCCAGCCGTTGCAGCAGCAGCTGCTTTTCCAGCTGGGTCACCGCATCGTGCAGCTCCTGGCGCCAGCTGTCGGCATCGCCGGGCAGGCTCTGGGTGGCCAGGGTATTGAGCCACTGCTGCTCCTGGCGGCCCTCGAAATGGGCGATCAGCGCGCCGGTGGAGATGTCCGGGCGGGCATCGACGATGTCCAGTATTTCCAGCAGCAGCTCCACCCCGGGCAGGCGCAGGCCGGCAAACTGGTGGCCTTCCAGCGATTGCGCCAATGACGGCTGTTGCAGCAGCACCGCCACCGCGCCGCGTACCAGCGAGCGTTTCTGGGTGGCCTGGGACGTGGGCCGGGCCGGTGTACGTGGCGGCGGCGGCACGAAGCCGCCACTGCTGCCGGCGGCCGCACCCACGCCGGTGAGCTGGGCCAGCTGCTGGCGCATCAAATCACCGAAGGCGCCATCGGGAATCTGTGCCAGCAGCGGTTTGGCGCGCTCGGCCAGGCGCGCGCGCCCGTCCAGTGTGCCCAGGTTGATCTCCCGGCCGAGCTCGTCAAACAGGAACTGCGACAGCGGCGTGGCCTGGCCCAGGCGCTGGTTGAATACTTCGGCGCCTTCCTTGCGCACGATGGTGTCCGGGTCCTCGCCATCGGGCAGGAACAGGAAGAAGGCCTGGCGGCCGTCCTTCATCCGCGGGATCACCGATTCCAGTGCCTTCCAGGCGGCCTTGCGCCCGGCGTTGTCGCCGTCAAAGCAGAAGTACACATCCGGCGCATTGCGGAACAGCAGCTCGGCATGGTCGGGGGTGGTGGCCGTGCCCAGGGTGGCCACTGCGTTGGGTACGCCGTACTGGAACAGGCTGACCACGTCCATGTAGCCCTCCACCACCACCAGCCGCTCGATCTTCTGGTTGGCCTGGCGCACCTGCCACAGGCCGTAGAGTTCACGGCCCTTGTGGAACAGCGGGGTTTCCGGCGAATTGAGGTACTTGGGGCCGTCGTCCTTGGCCATCACCCGGCCGCCGAAGGCGATCACCCGGCCGCGGCGGTCGAAGATCGGGAACATCACCCGGTCGCGGAACTTGTCATAGACATGCCCGCGTTCGTTCCTGGAGAACAGGCCGGCCCGTTCGAGCAGCTTCATCCGCCGCTCGTCCTTGCCCAGCGCATCCTTCAGCGCGCTGTAGCCATCGGGGGCGTAGCCGATCTGGAACAGGGCACGGGTGGCGGCATCGACACCACGGCTGTCCAGGTAGGCCTGGGTCTTGCTGCTGGTTTCCAGCTGCTTGACGAAAAAACGGTTGGCCGCCTCCACCGCCGCGTACAGGTCGCGGCTGTCATCGGCCTGCTGGGCGCTGCGCGGGTTGGGGTCACGCGGCACGTCCATGCCGGCTCGCTTGGCCAGCTCATCCACCGCATCGAGGAACTCGAGGCGGTCGTAATTCATCAGAAAACTGATCGCGGTGCCATGCGCCCCGCAACCAAAACAGTGGTAGAACTGCTTGGTCGGCGAGACATAGAAGCTGGGCGAGCGTTCATCGTGGAACGGGCAGCGCGCCTCGTATTCCTTGCCCTTGCGCTTGAGCGGCACCCGCGAACCGACCACCTCGACAATGTCCGAGCGGGCAAGCAGTTCGTCGATGAAGGCGTCAGGCAGGCGGGCCATGGAAACTCGATGTGCAGCTGGCCGCCCAGTCTACTCTGCCGCTGCCGTCCCGGCCCGCCGCGCGCTGGCGCGTTCGTCGATCACCGCGGTGACCATCGCTCCGGCAAAGAACACCAGGCAGGCGTAGTAGATCCACACCAGCAGCAAGACCAGGGCACCCATCGAACCATAGGCGCTTCCCGGTGCGGCATTGGCCAGATACAGGCCGATGGCGTGGCGGCCGATGGTGAACAGCACGGCGGTGATGGCCCCGCCCAGCCAGGCCTGTCGCCACGGCACCTGGCGGTCAGGTACCCAGTGGTAGAGGCAGGCAAAGGCGGCGGCATACACGGCCAGGGTGGTCAGGCTGGCAATGGCCGGCAGCAGCGACGGCAACTGGGCAAAGGCCACCTGCACCGCGGTGGTGGCCACCATCGCCACGACCAGCAAAAAGCCCAGTGCCAGCACCACCCCGGCAGAGAACATGCGCCGCTTGATCCAGCCCAGGGCACCATCGAAACGGGCCTGCTCACTGTGGAAGATGCGGTTCAGTGCGCCCTGCAGCTGGGCAAACACCAGGGTGGCGCCAAACAGCAGGCCGCCGGTGCTGATCACCCCGGCCAGCGACCCGATGTCCGGCTGGGCATGGGCATTGGCCAGCACGGTGCGCGCGACTTCGGCGGCGGCCGGGCCGGCCAGGTCGCCGATCTGTGCCACCAGGCTGGCCTGGGCGGGCGGGTACAGCGAGGCGGTCAGCCACAGCAGCAGCACCAGCAGCGGGGCCAGCGAGAGCAGGGTATAGAAGGCCAGTGCAGCGGCCAGATCGGGCACCCCGGCCTGCAGGAAACGCTGGATGACGGCAGCGGGCAGGCTGTTGCGCAGGCGCTCCAGGAAGGGGGCAAGGGGGAGCATGGCAATCCTTGAGGGATGACAGGCGGGCTGGCCACCGGGGCCACATTGCAGCAGTTGGCGTGGCCATTCACAGTGAAGCCGGCCCGCAGGCCGGCTTGCACGAGGGGCGCTTGCCGGCTGGCGATCAGCCGTTCAGGGCAGCCTTGACCAGCCTGGACACCAGGCCCATGTCGGCCTGGCCGGCCAGCATCGGCTTGAGCACGCCCATCAGCTTGCCCATGTCGGCCGGGGCCGTGGCGCCGGTCTGGGCCTTGGCTGCTTCGATGGCCGCGACGATGGCCGCTTCGTCCATCTTGGCCGGCAGGTAGGTTTCAATCACCGCCATTTCGGCCTTTTCCACGTCGGCCAGGTCGGTGCGGTTGGCGGCCTCGTACTGGGTGATGGAGTCCTTGCGCTGCTTGACCATCTTGTCCAGCACGGCGATCACGGCCGCATCATCCAGCTCGATGCGCTCGTCCACTTCCTTCTGCTTGATCGCGGCATTGATCAGGCGGATGACGGCCAGCTTGTCCTTCTGGCCGGCCTTCATCGCGGCCTTCATGTCCTCGGTCAGCTGCTGCTTCATGCTCATGGTGCACCTCGTTGCATGCGGCCGCTGGGCGGCCGCGGTTTCAGGTTGGAATTGGATCAACGCAAAAAGCCGGCAACGCTTGCGCGTGGCCGGCTTTTCCTCCCGTCATGACCTGGCCCGAAAGCCTTGCCGTGGGGGAGTTGCGTGACTCAGTACAGACGCTGACGCTTGGTGACGTCGCGGGAAGAGCGACGCATCTGACGCTTTACAGCGGCAGCGGCCTTGCGCTTACGTTCCTGGGTCGGCTTTTCGTAGAATTCGCGCTTGCGGGTCTCGGCCAGCACGCCGGCCTTTTCGCAGGTGCGCTTGAAGCGGCGAAGAGCAAACTCGAAGGGTTCGTTCTCGCGGACTTTGACGCTGGGCATGGGATCGGGATCTCCGGACTCAAAATGACCGGGCCAGACCCGGTGAGCCGCCCATTATAGGGGCCTGAGCCGAGCATGCAAGCCCGGCGATGTTTGGTTTGTGCGCCAAGGCGGTTCACAATGGGCGCCATGAAAGTCCTTGGTATTGAATCGTCCTGCGACGAAACCGGTGTAGCGGTGTATGACACCGCCCTGAATGGCCCCGAAGCGCTGCGTGCCCATGCGGTCTACAGCCAGATTGCGCTGCACGCCCAGTACGGCGGCGTGGTGCCGGAACTGGCCAGCCGTGACCATGTGCGCAAGACCCTGCCGCTGATCCGCCAGACCCTGGCCGAGGCCGGTATCGCGGTGGACGAGATCGACGCGGTGGCCTACACCGCCGGGCCGGGCCTGGTCGGTGCGCTGATGGTGGGTGCCGGGGTGGCCCGTTCGATGGCCTGGGCGCTGGAGGTGCCGGCCATCGGCGTGCACCACATGGAAGGCCATCTGCTGGCCCCGTTGATGGACATCGACCCGCCCAAGCCGCCGTTCGTGGCCCTGCTGGTATCGGGTGGTCACACCCAGCTGGTGGCGGTGGACCGCATCGGCCAGTACCGGCTGCTCGGCGAGACCCTGGACGATGCGGCCGGCGAGGCTTTTGACAAGACTGCCAAGCTGATGGGCCTGCCTTATCCCGGTGGTCCGCAGCTGGCGGCGCTGGCTCAAACCGGTACCCCGGGCATGTACAGGTTCTCCCGCCCGATGACCGACCGCCCGGGGCTGGACTTCAGCTTCTCCGGGCTGAAGACCCAGGTCCTGCTGGCCTGGCGCGACAGCGACCAGAGTGCGCAGACCATGGCCGACATTGCCCGTGGCTTCGAAGACGCGGTGGTGGAGACCCTGGCCATCAAGTGCGGGCGTGCGCTGGATGAGGCCGGTTGCGACACCCTGATCGTGGCCGGTGGCGTCGGCGCCAACAAGCGTCTGCGTGCCCGGCTGCAGGACATGGCGCACAAGCGCGGTGGTCGGGTCTGCTTCCCGCCGCCGGCCCTGTGCACCGACAACGGCGCGATGATTGCCTTTGCCGGGGCCCTGCGCCTGCAGGCCGGCCAGCGCAACGGCGATGCCGCCATCACGGTGACCCCGCGCTGGGACATGGCCACCCTGCCGCCGGTGTGACCCCCGACCCAGGCGGCGGCACCGTCCGCCGCTGCTGTTTTGACTGCCCAACGAGCGTGTTGCCCATGGACAAGGTTTTTATCGAGGGGCTGGAGATTCCCGCCCTGATTGGCATTTATGACTGGGAACGGCGGATCCGCCAGACCTTGGTGTTCGACCTGGAAATGGGTTTTGACAACCGCAAGCCGGCGGCCAGCGACAACATCGAGCACACCCTCAATTACAAGGCGGTGAGCAAGCGCCTGATCGAGTTTGTCGGCAGCAGCGACTTTGGCCTGGTGGAAACCCTGGCCGAGCGTTGCGCGGCGATCGTGCTGGACGAGTTCGGCGTGCAGTGGCTGCGCCTGAAACTGTCCAAGCCCGGCGCGGTGCGTGGCGCGCGCGCGGTCGGGGTGATCATCGAACGCAGCCGCCAGCCGGCCTGACCCGCATCAACGCAAGCAACAAGGAACACCATGACCACACCACCGCCCATGCTCAGCCTGCCCTGGCTTGATTCTCTCCAGCAGACCCTGCAGCCATGGCCGATGGCCTGGCCGGCCAGCGTGCTGCTGGCCCTGATTGCCGTGGCCTGGCTGGCCAATTTCATCACCAAGCGGATCCTGTTGCGTGGCTTGCGCAAGATGATCGAGCGTTTCTCCGGCCCTGGCCACAACGGCAAGCAGCCACTGCGGGTGATTGCACGGCTGGCCAACATCGTGCCGTCGGTGGTGATCGCCGCCGGGCTTGCGGTGGTGCCGGAATTGCCGCCAGGCCTGGTCAAGGGGCTGCAGGCCCTGTGCCATGCCTGGACCGTGCTGACCATCGCCCTGGCGGTGGCGCATGCGCTGGATGTGTTCAACACGTTCTACGAGCGGCGGCCGGATGCGCGCAACAAGCCGATCAAGGGTTACCTGCAGGTGGCCAAGATCGTGGTCTATGTACTGGCCGGGCTGTCGATCGTGGCCACCCTGGCCGGGGTCAAGCTGCTGCACGTGCTCACCGGCCTGGGCGCGGCTACCGCCGTGTTCATGCTGATCTTCCAGGACACCATCCTGTCGCTGGTGGCCAGTGTGCAGATCAGTGGCGATGGCCGCGTGCGCATCGGTGACTGGATCGAGATGCCCAGCCAGAACGCCGATGGTGATGTGATCGACATCGCCCTGCACACGGTTACGGTGCAGAACTGGGACAAGACGGTCACCACCATCCCGACCAAGAAGCTGGTCACCGATTCGTTCAAGAACTGGCGCGGCATGCAGGAGTCCGGTGGCCGCCGGATCAAGCGTTCGCTGTACCTGGACCAGCACAGCGTGCGCTTTCTGGATGACGAGCTGCGCCCGCGCATCTACCAGTTCGCCCTGCTCGATGATTACCTGGCCGGCAAGCGTGAGGAGCTGGGGCAGTACAACGCGCAGGTCACCCAGCAGCACCCGGAGGCAGTCAATACCCGCCGCCTGACCAACCTGGGTACCTTCCGCGCCTATGTCGAGCGTTATCTGCGCAGCCATCCGCGGATCCACCAGGACATGACCCTGCTGGTACGTCAGATGGCACCCACCGAGCATGGCCTGCCGCTGGAGATCTACTGCTTCACCGCCTCCACCGCGTGGGCGCAGTACGAGGCCACCCAGTCGGACATCTTCGACCACCTGCTGGCGATCCTGCCCGAGTTCGGCCTGCGCGTGTTCCAGCAGTCCTCCGATGCCATGTTCATGGGCGTGCAGCGTTCGCTGGAGCATCGCCAGTCCTGAGCCGGGCGCGGCGATGGCAAGCAAACAGGCCGGGCAATGCCCGGCCTGTTGTGTTTGAATCACGATGCGCAAACAGGGAGGCGCAATGGGAGGGGGACCAGGGTCTCACCGCCTTCTCTCGTTCCTCACTCCTCTTGCCTCGTTTCTCACTTGGGGCTGAGCTTGAGCAGGCGGCCGGCCTCGCCGTCCTGCAGCAGCCAGATCGCCCCGTCCGGGCCCTGTTCGACCTCGCGGATGCGCTCGCCCATGGCAAAACGTTCGGCCTCGCGCGCGTTTTCGCCATCGAAGGCCACGCGCACCAGCGACTTGGAGGACAGGCCGCCGATGAAGCCCGAGCCCTGCCATTGCGGGAAAGCCGTGCCGCTGTAGATGATGAAGCCGGCCGGGGAAATGACCTGGCGCCAGGTCACCACCGGAGCGAGGAATTCCGGACGGGTGTCGTGGTCGGGGATGCTGCGGCCGTCGTAGTGGTCGCCATTGGAGACGAGGGGGTAGCCATAGTTGCCCCCCTTGACGATGCGGTTGAGCTCGTCGCCGCCCTTCGGGCCCATTTCGTGTTCCCACAGCTGGCCGTTGCCGTCAAAGGCGATGCCCAGCACCGAGCGGTGGCCCAGCGACCAGATCTG
Source organism: Stenotrophomonas sp. (assembly GCA_051885115.1). Taxonomy (GTDB): domain Bacteria; phylum Pseudomonadota; class Gammaproteobacteria; order Xanthomonadales; family Xanthomonadaceae; genus Stenotrophomonas. The sequence continues at coordinate 24,351 of JBJEWP010000172.1, read as the reverse complement.
GTTGGTCGGTGCGGGCTGGTCGGCAAACGGGTTGTCGGCCGGCACCGTGCCGTCCTCGTTCAAGCGGATGATCTTGCCCAGGTTGGAGGCCATGTCCTGGGCGGGGTCGAACTTCTGGCGTTCGGAGGAGCTGATCCACAGCTTGCCATCCGGGCCGAAAGCCAGGCGGTGGCCGTAATGGCCGCGGCCGGTGGTGTAGGGCACCTGGCGCCAGATCACTTCCAGCCCTTCCAGGGCCGGGCCGTTGCTGCCCTCGACCAGACGGGCGCGGGCCACGGCGGCGCCACGGGTATCGTCCTGGCCTTCCTCGGCATAGCTGAGGTAGACCCGCTGGTTGTTGGCAAAGTCCGGGTGGGTGATCACATCGCCCAGCCCGCCCTGGCCGCCGAAGGCCACCGCCGGCACCCCGGCGACGTCGCGCGAGGTGCCGGAGGCCACATCGGTGAGCTTGAGCACGCCGGCCTTCTCGGTGACCAAGGCCCGTCCATCGGGCAGGAAGGTCATCGCCCAGGGGGCATCGAAGCGGGCCACCTCGGTGGCAACGAAGGGCCAGTCGGCCTGCGTCACTGCGGCTTCGGCGGCCGGGTCGGCGCTCTGTGCGCAGGCGGTCAGCGCGCCCAGCGGCGACAGCGCCAGGGCGATGGAAAGGGCAAGGTTACGGTGCATGGCGGCTCCGGCAGGAAAGGCGTGATGGAAGTCTTTTACCGCATGTGGCCGCTTGTCCCAAGCGGGTGGGGCCATTGTGGACTGCCACACAGCGGATGCAGGACCGGGCTGGCTTGCCATCTCAAAGGGACCTGCAATCCACACTGGCAGTGCACAAACCTTCGGCGGCCTTTGTGGCCGCATCGTGGTCGGCCCTGCTGCCGGGCGCGCTG
>JBJEWP010000172.1:3104-23373 GCA_051885115.1 Stenotrophomonas sp. | reverse complement strand
AATGCGCAGATGCCGCTCGATGAAAAGGGTTACTGCCTGAGCGTGCTGTTGTTTGGCCTGCTCGCGGCGGTGTCGCTGCAGAAGAGTGCGCGTGACCGGCTGGAAAGCATTGCGGTCAGCGGGCTGTATTGCGGCCTGTGCCGGTTTGCCCTGCTCGGTGCGCTGTCGCTGCTGGTGATCGGCCTGTGGAATGCCTGGCTGCTGCTCAGCCAGAAGGGTTTCCACGGCATGGCCGATGCGCTGGCCCTGTTCGGTGCGATGGCGGTGCAGAAGAACACCCGCGACCTGATGGCGGCCGGCCGCGGCGCGCTGCCGCCGCTGCCCCCGCACGACTGAGCGCCCGCATCGGCAGACAAAAAAACAGGCGCCTCGAGGGCGCCTGTTTTTTCATGCCTGGCCGCTGGGGTCCTCGCCTTCCTGGCGGGCAATCACCGCGGTGGCGGTCATGTGCCCGGTGACGTTGCCTACCGTGCAGAACACATCAGGGATGGTGTCCATGGCCAGCAGCACACCCAGCGGTTCCACCGGCAGGCCCATCGACTGGGTCACCGGCAGGTTGTTGGTCAAGAAGTTGGCCTGGCCGGGCAGGCCGGTGGAACCCATGCTGATGGCCGCCGCCAGGAACACCGCCACCGCATACTGGGAAAAGCCGATGTCGATGCCGTACAGCCAGGCAATGAAGCTGGCCACGGCAATGTACTGGGCCGGGCTGGTGACCCGGAACAGGGACACGGCCATTGGCAGCATCAATGCGGTCAACGCGGGCGGGTAGCCCAGGCGCTGGCGGGCGCTGTCGATCATCGAGGGCAGGGCGGCCAGCGATGACTGGGTGCTGCCGGCAATCAGCTGCACCGGCAGCAGTGCGCTGGCAAAGCGGCGCAGGCCTTGGCGTGCGGCCAGGGCCGCCACCACATACAGCAGCAAGGTCACCAGGGTGTAGACCGCGCACATCACCAGGATGTACCAGCCAAATACCCCCAGCACGCTGATGCCGACTTCGGCGCAGACCACCAGTACCAGCGAGAACACCCCCAGCGGGCCGGCCCACAATACCCAGCGGATGATGGTGATCATGGTGTCGGCGATGATGCCGATCAGGCCCAGCAGGCGCTCGCGGCGTTCGCCGTCCTGGCGGCTCAGGGCAAAGCCGAAGAACAGCGCGAACACCACCAGTGGCAACATCGCACTGGAAGCCGCCGCTGCCAGCGCATTGCTCGGGATCACCGTGGCGATCCACTGGGTCGGGGTGGCCGCCACCAGGGTGCTGTGCTGGCCACCCAGCGCACTGCGGAAGGTTTCCAGTGTCTGTGGGTCGTTGGGAATCAGGCCGAGCAGGGCCGGGGTGGCCACCGCAGCGAAGCTGGCCGAGGTCACCAGCAGCACGGCAAAAACGATGATCGCGTTGCGCGCCGTGCGCCCGGAAGCGGCCGCGTTGCTGGCGTTGTTCACCCCCATGATCACCAGTGCGGTGACCAGCGGCACCACGGTCATCTGCAGGGCATTGAGCCAGAGTCGGCCGATGGGCCTGACCCATTCGGCAGCTTGCAGGGCGACGGCGGGATCCCAGGCCGAAAGGCTCAGACCGACCAGTGCACCCAGCAGCAGGCCGATCAGGACCTTCAGCGGGGCGGAAAGACGGAAACGGCGGGTGGTGCGGCTGTCGGGCATGGCGGTCGGTAAGTTGGAATTGGGAAATGGAAGAACCAACTGCCTGCGGGGGGAATCAGGCGTCAATCAACTGGGCAACCCGCTCCAGGTTCACACCCAGCTGGCGTTGCCGCCCGGGGTTGGCCTGGCACAGCAGTACGAACAGGCTGTCCAGCAAAAACTGCAACGAAGAACGGTACAACAGTTGTGCCATGTAAGGGGCTTGCGCATTGGCACATACGGCCAGGGCGTGGTCGGCACTGGCCCGCAATGGGTTGGCGGTGTGCCGGGTGATCGACACCACCTGCCCGCCCAGTGCCTGGAACTGGCGGCTGATGTGCACCAGCGGCTGCATCTTGCCGAACTCGGACAGCACGATCAGCACATCCCCCGGGCGCACGCTGGACAGGTCGGCCAGCATCAGGATGGCGTCGGCATGGTGGGTCACCAGCATGCCCAGCAGCGACAGGCGCATGGCCAGGTCACGTGCATACACGCCGTCATCGCCCAGCCCGTGCACGTAGACCCGCGGGGCCTGGTCAAGCAGGTCCACGGTGCTGCGCAGCAGCGGCAGCGGGTTGGTCAGCTGGGTCTGCTGCTGGGCGGACTGGCGCAGGCTGGCCAGCTCGCGCAGCACCGATTCGGCTGCGTCCTCCGGTTCGGCAACGCTGGCCGGTTCCTCGGTCAGTGGGTTGTCCTCGCTGTGCCGGGCCACGGCCAGGCCGATGGAGAACTTCAGGTCCGGATAGCCGCGGTAGCCGAATTTCTGGCTGAACTTGACCACCGAGGACTGGCTGATGCCCAGCGCATTGGCCAGCTGCTGGGAGGAGTAGTCGCGCAGCAGGTGGGCGTTGTCGCACAGGAAGTCGGCGATGCGGCGCTCGATCGCGCTCATGCGTTCGCGTTCTGCAGCGATGCGCGTCAGTGGTGGCATGGTGCAACTCCTTTCGCACAGATGAAAACGGCGGCCATGCGGCCGCCGTTGCAAGGGATGATCAGTCGATCATTTCCAGTGCCTGCACCTGGGTGATGCCCAGGCCCGGGGCGTCGGTGATCGAGATTTCCGACTCATTGAAGATCACCCCGCCGGTGACCGGGTTGAACGCGCACAGTGACGGGCCATCCAGGTCGATCTTGGTGATCACCTCGCTCTTGGCCACGGCCAGGTGCACGGCGGCAGCCACCGAGATCGAGGATTCGAGCATGCAGCCGATCATGCACGGCACCCCGTGCAGGGCGGCGATGTCGGCCACGCGGATGGCGTTGGACAGGCCGCCGGTCTTCATCAGCTTGATGTTGATGATGTCGGCCGCGCGCTGCTGGATGAGGTCGATCGCCTGCAGTGGGCTGAAGGCGCTTTCATCGGCCATCACCGGGGTGTTGACCCGGTCGGTGACGTATTTCAGGCCGGCGACGTCATCGGCCTTGACCGGCTGCTCCAGCAGCTCCAGCTCGACCCCGGCATTTTCCAGCGCGTTCATCGCAAACACCGCCTGCTTGGCGGTCCAGCCCTGGTTGGCGTCCAGGCGCAGCAGGGCGCGGCCATCGACGGCGGCATGGATTGCCTTGACCCGCTCGATGTCCAGACCGATGTCCTTGCCGACCTTGATCTTCAGCGATTCAAAGCCGCGATCCAGGGCCGAGAGCGAATCGGCCACCATCTTGTCGATGTGGTCCACGCTGATGGTGATGTCGGAGGTGATCACCGGCTCGCCGCCGCCCAGCATCTGGTAAAGCGGGGCGTTGTGCAGCTGCGCCCAGAGGTCGTACAGGGCGATTTCCACCGCGGCCTTGGCGCTGGTGTTGTGGATCATCGCACCCTGCACCAGGGCGCAGTTGCGGTTGAGGTCGGCGACATGGCGGCCGATCAGGCGCGGGGCGATGCAGCTGCGGATGGCATCGATGATCGAGCCGTGGATGTCACCGGTGATCACCGCGGTAGCCGGTGCCTCACCCCAGCCGATGTGGCCGCTGTCGGTGTGGATCTGCACCACCACGTCCTGCACCGTGTCCACGGTGCGCAGGGCGGTCTTGAATGGGGTCTTCAGGGGCACGCGCAGCATGCCCAGGCGGATATCGGTGATCTTCATTTGTCGTTGGTCTTGCGGATGCGCTGGATGTTGGTCATGCGGTCGACGTAGGTGGCGGTGTCGCTGGCCATCATCGGCTCCAGCGGGGTCACCGAGACGCCATTGAGCTGGGCAGAAACGCGCTTGCCGTCGCTGCCGAAGAAGCTGCCGCCGTTGGTGTCGTGGATCATCCAGGTCATGCCGTCGACCTTGCCAATGGTCATCATCACGTGGCCGGGGATGAACACCAGGTCGCCCGGCTGCAGGCCATCCACCGCGGCCTGGCGGCTGCCGGCGCTGCTGTCGTTGTCAAAGGCGATGCGGTCCAGCGCCGGGCTGATGCCCTGGCTGGAGGTGTTGCGTGGCAGCAGGATGCCGAAGCTGCGGTAGATCTCCGAAACGAAACCGGAGCAGTCACGGGTGTCGTAGCTGTGGCCCCAGCCATAGCGTTCGCCGAGGAACTTGAAGGCCTGGCTGATCAGGTTGCGCCCGGTCAGCGGCAGGTAGTCGGCGGCCGTGTCGGCCGAGCGCGGCAGCAGGGCCGGCACCAGCGACAGCGAGCCGTCGGCATTGCGCACCGGCAGCTGGATCACCCAGTGGGCATGGCCCTGCTGGCCATTGACGGTGTCGGCGGCCGGCCAGTCGCTCAGTACCGGCACCTTCACCCCCATGTCCAGCTGCAGGTTCGAGACCCGTGGCTCTTCCGGGGTGTGCACGGTACGGGCGGTGGCGCCGGTGACGATGCGGTAGTCCTTGCCCTGGCCGTAGCCGAACACGGTGTCTGCATCGCCCAGGCCGATGTGCTTCTTTTCCACCCAGGCCTGGTAACGCTCGCTGGCCACGAAGTACCAGTTGCCGTCGGCGCTTTCGTGCAGCACCACCACCGCATCACCCGGGAACAGGGCCGATTCCTGCCAGCGGTCGATGTCGGTATCACCGGCGCTGTTGAACACGCGCAGGGCGGTAGGGAAGGCGCGCAGGTCGGCACGCTGGGTGACCAGACCGTAGCGGGCGGCGCTGCGGCCGGCGATATTGTCCAGGCCACGGTTGGCCACCTGGCGGGCAATCACTGCCGGGTCGATGGCCTGGTGGTCCTGACCGTAGAGCTGGCGGCTGGGCACCCCGGCGGATTTTTCGATCTGCTCACGCACCCAGGCGCCGTCCAGGCTGGCCGGGATGGCGCGGAGGTCGTGGATGGAGCTGTCAAGCTGGCGCATGCGCGCGTTCTGCGCGTCAATGGCCGCGCGATCAAGGATGATCGCGTCAGCATCGTCCAGACGGTTGATCCAGTAGCTGGCCGCCAGGTAGTCCTCGCGCAGGCCCACCACGGCGGCATGGTCATCGGCAGCCAGGGCGCGCGGGGCACTGATCGCCGGCAGGCTGCTGCCCAGCAACAGCGCGGTGACCAGCAGCACCGGCAGGCGGCGCTTGGCCGCGGATCGAAGGGGTGGGAAGCAGGCAGACATCAGGAAATCCTCGGCAGTGCGACAGGCTGATCAGGAATAGTTATTCCTTTCGCCAGTAAGTGCAAGAATAAATTATTGACCTGCTGAGGGTCGCGTGATACATAGGCGTTGCTGGTCATTATGAATGTTTGATGACGGACTGACAGGAGGTCCGTCTTCGCGCATCCCAGCAGTCTTCAGGCCCCCATGGCCGGAGCTGACGGCCAGAGGGGGTTGTCGGCAATCCCGGGGCCGGCCGACTGGATCCAGCACAACCATTGAACAAAGAGCGCAGCGCGGCACGCACGCTCATCCCCGCCGGACCGCCGCCGGTGCCTGTGCACACGACGGGCCGGATCAACAATCGTGACAAACCACTGCAGGAGAGAGCAGGGAATGAATCGCAAGACTTTCAAGCGCGCCGCGCTGTGTGTGGCACTGGGCGCCTGCCTGGGCTCGATGGCCCCGCTGGCGTTTGCCCAGAGCGCCACCGGCGCCGTCGCCGGCCGTGCCAATGCCGGTGACCAGATCACCATCACCAACACTGCCACCGGCCTGACCCGTACGGTCACCGTCGGTGCCGATGGCAGCTACCGCCTGGCCCAGCTGCCGGTGGGTGAGTACGTGCTCAAGACCGGTGAGACCGAGCTGCAGGTGGCCGTGCCGCTGGGTGGCACCGCTACCGTGAACCTGGCCGCCACCGGTGGTGATGCCACCACCCTGGGCGCGATCAACGTGTCCGGCTCGCGGGTGATCAACCGGGTGGACGTGTACTCCACTGAAACCTCGTTCAACGTCAACCGCGAAGAACTGGCGCGCATGCCGGTGGACCAGAGCCTGTCCTCGGTGGCGATGCTGGCCCCGGGCGTGGTCGGCGGCAACTCGTCCTTCGGCGGGCTGTCCTTCGCCGGTTCGTCGGTGGCCGAAAACGCCATCTTCGTCAACGGCCTGAATGTCACCGACATCTACGACCGTCAGGGCTTTTCGACCCCGCCGTTCGCCTTCTTCAAGGAATTCCAGGTCAAGACCGGTGGTTATTCGGTGGAGTTCGGCCGTTCCACCGGTGGTGTGATCAACGCCGTCACCCGTTCGGGCAGCAACGAGCTGCAAGGCGGCGTGCAGGTGACCTTCGAGCCCAGCGCCGGGCGTTCGTCCGGGCGTGACCACTGGCATGCCGACGGCAAGGGCGGCCACCCGGCCAGCCGTGACAACTCCTCGTTCCTGAAGACCAACATCTGGGGCTCAGGCGCACTGGTCCAGGACAAGCTGTTCCTGTTTGCGATGTACGAAGACCGCGACGGTCGTTCCCGCTACACCACCGGTGACACCGGCGCGACCTGGAACAACGGCCGTTCGGACAACGGTTTCTGGGGTACCAAGCTGGACTGGAACATCAACGACAACCACAGCCTGGAACTGCTGGCGTTCTCGGATGATTCGGAAACCGTCACCGACGTCAGCGCCTATGACTGGGCCAATGGCGAAATCGGTGCGATGACCGGCCAGACCATCTCCGAAGGCGGCGGCACCAACTGGTCGGCCACCTACACCGGCCACTTCGGCCAGAACTTCACCGCCAAGGCGATGATTGGCCAGAACGAGGCCAAGACCAACAGCTACTCCGCTGCTGACAGCCAGTGTGACCGCATCACCTCCAACTCGACCTATGCGGCCATCCGTGCCGGCATGGGCTCCATCCCGCTGGGCTGCGCGGTCAGCTCCTCGGTGGTGGACCGCACCAACACCCGTGACGTGGCCCGCCTGGACTTCGAATGGGCCCTGGGCGACCACCTGATCCGCTTCGGCGCCGACCGCGAAGTGCTCACCACCGAGCAGCTGTCCAAGTACGCCGGCAGCGGCTGGATGTACACCGCCTATGTCACCACCCCGGGTTCGGAAGTGTTCGGCGGTGCCGGCGCCTACGTGCCGGCCGGTGTGACCGAAATGCTGATGGCCCGCCGCAACACCTCCGGCGGTGAGTTCGAAACCGTGGCCAATGCCTTCTATGTGGAAGACCAGTGGTCGGTGACCCCGAACCTGCTGCTGACCCTGGGCCTGCGCTCGGACAGCTTCAACAACAAGGTGGCCGACGGCTCCTCGTTCATCAAGCAGGACAACCTGATTGCCCCGCGTGCCGGCTTTGCCTGGGACATCAAGGGTGACGGCACCTCCAAGCTGTTCGGCAACGCCGGCCGTTACTACCTGCCGGTGTCCAACAACATCAACGTCAACTTCGCCGGCGGCCTGACCGACGAATACGCCTACTACGTGCTTGACGGCTGGACCCTGAAGAACAATCCGATCACCGGCAACCCGTACTACGCGCCGAACATCGGCCAGCAGATCGGCCCGGTCGACACCTCGATGAACACCGGTGGCAGTGACCTGCGTCAGGCAGTCAGCCGCGACATGGAAGCGGTCTACCAGGACGAGTTCATCCTGGGCTTCCAGCAGATGATCAACGAGGCCTGGTCGTGGGGCGTCAATGCCACCTACCGCGAGATGCACCATGCCGTCGATGACATCCGCATCAACCACACTCCGTGTGGCCCGGTGGGCAAGAACCTGTGGGTGGTCGGCAACGGTGGTGAGAATGTGACCATCTGGGGTGACAAGTCCATCGGTTGCGACACCGAAGGCTGGATCACCATCGACACCTCCAAGGATGGCTACATCAAGGCCGGCAGCGGCGAAGTGGTCGGTTACGCCAAGCCCAAGCGTACCTACAAGGCGGTGGAGTTCCAGATTGACCGTGCCTGGGACAACAAGTGGATGTTCAACGCCTCCTACCTGTGGTCGCGCAACGAAGGCAACCTGGAAGGCCCGGTCAACTCGGACACCAACTTCGGCTCCACCGGCATGGTCCAGCATTACGACCACCCGGCGGTGAACCAGCGCTATGGCGCCCTGTTCAACGACTTCCGCCACCAGTTCAAGTTCCGCGCCGGTTACCAGATCAACGACCAGTGGTCGGTCGGCTCCACCCTGCAGGTGCAGTCCGGTGGCCCGATCACCGCCTTCGGCGTGACCTGGCCGGGTGACAGCAACAGTGCCGGCGGCTTCGGCAGCGAAGGCAGCGGTGGCGGTTCGGGCTGGCTGTGCGTGGCCAACTGCTCCGGCTCGTGGGCTGACCGCGAATACGAATACAGTGGCCGTGGTGCCTTCGGTCGCCTGCCGTGGACCTGGAACATGGGTGCCAACGTGACCTGGAAGCTGCCGGTGGAAACGGTCGACCTGACCGCCCGCCTGTCGGTCTACAACCTGTTCAACAACCAGAGCGTGATCAACGTTCACCAGCGTTACGAAGCCAACCCGGGTGAAAAGCGCGACACCTTCGGCACCGGTACGCGCTGGCAGTCGCCGCGCTACACCCAGCTGGTGGTGACCTGGAACTTCTAAGCGGCAAGGTGTGACCAACGGCCCGCGCAAGCGGGCCGTTGTTTTTTTACGGAGCATGCAATGGATGGATTGAAGCGCACGCGCGCGGTGTTGAGCGCCGCGCTGGTGCTGGCCCTGTCGCCGCTGGCCGGTGCCGCGCACCCGGACCGGGCCGCGCAGGTGGACCGCCTGGTCGACCAGGCCTTTGAGCGTTATCAGCTGCCGGGGCTGGCGGTGGGGGTGATCGAGCATGGCCAGGTGGTGCACATCGCCACCCGTGGCCAGCTGGCGGCGGATGCGCCGGACCCGGTGGATGCCGACTCGCTGTTCAAGATCGCCTCCAACACCAAGGCCATGACCGGCGCGGTGCTGGCCCGGCTGGTGCAGGCCGGCACGCTGGCCTGGGATGACCCGGTGATCAAGCACCTGCCGCAGTTTGCGATGCACGATGCCTGGGTGACCCAGCACATGCAGGTGCGTGACCTGTTGATCCACAACTCGGGCCTGGGCCTGGGGGCAGGGGACCTGATGTTCTGGCCCGAGCCCAACCAGTTCGACCGTGCCGACATCATTGCCGGCCTGGCCCATCTGAAGCCGGTGACCAGCTTCCGCGCCGGCTATGCCTACGACAACCTGCTGTATGTGGTGGCTGGCGAAGTGGCCGCCGCCGCTGCCGGCAAACCGTTCAACCAGCTGCTGCACGAGGAAATCTTCCAGCCGCTGGGCATGGCGCGTTGCCAGGCCGGGCAGTGGTCACCGCCCACGGTGGGTAATGTGGCCCAGCCGCATGCCCGCACTGCGGCGGGCAATGTGGTCAGCGGGCGTGATGGTGACTGGGAAGGCGATTTCCCCTCGCTGGCTGCCGGCGGCGTGCGCTGCTCGTTGGCCGACATGCTGCGCTGGAGCCAGGTGCTGCTGGATCCGGCCCTGGTGCCGGGCTGGCTGGACACCACCCAGCGCCGCGCACTGTGGACCGGGCACATGCCGATGCCGATCAGCCAGCGCCTGCGCGACTGGGACAACAGCCATTTCCATGCCTACGGTTATGGCTGGCGGTTGTCGGACATGGATGGACAGTGGAAGGTGGCCCACACCGGTACCCTGTCGGGCATGTATTCCTCGCTGGCCTTGCTGCCGGACAGCGGCAACGGCGTGGTGATCCTGATCAACGGCGAGGGAGAGGCCGCGCGCACCACCCTGATGCAGGCCCTGCTCAAGCGCTGGACCGCGCCGCAGGCCGGGCTGGACGTGAACCACTATGCCGACCAGCTTGATGCCGCCCGCCGGCAACAGCGCGCCGCCGGCCATGTGCGTACCGACACCACCGCCTCGCAGCCGTTGCCGGCCAGCGCGCTGGCAGCGCAGCAGGGTGTCTACCTGGACCCGTGGTTTGGCCAGGTGTCGCTGTGCCCGGTGCAAGGGCAATTGCAGTGGCGCTCGCACAAATCGCCCCGGATGCTGGCGCAGGTGCAGCAGCTGGCCGATGGCCGGCTGTGGCTGGACTGGCAACAGCTGGGTGACGATGCCGACGCCTGGCTGCAGCTGGGCCAGGACAACGGCCAGTGGCAGATGCGTCTGCAGGCCATCGACCCGGACATCGACTTCAGTTACGACTACCCGGACCTGGCCTTTGTACGGCAGGCAGATTGCCCGCCAGAACGCTAAGCCCCGTCATGACGCCGCGAGTTTTCGCGGCGTTTTTTGTGACCGCAATGTTTGGTTGCATTGACGATTTTGTGAAGTGCGTGTTAAACAACGGTTCATCTTCCGGCGGCATGGGGGCCGCGGTCCGGCAAGGCGATGGCACGGGCATCGGCCGGGCAGGAGTGACAACGCAGTTGCAGTCGCAGTTTGTAGTTCGCAGTTCGCAAGTCCAGACATGACAGTAGGGACGCTGCAGGGGCGCAGCCGTCGCGATGACGGCCACCGTGCAGCGACCTGGGTGCCGATCAGGAGAGAACGATGACGTTGAACAAGCTGGGCATGGCCATCGCAGTGGCCTGCATGATCTCGCCGGTGGTTGCCCATGCGCAGCAGGGTGAGCCGCAGACCCTGGACAAGGTCCGGGTCACGGGCAGTGCGATCAAGCGCACCGATGTGGAAGCCGCACTGCCGATCACGGTGATCCAGAAGAGCCAGATCGAGGCCCAGGGCATCAATTCGGCCGAGCAGCTGATGATGTACCTGAACATTGCCGGCAACGGCTCGGACAACCTGGCCTCCAACGGCGGCATCGTTTCCGAAGAGCAGCGTGGCAACAACGGTGTGTCCGGTGCCAACCTGCGCGGCCAGGGCGCTGACGCCACCCTGGTGCTGCTCAATGGCCGGCGCGTGGCCACCCATGGCCTGAAGGGCCGTGCGGTTGACCTGAACGCGATTCCGTTTGCGGCCATCGAGCGGGTGGAAGTGCTGCGCGACGGTGCTTCGGCGATGTACGGCACCGACGCCATCGGCGGGGTGATCAACTTCATCACCCGCAACGACTACCGTGGCGCCCAGGTCAGCCTGCACACCGACACCACCGAGGCCGGTGGCGGCAACCTGTATTCGACCAACGTGCTGGCCGGTGTCGGCGACCTGGCCAACGATGGCTGGAACGTGTTCGGCTCGCTCAGCGTCAAGTCCAACGAAGTGCTGCGCGGCACCGACCGCGACTTCTCCAACACCTTCCAGCCGCACCGCGGGCTGTCGCCCGACACCCGGGGCACCCCGTTTGCCACCGTGTTCAACCAGGCCGGTGGGCTGATCGGCGGCGGCCTGATCGATCCGCTCGATGGCTCGCGGCAGACAGCGATCAACACGCTGGACATTCCCGGCGGTGCCGGTTGCGAGGCCGGTGGCGAGCTGATGGGCGCTTATGACCACCAGCTTTGGGGCTCGGCCTCCTCGCGCTACGCCTGTGCCTGGGATTACCCGGCCGCGGCGATCATCCAGCAGCCGCAGAAGAACGTGGACTTCATCGGCCGCGGCACCTTTGCCTTCGGTGAGGGCCACCAGGCCTTCGTCGAGCTGACCGCCTCCAAGGTGGAAGTGCGCAAGGCCTTCGAGCCGAACCAGATCTCCTCCTCGACCTCGACCTCGGCCACCGCGTTCAGCATGGACAGCTGGTACCCGGCCAGCGGCGAGAGCTATGACGCCATCTACAACGCCCTGGCCGGTTACTTCGGTGCCGGCCAGCTCGACTATGGCGCGCCGATTGCCTACCGCTGGCGCTGCATCCCCTGTGGCGAGCGCAGCATCGAGACCGAAACCACCGCCTGGCGCCTGCTGTTGGGCATGGAAGGGCAGATCGGCAGCTGGGACTACAACTGGGGTGTGGCCCGTGCGTCGAGCGAATCCTCCTCGACCCTGGTCAGCGGTTACCACTACATGGACGCACTCAAGGCGGTGCTGGGCAGTGGCCTGATCAACCCGTTCCTGATGCCCGGCCAGGCGCAGTCGGCGCAAGGCATGGCCGCGCTGCAGGCGGCCTCGGCAGCCGGTGTGGAGCTGTATGGCGGTGAGTCGGTCCTGACCCAGATCGATGCCACCTTCTCCGGTGAGCTGGGCTTCTCCCTGCCCGGTGGGCCGGTGATGATGGCCACCGGCATCGACCTGCGCCGCGAGGAATACAAGTTCCACGGCGATTCGCGGCAAACCGCACGGGCCATCTTCAATGCCCCGTTCGATGACGCCAACACCCTGGACAAGGTCCACCGCGACGTCAAGGCGGTGTTTGCCGAGTTCTACCTGCCGCTGCACGAGCGCCTGGACGTTACCCTGGCCGGCCGCTATGACCATTACTCCGGCTTCGGTGCCACCACCAACCCAAAGGTGTCCTTCAAGTGGCAGCCGGTTGATTCGCTGGCCTTCCGCGGTGCCTACAGCACCGGTTTCAAGGTGCCCAGCTTCAACCAGCTGTTCAACGGCGTGTCCGAGCAGCAGTACGCCGGCCTGGACCTGGCCGACCCGGCCACCTGCCCGGGTGGGCGTGCCAATGAAACCGTGGCCGGTTGCGAGATGATCCGCCCGGTGGAAATCTTCGGCGGCAAGGCCGACCTCAAGCCGGAAGAGTCCGAGCAGCGCAGCCTGGGCTTTGTCTGGTCGCCGACCGACCGCTTCCATCTGTCTCTGGACTGGTGGGAGATCGAACGCCTGGAAACCATCCGCGCCGCCGCCCGTGATGTGCTGATCGACAACTACGACCAGTTCACCGCCAACTGGATCCGCGATGCCTCCGGCAAGGTGGTGGCCATTGACCGCCGCTACATCAACTCCGGCGGTACCCTGACCAGCGGTATCGAGCTGGACAGCAGCCTGCGCGGCGAGCTGGCCGGTGGCACCTGGCAGCTGGCCTTCAACGGCAGCTACATCGACACCTTCAAGACCCGTGGCCTGTCCACCCTGCCGTGGAGCGATGACCTGGTCGGCGATTACGTGCGCTACTACAACCTGCCGATCAAGTGGAAGCACACCCTGGGCTTGACCTGGGCCAAGGGCGACTGGGCACATACCCTGACCCAGGTCTACCGCCACGGTTACAAGGACGAGCAGCCGATCAGTGTGCGCAACGGCACCTATGTGCCCAGCCACTGGGACCCGGAAGTGGACAGCTACACCGTCTACAACTACTCGGTCAGCTGGACCGGCATCGACAAGCTCAAGGTCACCGCCGGCATCCGCAACCTGCTCGATACCGATCCGCCCTTCACCGCCCACCAGAACGACTATGCCGCCGGCGCGGCGTGGGAAACCCGCATCGCCGACCCGCGCGGGCGTTCCTGGCTGCTGGCCTTGCAGTATGATTTCTGAGTAAGTTTTGCTTGTGGCCACCTTTGTGCCACCGCCCCCGTGCAAACGGGGGCGTTTTTTTGTCCGCCACAGGAGAACCGGCATGCGCGCAGTCCTTTCTTCATCCCTGGTGCTGGCGAGCAGCCTGCTGTCCGCCAGCACGCCCGCCTGGGCTGCTGGCCCGGCAGCCATCGTCGCAGCGGCACAACCGGCAGCAACCGCACAGCAGGCTGGCCTGGTCGATGTGGCCAGCCTGGCCCCGGACATCGTGATCGAGATGCGCTACCTGGGCAGCAACAACTTCACCGGCGCGCCGGTGCCGGGCTACCACGCCAACATCTGCTACCTGCGTGCGCCGGCCGCCCAGGCGCTGGCCCGGGTGCAGCAGCGGGTGCAGGTGCAGGGTTACCGCTTGCAGGTGTTTGACTGCTACCGGCCGGTGCAGGCGGTGCGCTCGTTCGTGGCCTGGGCCCATGCCCCGGCCGACCCCGCGGCCAAGGTGGCCTATTTCCCCAACATCGCCAAACCCGATCTGCTCGATGGCTACATTTCGGCCACCTCCGGGCACAGCCGGGGGCACACCGTGGACCTGGGCCTGCTCGATTGCCGTCATGGCCCGTGCCATCCGCTGGACATGGGCACCGCGTTTGATTTCTTCGACCCGGCCGCCAATGTGGGCCACCGCTCGATCAGCACGCTGCAGCAGGCCAACCGCGACCGGCTGCAGCAGGCCATGCTGGCCGAGGGCTTCGAGCCATATGCGATGGAGTGGTGGCATTTCAGCCATCCGGAGCAGCGCGAGCAGGCCCTGGCACTGGATGTGCCGGTGCGCTGAGCCGTCAAGGCATTAAGAAATCGTGCGGCCGCCTTATGTATTCATTTTTCAGACAGGACGGCAGGCCGTCGCCAAGGCGCATGGGAATGTGCCGGTCTGCTCGTTTCCAGGGCCATTGAATCGCTGTCTAACCTGGCCATCACGTGCGGTTAACGCCGGGCTAGAACATCAACGATGCCAACGGGTTAAATCATCGTTGGGCACGCAAATCGGCACCGCCATCGGTTCATCTGTGCGCTGGCAGGGTAGGTTCCGCAGCCAGGGCAAGCGATGCCCGGCGCAAACAACCCCGAGAACCAGGAGCTGAAACCATGTCCCGATTCAACGCCCTTCCGCTGTGCGCCCTGCTTGTTGCTGCCGCCGCTGTCCCGGCCATGGCCCAGGAGGCCACTGCCACCGGTTCCGGCCAGAGCTGGGCCAGCCTGGATACCAATGGCGACGGCAACCTGAGCAAGGACGAGGCCGCCGCCCACAGCACCCTGGCGGCGGTGTTCGATCAGGCCGACAGCGATGCCGATGGCCAGCTGACGGCCCAGGAGTACAACGCCTACCTGGCCAGCAACAACGCGGCCGAACCGGCCACCAGTGCCGATGTCGCCGAGCCGGTGAACGAGCCGGAAGAAGAGCCGGCCAAGTAAGGCCGGCAACCGTTGATCCTGCGGACAGGGGCAGCCACGGCTGCCCCTGCCCTTGTGTGGGGCAGGGGGGCGCGCTGCTATCCTTGGCCGATGAACAACCCCAGCACTTCCTTCCGTAAGCCCTTGCCCGCCCTGGTCGGCTTCGATGCCGATGACACCCTGTGGAAGAGCGAGGATTACTACCGCGCAGCGGAAAAGAACTTCCAGGACATCGTCGGTGACTACATCGACATGACCAACCCGCAGACTGCCGGCCACCTGCTGGCGGTGGAGCGGCGCAACCTGGGCATCTACGGCTATGGCGCCAAGGGCATGACCCTGTCGATGCTTGAAGCGGCCATCGAGATGACTGCCGGGCGCATCAGCACCGCTGATGTCCGCCGCATCCTGCAACTGGGCCAGGACACCCTGCGTCACCCGGTGGACCTGCTTGACGGCGTGCGCGAGGCGGTCACCGCCATTGCCGCCGAGCACCCAGTGGTGCTGATCACCAAGGGTGACCTGTTCCACCAGGAATCCAAGATCGAGCGCGCCGGCCTGCACGACGTGCTGCCGCGCATCGAGATCGTTTCGGAAAAAGACCCGGCCACCTATGCCCGGGTGCTGGCCGAATTCGGCGTGGCGGCGGAAAACTTCGTGATGATCGGCAACTCGCTGCGCTCCGATGCCGAGCCGGTGCTGGAACTGGGCGGCTGGGCCGTGCACATGCCGTATGCGGTGACCTGGGCCCACGAACAGGAACACGGGGTGGATGCCAACCATCCGCGTCTGCGCCATGTCAGCGGTGCGGCGCAGTGGCCGCAGGCGGTGGCCGGGATCGCCGCGCAGATGGCCGCCGGCAGCCGATGATGCGCGCACGCCTGGCCCTGCTGGTTCTGCTGCTGTGGCCTGCCCTGCTGCCGGCTGCACAGACGGCCGAAATGACCGCGGCCTACCGGGCCGACACCGGCCGGGCCGACATCGATGCCGGCCTGGAAGACATCAACTACTACGTCGAACGCCACCCCGATGCGTTCGTCGATGAGCTGCACCATGCCAGCGGTGTGGCCCGCGCACAGCTGCAGCAATGGCTGGAGCAGCCCGGGCAGCAGGCGGCCGATGTGTATTTCGCCTGTCAGCTGGCTGCGGTGCTGGAACAGCCCTGTCTGCAACTGTTGCAGGCCGCCGGACAGGCCGGTCCGGGCAACTGGGAGCAGGCCCTGGAACGCCTGGACATGCGCCCGGCCACGGCGCAGTGGCGGCAGTTGCGCCAGCGCCTGCAGCACAGTTACCGGGTGTGGGCGCGGCCCTTGCCGGCGCGCCTGCGCTGAGCTTGATCCTGATCAATCCCGATGACCTGGGACGGATCGCAAAAGCGTGCGGTTGCGGTAACAATGGCTAGACAAATTCCACCGCCATACGCTCGTTCAATGACTGCCGAAAAGTTGGTTTCACCCGATCACATCCGCAGCCTGTTTGCCCAGGCGATGTCCCACATGTACCGCACCGAGGTGCCGCTGTACGGCGATCTGGTCGAGCTGGTCTCGGCGATCAATGCCCGGGTGCTGGCTCAGGACCCGGCGCTGGCTGCCTCGCTCAAGCGCAATGACGACTACGAGCGCATCGACCTGGAACGCCATGGCGCGATCCGCGTCGGCACTGCGGCCGAGCTGGCCATGCTGCGCCGGGTGTTTGCGGTGATGGGCATGTTCCCGGTGGGGTATTACGACCTGGCCGTGGCCGGGGTGCCGGTGCATTCCACCGCGTTCCGCCCGCTCGATGCCGCCTCGCTGTCGCGCAACCCGTTCCGGGTGTTCTGCTCGCTGCTGCGCCTGGAGCTGATCGAGGACGTCGCCCTGCGCGAGCAGTCGGCCGCCATCCTGGCCAAGCGCAACATCTTCACCGATGCCGCGGTGGCCCTGGTGGCCAAGGCCGAGGCCGAAGGCGGTCTGGATGAGACCGATGCGCAGGCCTTCGTGGCCGAAGCGCTGGAAACCTTCCGCTGGCACAGCGATGCCACCGTGTCGCTGGCCACCTACCAGCAGCTGCACGATGCCCACCGCCTGATCGCCGACGTGGTCAGCTTCCGTGGCCCGCACATCAACCACCTCACCCCGCGCACCCTGGATATCGATGCCGCGCAGGAGGGCATGATTGCCGCCGGCATTGATGCCAAGGCGGTGATTGAAGGCCCGCCGCGTCGCGCCTGCCCGATCCTGCTGCGCCAGACCAGCTTCAAGGCGCTCAACGAGCCGGTGCACTTTGTCGGTGATGCCGGGGCGGCCGGTTCGCACACCGCGCGTTTCGGCGAGATCGAGCAGCGCGGCCTGGCCCTGACCCCGAAGGGGCGCGCGCTGTATGACCAGGCGCTGGAGCAGGCGCGTGCAGCCGAAGGCAGCACCGGTGATGACTACTACACCCGTCTGGCCGCTGCTTTTGCCGACTTTCCGGACGACTGGGCCACCTTGCGCCGTGAGGGCCTGGGCTACTTCCGTTACCGCCTGACCGAGGCCGGTGCCGCATTGCCGGCCGCCGAGCGCCAGCTGCCGGCGGAGGTGTTGATTGAACGCGGGCTGGCCAGTGCCGACCCGATCGTCTACGAGGACTTCCTCCCCGTCAGTGCCGCCGGCATCTTCCAGTCCAACCTGGGCGGGGCCGAGCAGCGCGCCTATGCAGAGCAGGCCAACCAGGCTGCCTTCGAGGCCGCCCTGGGCGCACCGGTGGGCGATGCCTTCGCCCTGTATGCCGGCATCGAACAGGCCTCGCTGGACGCACTCACCGCCTGACCGGTGAACGGTCACGGGCGGCGGCCTTCCGCTGCCGCCTGTGCACAGGCTACTGTCGGCACATTCCACAAGGAGCTGTGCCGATGACCGCCATATCCCGCGCCGTACTCGCCTCCGCCGTCCTGCTGGCCCTGGCCGGCTGTGCCAGGCATGCCGTGCAGCAGGAGGTGCCGCAGCCACGTGCCAGCGACATCGTCGCCCCGCCCAGCCCACCCAGCCCGCCGGCAGCGGCCTACAGTGCCGATACCCTGCACCGGGTCGCGGTCAGCGGCAGCCGCATGGCCGCACCCAGGCCTTCAGCCATCCCGCCGCCGCCGATGGCGCCGGTCATTGGCGTGCCGCCGGAAACCAACCGCGAGAACTACCAGCGCCCGGACGACAACCCGGTCAAGGCCACGGCCAGTGAGCCGGTCTCCACCTTCTCGGTGGATGTGGATACCGGCAGCTACAGCAACGTGCGCAAGCTGCTGGAGCAGGGCAGCCGGCCGCCGGCCGATGCGGTGCGCGCCGAGGAGTTCATCAACAGCTTCCGCTACGGCCACCCGGCCCCGGCCAGCCGCGAGGTGCCGTTCGCCTTCCACACCGAGCTGGCCCCGGCGCCATGGGATGCCCGCCGCCAGCTGCTGATGATCGGCATCAAGGGCTATGAGCTGCCGCGCGATGCCTTGCCGCCGATGAACCTGGTGTTTTTGATCGACACCTCCGGCTCGATGTATTCCGATGACAAGCTGCCGCTGCTGAAAAAGGCCTTCGCCCAGCTGGTGCCGCAGCTGCGCGCGCAGGACAAGGTGGCCATCGTCAGCTATGCCGGCCGTGCCGGCGAGGTGTTGCCGCCCACTGCCGGTGACCAGCACGCGCGCATCCTGGCTGCACTGGACAACCTGTCGGCCGGTGGCAGCACCAACGGCGGTGCCGGTATCGAGCTGGCCTATGCGCTGGCCCGGCAATCGTTCATCCGTGGCGGCGCCAACCGGGTGATCCTGGCCACCGATGGTGACTTCAACGTCGGCACGGTCAACCAGAACGCGCTGGAAACCCTGGTGGCCGACCGCCGCGCCAGTGGCATCGCGCTGAGCACGCTGGGCTTCGGCCGTGGCAACTACAACGACGCGATGGCCGAAAAGCTGGCCAACATCGGCAACGGCAACCATGCCTATATCGACAGCCTGAGCCAGGCGCGCAAGGTGCTGGTCGAGCAGATGGGCGGCACCCTGTACACCATCGCCAATGACGTGAAGATCCAGGTCGAGTTCAACCCCGCGCAGGTCAGTGAGTACCGCCTGATCGGCTATGAGAACCGGGTGCTGGCCAACGAGGACTTTGCCAACGACAAGGTCGACGCCGGCGATATCGGCCCGGGGCATGAAGTGACCGCGCTGTATGAAATCACCCGGGTCGGCAGCGGTGCCGAGCAGCTGCCGGCGCGCCGTTATGCCGCCCCGGCCAGCACTGCACCGGCGGCGGTGGCCGGCGAGGTGGCCGAACTGCGCCTGCGCTACAAGCTGCCGGGGCAGGACCAAAGCAAGCTCCTCACCCGCCCGGTGCTGGCCGCCGATGCCCGGCGCACGCCCAGCCAGTCGCTGCAGTGGGCGGCGGCGGTGGCCGGCTTTGCCGACCAGCTGCGTGGTGGTGAGCGCATGCCGGCCTGGAACTGGGACAAGGTGATCCAGGCCGCGCAGGGCGCACGCGGGGCCGATGCCAATGGCGAACGCGCGCAGGCGGTGCAGCTGATGCGCCTGGCCCAGGGGCTGACCCAGGCCGCGCCGGCTGCCGAGTGATGCAGCGGCCCGCGGCGGCGTCATGCTGCTGCGGGCCCGTTGCCAGGGGCGGGCGAAGGGGCAGTGGAGCGGCGGTCGATGGACCCGCCAAGGGGAAGGACATGACGTTTGCGATCAGTACCGCCGTACTCACACCGATGTTGTTCCTGCTGCTGTGCCTGCTGCCGGTGCTGGGCAGCGGCATGGCCGCCTGGGTGCTGGCCAAGGGCTGGCCGGGGCGGCTGGCCTTGGCCGGCACGGCCCTGCTGAGCCTGCTGATCCTGGGCGCGGGTTGGTGGCAGCTGCAGCACATGCAGGCACGCATTGCCGATGACCAGTTGCAGGTGCAGGCCGGGCTGTATCGCACGCAGTTGCCGTTGGCGCAGCTGCGGCTGGCGCAGGCGCAGCTGCTGCCGCGTGACCAGCTGGGCCCCTGGCTGCAATGGCGCAGCAACGGCATCGGCATGCCGGGCCTGCAGGCCGGGTGGTTCCGTGGCCGGCACGGGCGCGTGTTTGCCGCCCTCGGCAAGGGGCAACAGGTGCTGGTGATTCCCACCGATGCCGGTTACAGCGTGGTGCTCAGCCCGGATGCGCCCGGGCCGCTGCTCACCGCCTTGCGTGCACAGCGGGCTTCCCCGCCTGCGCCTTGAGCCGTTGCGAGCGCCGGCTTACGGGCCGGCCTGGGTGGCGGGCAACAGGCCCTGTGCCTGCAGGATGGGCTTTTCGTACTGCGCATCTTCGGCCGGGTAACGCAGGCCGGGCAGGCCCTGTGCCTTGGCCAGTGCCCACACCAGGCTCTCGCCGGCCGGCAGGGTGTCCGGCTGTTGCTGGTACAGCGCATCATCAAAGGCCTGCAAGGGCGACACGAACTGCCAGCCTGCGTCCCCGAAGGCGCTGACCAACGCGGGCAGGGCGGCGGCCCAGCAGCTGCTGCGCCAGCTGGTCGTAGTAAGCGGCGCGCTGCA
>JBJEWP010000172.1:0-3004 GCA_051885115.1 Stenotrophomonas sp. | reverse complement strand
GGGCGGCGGCCCAGCAGCTGCTGCGCCAGCTGGTCGTAGTAAGCGGCGCGCTGCAGCAGGTGCGCGATATAGGCCTGTTTGACCTGCTTGGCCTTGTCGCTGTTGCCCTGGGCCAGCCAGGCGGAAAACACCTGGTCGTAATACCAGTCGCTGGCGTCGATGGACACCGGCGCGGCGCGGTAATCATTGGCCTGCAGCCAGGCGCGCATGCCGTCGCGTTTGTCGACGCTGTTGCCTTCCTTCAGGTAAGGAAAGCGCAGCATCCTCTGCCAGCCTGGCAGGTGGCCGAAGTGGTCCTGGGCTTGGCTTGCCTGTTCGATGAAATCGGCCAGGCTCACCGTGCTGGCGGCCAGGCTGCGGTGCTCGCTGGTGTGGTTGCCCACGGCATGGCCGGCAGCCGGCCAGTCGGCGATCAGCCCGGTGCCGCTTCCCGGCCCGGTGCGCACCCGGGCCGGGAACACCATGGCGGTGATGCCGGCCTGTTCCAGCTGGGCCAGCAGCTGCGCATTCCACTGCGCGGCGGCAGGCTGGGCGTCCGGGTTGAGGCCGTCATCAAAGGTCAGGCTCAGGGTCTGCGCCTGCAACGCGCTGGCCAGGCACAGGGCAAAGGCAACCAGCAGGTGGCGCAGTCGCAACATCGGGCAAGGGCGGGCAGGTGGAGGTTGGCCAGCATAGGCAGGCGCTGTGGGTATCGCCCCCGGGGAAATCAGTGCGTTGGGTCACCCCGGTGCCGGAAACAAGTTGCTAGGCTGGCGCCCTCTGCTAATGCAATGACGAAATGGAGGTCGAACATGCAGATCAGCAAGCCACGGGTGTGCGCGGTGATGGTGTTGTTGCTGGGTTTTGCGGGCTGGGCCGGGGCCTCGCCGCGATGGGATGCGCTGTATGCACAATTCCGCCAGCAAGCCAACCCGGCAGAAGTGGCACAGGTGCAGGCCGCACTGTCCGCATCGCCCAAGGTCGAGCTGCGCCTGCGTGACCTGGCCGATCGCGGTTTGCTTTCAGCGATGACGCTGGTGGATGCCGACATCGTCAACCCGCAGCAGAACCTGGCGATCCATCCGCATCGTACGGTGGGAGCGGCGGCACTGGATGGGCAGCTGTTGCTCGGCCGGCCGTTCCTGGCGCAATTGCGCGCCCGGCAGGAAGTCGCTTCGCCGGTGGACAATGCCATCCTCCCGGACAACACCGTTTACCTGCTGTCCCATCTGGCCTATCACCTGGAACAGCAGCGGGAATGGCAGCAGGCCGGGCTGGCCTATGCCCGGGCGTACAAGGCGGCTGAGCAGGCTGCCGATGCGCAGGAGAAGATAACCTCGGCACATGCACAGCTGCTCATTGCCTATACCCGGCACGAGGCCGGTGCCTGGCTGCAGGGCTGGAACGACACCTTTCATGCCGCCAAGGCTGCCCATCCCACCCTGGCCGAGGACGAGCTCATTCCGCGGGTGCTGCGCGGCCTGGACGAGTATCTGTATGCCGGTGACATCCTGGTCAAGGTGGTGTCGGGCCGGCACCGGGATCACCTGCAGGTGAGCAGCAACGGCATCGCCGATACCCCCAGCCACCGCGATGCACTGGCCTTGGTCCTGATGGATGACAGCACCTCCCCGGCGCACTGACGGCTGGCTGCCGGCAACGCACGCAGTGGGGCAGGCAGGCGGCAAACCGCTGCCCAGTGCACAGAATGGACGCTTGGTGTTTTACCCGGGCAGGCGCATTGCCTAGATTGGGCGCCCTGGGAAATGCAAGAGCACTGCCATGACCATGAGCTGCCCGGCAGGCCGAGTGGCTGCCGCCCTGATGTTGTACGGCACGCTGGCTGTTACCGGCTGCACCGGTGTCCACAAGGACGCTGCCGGTCACCTGCCCGAGAAAAGGAACCCTGCAATGAACGATGCGTTGTATTCCGCGGTAGCCGAGCTGGCTGCCCTTGATCTGGGCCAGCATGATGCACTGCAGGCGCAGCTGGCCGTCTCGCTGCAAGCGCACGACAGTGGCCAGGGCTGGCAGCTGCACCAGGCCAGCGGCGGCCAGCTGGGGCCGGTGGCACTGGAGCAGGTGGAACTGCGGTCCCCCCCGGCAGGCCAGGCCGGCTCGCCGATACTGCTGCTGCGCCTGGCCCAGCCGCAGCCGATGCAGCCGGCACAGTGGCCCGGTGCCGTACCCTCGGCACCGCGTCCGGATGCCCCCGATGCGCCGGCGTGGTGGGAGCTGCGTCTTGCGCGCAGCACGGTCATGCTCGGGCTTGACGGCAGTGGGCAGCAGATTGTGTCGGTCAGCGTGAGGCAGTCACCATGACCGGCACACCGACCAACCCCGCCTCGGCCGTCCCTTCGCCGTTGCATGACCCGGCCTTTACCGCGCTGTTGCCGCATTCGGCTTCCCTGCGCGCGGACCTGGCCCAGATCCAGGCTGACGGCCTGGCCGTGGAATGGGGGCGTGCCGGCGGCGGCACCTTCTATGACCGCGCCAATGCACGCATCGTGCTGGACGAGCGTTCGCAGGGCGATGGTGCGGCAATTGCGCGTTCGGTATCCCACGAAATGGGCCACCACCGTTTCACCGAGGCGCCCGATTACAGCTCGCGCCAGGCCTATGTGGAGCACCAGCTGCGCAACGAAGGCGCGGCCACCCTGGCCAATGCCACCGTGCGCCACGAAATCGTGCAGAGCGGCGGGCCGGACATCAGTGTCAGTGGTGCCGGCAAGGCCGATTACATCCGCATTGCCGGCGAGCACCTGGATGGCAAGCTCAGCCGTGACCAGGCCATTGGCCAGATTGCCGCCGTGTTCGGCACCGAGCGCCCCTCGGTGTCCACGGGCACCTATGTCGATTACTACGGTGGCCATTACGACACCGCCCTGGTGCCGTGGCTGCGCGCCACTGGCCAGCTGCCTGAGCCGGCCGACACCGCCATGCCACTGCCGGGGACGCAGGCCGACCGGGCCATGGTCGAACACCTGCGTGGGCAGTTGCCTGCTGCCACCAGCAACGAGCACCT
>JBJEWP010000171.1:7935-32917 GCA_051885115.1 Stenotrophomonas sp. | reverse complement strand
GCATGACCTCCGACACCCCTGCACGTGGCCGAACCGGCGTATTGTCTGCACCACATACGCATGCGTGGGCATGCCCCAACCGGCCGGAGGCCACCGCAGTGAACACCCGTACTCCCAAGCTCCTGATCCTGTCGCTGGCCGTGGCCGGTGCCCTGGCCGCCTGCGCTGGCGACGAGCCCGCCGCCGGCACCAGCGCTGCCGCGGCCAAGCCGGCGCTGACCCTGGACGAATCCAGGCTGCCGGCCTACAACGCCTTCACCGCGGCCGACCTGGACCCGTCCATCGACGCCTGCACCGACTTCGGCGGCTACGTCAACAACAAGTGGCTGGCGGCCAACGCCATCCCGGGCGACCGCACCAGCTGGGGCGCCTTCACCATCCTGGACGAGCGCTCGGTCGCCGTGCAGCACCAGCTGGCCGAACAGGCCGCGGCGATGACCAACGCCAGTGGGATCGAGAAGATCGTCGGTGACCTGTGGGCCACCGGCATGGACGAGGCCGCGGTCAATGCCGCCGGCATCACCCCGATCAAGGACGACCTGGCCGCGATCGACGCCCTGACCGATGGCCAGTCGGTAGCCGCCTGGCTGCGCGACAATGCCGCCAAGGGCTTCAACCCGCTGTTCGGCTTCGGTGCCGAGGCCGACTTCACCGACTCGGCCAACAACATCGCCTACGCCATGCAGGGCGGCCTGGGCCTGCCGGACACCACTTACTACACCGACGCTGCCAAGAAGGACAAGCTGGACGCCTACCAGGCCCATATTGCCCGCGTGCTGGAGCTGGCCGGGGTGGACAAGGCCGCTGCCGCCGAGCAGGCCGGCAAGGTCATCGCGCTGGAAACCCGCCTGGCCAAGGCGTCCAAGTCCAGCGTAGAGCTGAGCCGCGACGTGTCGCTGTTCTACAACCCCATCAGCCTGGCCGATGCCGACAAGCTGACCCCGAACTTCAGCTGGACCGAGTTCTTCGCTTCCCAGGGCGTGGCCGCCCCGGCCAAGTTCTCCCTGGCCATGCCCACCTTCCACCAGGAAGTCAGTGCCGCCCTGGGCGATACCGACATCGCCACCTGGCAGGCCTACCTGCGCTTCCACACCGTCGATGGCGCCTCGCCCTACCTGAGCCAAGACTTCGTCACCGCCAACTACGAGTTCTACGGCAAGACCCTCAACGGCCAGGCCGAGCAGACCCCGCGCTGGAAGAAGGTGCTGGGCACCATTGAATCCGGTGCCGGTGAGGCCCTGGGCCAGATGTACGTGCAGGTGGCCTTCCCGGCCGAATCCAAGGCCAAGATGGAAACCCTGGTGGCCAACCTGTCCACCGCGCTGAAGGGCCGGATCGAGAACCTGAGCTGGATGAGCGCCGAAACCAAGGCCAAGGCGCTGGCCAAGCTGGCCACCTTCACCCCGAAGATCGGCTACCCGGACAAGTGGCGTGACCTGTCCGGCCTGGCCACCAGCCGCGACGGCTACCTGGCCAACGTGCGCGCGGCCAATGCCTTCAACTACCAGTTCAACCTGTCCAAGATCGGCAAGCCGGTGGACCGCAGCGAATGGGGCATGACCCCGCAGACGGTCAACGCCTACTACAACCCGCTGGCCAACGAGATCGTGTTCCCGGCCGCGATCCTGCAGCCGCCGTTCTTCGACCCCAATGCCGATGACGCGCTGAACTACGGCGGCATCGGTGCGGTGATCGGCCACGAAATGACCCACGGCTTCGATGACCAGGGCAGCCGCTTCGGGCCGACCGGCAACATGGAAAACTGGTGGACCGAGGCCGACTCGCAGGGCTTTGCCGGCCTGACCGGCAAGCTGGTCAACCAGTTCAACCAGTACATGGTCGGCGACCAGCACGTCAACGGCTCGCTGACCCTGGGCGAGAACATCGCCGACCTCGGTGGCCTGGCTACCGCCTATGACGCCTACAAGGCAGCCCTGGGCGGCACCGAGCCGGCGCCGATCGACGGCATGAGCGGTGACCAGCGCTTCTTCGCCAACTGGGCCACCGTGTGGCGCACCAAGTACACCCCGGAAAATGCCAAGGTGCGCCTTGCCACCGACCCGCATGCCCCGGCCCAGTTCCGCGCTTCCGGTGCACCGTCCAACCTGCCGGCCTTTGCCGCCGCCTTCCAGTGCAAGGCCGGCAGCGCGATGAGCCGCCAGGGCAACGACCAGATCGTGATCTGGTAAGCCCCCGGGCGACAACGCAACCGCCGCAACACGCAACGGCCCGGCAGCAATACCGGGCCGTTGTCCTTGCTGGTGGCAAGCACCACAGCCAGCGCGCGTTGCTACACTGGCCACCTTCCTGCCAACCCAGGCCTGCCATGACCCTCAGCCGTCCGCTTGTCGTTGCCATCACCCTTTGTCTTGGCCTGGGCGCCTTGAGCGCCAGCAGCGATGCCGATGCCCAGCGTCGGCGTGCGGCGCGGGCCCCTGCGGTACCGCCGGCCTGCACCGACTTCTACAGCGTCGGCAATGCCGCCTGGCTGGCTGCCAACCCGGTGCCGGCCACCGGTGCCAGCAGCGCGCTGAGCCAGCTGCTGGGCAATGCCAACAGCCAGCAGAAGGCCCTGCTCGATGCCGCCGCCCAGCAGCCGGCCAACGAAGTGCAGAAACTGCTCGGCGACTTCTGGGCCTCAGGCCTGGACGAGGCGGCGGTGGAGGCCGACGGCTCCAGTCCGATCGCCCCCCTGCTCACCCGCATCAATGCCATCGGCCGCAACCGTGAGCTACCGGCCACCATCGCCGCACTGCATCAGGTGGGCATTCCGGTGGCCTTCAACTTCGGCGCCGATGTCGACCTGAAGGCGCTGGACCGCCACCTGGGCTACTTCATGCAGGGCGGCACCGGCCTGCCCGACCCGGCCTTCTACACCGGCAACGATGCCGACATCCTCACCGTCCGCAGCCGTTACCGCGACTACATCAAGCAGATCCTGGCCCTGACCGGCACCCCGGCAGGACGTCTGGAGGCCGAGGCCAACGCGGTGCTGGCGCTGGAAACCGCGCTGGCCACCCCGTCGCAGGCCCTGGCCCAGATCAACAACCCGTTCAACAACTACGCCCCGGTACCGGTGGCCGGGCTGGACCGCCAGTACCGCAACCTGCGCCTGGGCGATTTCCTCAAGGCCCAGGGGGTGACCGCCGAGCAGGTCTCGCTGGCCGAGCCGGCGGTGTTTGCCGCCGTCGATGGCCTGGTCAAGAACCGCCCGGTGGCCGACTGGAAGGCCTACCTGCGCTGGCGCGTGGGCGATGCGATGGCCCCCTACCTGTCGCAGACCTACCGCCAGGCCGAGTTCGAGTTCCGCGGCCGCCTGCTGCGCGGGCAGACCATCGCCCCGGAGCGCTGGGAGCACGTGCTGGAGGCGATCAACCTGGCCGCCGGGCCGATGCTTGGCCGCGAATACACCGCCACCCACCTGACCGGCGCTGACCGCCGCCAGGCCGGGCTGATCATCGACAAGCTGCGCGAGGCGCAGATCGCCGCGATCATGCGCAACCCGCAGCTCAGCGAGCAGGCCAAGAGCGAGGCCCGGGCCAAGCTGGAGGCGATGAAGATCGAGATTGGCGCGCCCTTGCGCGACCTGGACTACAGCGTGCAGCCAATGGGCCGCGGCAGCTTCGGCAGCAACATGCTGATTGCCTCGACCTGGCGCCACCGCGAGGAAATGAAGCGCATCGGCCAGGCCAACGCCGACCGCCGCTGGGACGTACTGCCGCAGCAGCCGGCACTGTCCTACGACATCGCCCAGAACCGGCTGATTGCCACCGCCGCCGTGCTGCAGCCGCCGGTGTTCGACCCGGCCAGCAGCACCGCCGCCAAATTCGGCAGTTTCGGTGCCCTGGTCGGCCACGAGCTGACCCGGGCGGTGGACAACAAGGGCGCCCTGGTCGATGCCCGTGGCCAATTGCGCAGCTGGTGGACCCCTGCCGACCAGACCGCGTGGACCGTACTGGCCGACCGCCTGGGCAACCAGCTGGCGGCCCTGCCCTACCCGGGGGTGCGCGATGTGCGCATCAACCCGGCGCTGGTACGCGAATCGGCGATGGCCGACCTGTCCGGGCTGGAGCTGGCCTGGCAGACCTGGCAGGGCATCGAGCCGGAAGCCGGCAAGAACGACGCCCAGGCCTTCTTCACCGCCTGGGCGAAGTTGTGGCCGCAGGCGGTTTCGCCCAACGAGGCCATTGCCCGCCACGGCGCCCAGGTGCAGCTGCCCGGGCCGGTACGGGTCAATGCCGTGCTGGCCAACCTGCCGGCCTTCGCCCAGGCCTTCGGCTGCACTGCCGGCCAGCCGATGCAGCTGCCGGCTGCGCAACAGGTACAGGTCTGGCCGTAAGCAACCTGGCCGGCCCCATGCAAAAGGCGCCCTGCGGGCGCCTTTTGTTTTCCACGGTGACCGGCATGGGCTGGCCTTACTTGATCACCCGCAGGTGGTCCCGCTTGCCGCCGCCAGTGCCACCACCACGCCGGCCACCGCCATTGCGCCAGTGGCGGATCAACAGCCAGCCGGTGATCATGCCGCCGAGGTGGGCAAAATGGGCCACCCCCGGCTGCAGCCCGGTCATGCCCAGGAACAAGGCACCAACGCCGAACAGGATCACGAAAGTGCGTGCCTTCATCGGGATCGGCGGGAACAGCAGCATCACCCGCTGGTTGGGGAACAGCATGCCGTAGCCCAGCAGCAAGGCATACACCGCCCCGGAAGCACCGATCACCGAGGCCTGGCTGCCGAACAGCGCCGCCACCAGCAGCTGGCAGATGCCGGCGCCGACAATGCCCACCAGGTAATAGGTGGCAAAACGGCGCTCGCCCCATACCGCTTCCAGCGGCGGGCCGAACATGAAAAGCGCCAGCATGTTGAAGAACAGGTGCATGAAGTCGCCATGCAGGAAGCCGTAGGTGAGCAGCTGCCACGGCATGAAGGTACCGGTGGTTTCAAACGGGTTGTGCGGCTGGCTGTCCAGCGGCCACAGCGCCAGGGCGTCGGTCAGGCCGTCACCGACGGCCAGCTGGATCACGAACATGACCACGTTGGCGATCAACAGGGCGCGGGTCACTTGCGGAATGCGTGACAGCATGGGGGCTCCAGCAAACAAGGAAGGCCCATCATACCGGTCCGGGGTGGTCGCCCTGCCACAACCAGGCATCCAGCGCCCGGGTCGGGCGCCAGGCCGCGCCCACCCGCCCTGCCACCACCAGCACCCCTTCGGCGCGCAGCGCCTGACTCTGCTCCAGCGCCTGCGCACTGCCATCGGGGAAGGCAATCCGGCCATCGGCCCGCAACACCCGGTGCCAGGGCAGGCGGCCATCACTGCCGGCCAGCACCCGTGCCACCTGGCGCGCGTGCCCGGGCAGGCCGGCCAGCGCCGCCACCTGGGCATACGAGCGCACCTGGCCGGCCGGGATCGCCGCAATCACCGCCTCGATCCGGGCCACGGCCGTACTCATGCCTTGCCGGCCCCGCGCCCGACCAGCAGCACCCCGCACAGCACCAGCACCGTGCCCAGGCTCTGCCACAGACCCATCGGCTCGCCCAGCAGCCAGACGCTGAGCACGATGGTCGACACCGGCCCGAGCATCGACACCTGGGCGGCCAGCGATGGCCCGATGCGCTTGACCCCGAGCATGATCGCCAGCACCGGCAGCACCGTGCACACGGTGCCGTTGAGCAGGGACAGCCCGTACACCGGGGCCGGAAAGTTCAGCAGGTCGGCGGCCGGGCGGCTGAGCAGGTACTGGCCCACGCACAGCACACTGGCAATGCCGCTGGCATAGGCGGTCAGGCGCAGCGCGCCGATCCGCGCCACCAGCTGGCCACTGCCGAACAGGTAGATGGCATAGCTCAGCGCCCCGGCAAACACCAGGCCACTGCCGATCAGGGTGCGCCGGCCATCCAGGGAAATATCGTGGCCGAAGGCCAGCAGCACCCCGCCATAGCTGACCAGCAGGGCCAGCAGCTGGGCACGGCTGGGCCGCTGGCCCAGCACCGCCAGGGCAATGAGCATCACCAGGGTCGGGCTCAGGTAGAGGATCAACCGTTCCAGGGTGGCACTGATGTAGGCCAGGCCGAGAAAATCCAGGTAGCTGGACAGGTAGTAGCCGGTAAAGCCCAGCCCGGCCACTTGCAGCCAATCCACCAACGACAGCCGGCGCGGGGCCCGGCGTGCCGCCCACAGGCCCATCAGCACGAAAAACGGCAACGCCACCAGCATGCGCAGGGCCAGCAGCGACATCGCATCGATGCCGTGGCGGTAGGCCAGCTTGACGATGATGGCCTTGCCCGAGGCAGCCACCGCGCCGATCGCCGCCAAGGCCAGACCGGACAGGGCCAGGCGGCGAGCCATTGGCGCCGGATCAAGATGCAGTGCGCGTGGCGGGACAGTACTCACATCGGTGGGATCAGCCAGGACAGCCGGCATTATCGGCCGCCTGCCCGTGTCCCGGGCAGGGCCGGCCATACCTGCCTACTTGGCCAGCACCACTTCCTCGGCAGCGGTCGGGTGGATCGGCAGGGTGCGCTGGAAGTCTTCCCAACGTGCCCCGCACTGCAGTGCCACGGCAAAGCCCTGCAGCATTTCATCGCTGCCCTCGCCGAGCAGGTGGATACCCACCACCCGCTGCTGCTCACCGGCACAGACCACCTTGAACAGGTGGCGCTGCTTGCCGCCACCGGCGCCTTCCTCCAGCGAGCGGAAGTTGGCCCGGTAGACCTGCACCTGGTCAAAGCGGGTACGCGCAGTGGCCTCGTCCAGTCCCACCTTGCCCAGCGGCGGATGCGAAAACACCACGCTGGGCACCAGCTCGATATTGATCGCCGGGCCGGCGCCGGGGCCGAACAGGGCATCGGCAAGACGCCGTCCCTGGGCCACCGCCAGCGGGGTCAGCGCCGGTTGGCCGGTGACATCGCCCACCGCCCAGATACCGGTCGCCGAGGTGGCCAGGCTGTTGCCATCGGTGAGGATGAAGCCCTTGCGGTCCAGCGCCACCCCGGCCTGCTCCAGGCCCAGCGACTGCACATTCGGTACCCGCCCGGTGGCGGCCAGGACCACATCGAAGGCCCCGTCCGGCAGGCCACGACCCACCAGCTGCAGGGCACCGGGCTGGCCTTGCAGCGCATCCAGCTGCATCCCGAAATGCAGGTTGATGCCCTGGCTGGCCATGCTCGCGGCCAGCGCCTGGGCCAGTTCACTGTCAAACCCGTCCAGCAGACCCTGGCCACGCACCAGCAGGTGCACCTGGCTGCCCAGCGCATTGAGCAGGCCGGCCAGCTCGACCGCGATGTAACCGCCGCCGATGATCGCCACCCGGCGCGGCTGGGCGGTCCAGGCGAACACGTCGTTGGAGCTGTGCAGCCACTGGCTGCCGGGAAATTCGGGCAAGCGTGGGGCGGCACCGGTGGCCAGCACGATATGGCGGGCCTGCAGCACCCGGCCGTCATCGGTGGCCACGCGGCCCTCACCCAGCAGCTGCCCGCGGCAGCTCAGCACCGGCAGTTCCAGGCCGTCGAACTGGCGCTGGTAGCTGGCATGGATGCGGCCGATGTGGGCCTGACGCGCGGCCACCAACCGGCCCCAGTCCAGCGCCGGCTGCAACGGCACCTCCAGGCCCAGGGCCTGCGCCCGTGGCAGGTGGCTGGCCAACTGCGCCGCCTCCCACATGATTTTCTTGGGCACACAGCCGATGTTGACGCAGGTGCCGCCAATGGCCTGCGGCTCCAGGATCACTGCACGCGCGCCATGACGGGCCGCGCGGATCGCCGTGGCCAGGCCACCGGAACCGCCGCCCAGCACCACCAGATCGTAATTTTCCATGCTCATCCAGACCACTCCGAAACGCTGCACAAGGCAGGCCCTGCGGCGGCACCTGCCGATCCATCACAGCGGCCGCCAGGGCAGCCGCTTGCCTTGTTGTTGTGTCCGAGAATGCCACGGCAGGGCGTCAGCAGCCTTGATGACCCCGGCCGCCGGTGAGCGTACGCCTCAACCGGCCCGGCGCAGCGGAGGCAGGCGCCGGTAGGTGACCGCCCGCCACAGCCACTCGGCCGGCCCCTGGGCAAAGTGCCGCAGCCACAGCTGCGAGACCAGCACCTGGGCCAGGAACACCCCCAGCACCAGCAGCACCTGACTGCTGCGCGAAAACTGGCCGAACAGGCCCAGGCCGTAGCCATAGAACAGCGCGGTACATACCAGTGACTGTGCCAGATAGTTGCTCAGCGCCATCCGCCCGACCGGCGCCAACGGCCGCAGCAGGCGGTGCCAGCGCAGCCCCCAGGCCAGCCAGCCCAGCCCGATCAGGCTGCCGCCCAGCAGTTTCACGGCCTGGGCCAGGATATGGCTGAAGGCCATTTCCCAAGGCGGGTTGTACGGCGAGAACTGCCAGGCCCACAGGCTCAGCACCAGCCCGGCCGGCCAGGCACCCCAGCGCAGGGCTGCCCACAGGCGGGCATGGCGGGCAGGCTCGGCCAGCGCCCCGCTGCCGACCAGCCCGGCACCGATCAGGAACAGGCCCAGCAGCTGGCCACCAAGCACCGGCAGGTTCTGCAGCGACGCCAGCATGTCACTGCCACGCTGCTGCACCGCCTGCAGGTAACTGCCCTGGCCGTAGGCCTGTGCCTGCGCCTGCACCTGGGCCTGTACCTGGGCTTGCACCTGCCCCAGCAGGTCGCTGTCCGGCGCGGCGGCCAGCAGGCCCATCAGCGCCCCCAGCCCCAGCAGCATCAGCAGGGCGCAGGCAATGGCCAGCACGCCGGCCCAGCCCAGCCACCGCCGCGGCAGCACATCAAAGGCCGGCAGCAGCAGGCCGAGCAAGGCGTAGCTCAACAGGATGTCGCCGGACCACAGCAGCAGACCGTGGAGCAGGCCGATCAGGGCCAGGCAACCCATGCGCCGCAGGTGGATGGCCACAAAGGGCTGGCCGCGCGCGCGCAGGCGCTGGCCCATCAGGGCAAAACCGATGCCGAACAACAGCGAGAACAGGGGGAAGAAGCTGCCCTGCACCACCACGTAGATAAAGGTATCCAGCCAGCGGTCCCAGCCGCTCTGGCCCGGCTCCACCCCGGCACCGGACAGCCACAGCGGGCCATTGAAGGCCTCGATGTTCATCAGCAGGATGCCCAGCAGGGCAAAACCACGCACCGCATCGAGTGCGGGCAGGCGCTCGCTCAGCGGGCCAACGGGCAAGGGCGCACTCAACGGCGGCGGCAACGGCGGGACAACGGACATCGGACACAGGCTCCTGGGGCGGTATCCCTACGCAAACGACCCGCCGGAGCGGGTCGTTGCCATCATGCGTCAAGCTACCACGACAGGCGGCAGCCGACACCCACCTCAGTGCTGGTGGCCGCCTTCGCCATGCACGTGGCCATGGGCGATTTCTTCCTCGCTGGCTTCGCGCACTTCGACCACGTCCACGTCAAAGTGCAGGTCCTTGCCGGCCATCGGGTGGTTCAGGTCGACATCGACCACGCTCATGCCGACCTTGACCACGGTCACCGCGCGCGGGCCGAAGTTGGTCTGCAGCACGACCTGCTGGCCAGCGGCGACCTTGGTGGTGCCGAAATGCTTCTTCGGCACGCGCTGGGTCAGGCCCTCGCGGCGCTCGCCGTAGGCTTCGGCCGCCGGCACGTCGACGCTGATCGATTCGCCGGCTTCCTTGTCCATCAGGGCCTTTTCCAGGCCCGGAATGATGTTGTTGTGGCCGATCAGGATGGCCAGCGGCTCGCCGCGCTCCTTGGACGACTCGATCGGCTCCTGGCCGACTTCAGCAACGGTGTAATGGAAGCGGACAACGCGGTCTTTTTCGATCTTCATGGAAAAACTCGGGTAGGGCTGCCATCTGACAGCCGGAAATGGCGGCTTGATATGCCACCGGGGTTGCCGACATCATGCCCGGCAACGACAGGCTGATCATTATCCGGACTCCATGGCTTTGATTCCAGCACCCCTACCCCTGGCCGCCGGCAGCCTGCTGCTGGCCCTGCTGGCCGCCTGCAGCTCCAACCCCCGCCCCGCGGCCAGGCCGCCCGCCGCTGCGCCTTTCGCCCCCCAGGCCAGCCAGGGCGATGCCTTCTCCGCCGCCTCGGTCACCATCCGTGCCCTGGGCCTGGTCGGCACCCCCTACCGCTATGGCGGCAACACCCCGGACAGCGGTTTTGACTGTTCCGGCCTGGTCACCTATGTGTTTGCCGACATGCTCGATGTGCGCCTGCCACGCACCTCGCGCGAGCTGGCCCGGGTGCAGGGGCCGAAGATCGCCCCCGAACGTCTGAGCACCGGCGACCTGGTGTTCTTCGGCAGTGGCGCCGATGTCTGGCACGTGGGCATCTATGTCGGTGAAGGCCGCTTCGTGCATGCGCCCAGCACCGGCGGCACGGTGCGCCTGGACGCCCTGGACAACCCCTACTGGCAACGGCATTACAGCGGTGCCAAGCGCGTTTTGTGAACCAGTCGTCAATTTTTAACCAATATTTAACGAAAAAACTACGTTTCCCGTCACCTTTTCCGGCAGTATCGACGCCATTCTTATTTTGTGACCGCCGCGTGACGACTGAACGACTGCCCCAAGCAGCGCCGAAGCGCCCCCCGCTGCGCCTGACCCTGCTGCTCGCGCTGGCCCTGTCCGGGCTGCCGATGCTGGCCCAGGCCACCCCACAAAACCCGACCCCGGCCGCCGCCGAGGACAGTGCCCAGACCACTCCGGCCGCTGCCAGCGTGACCTCCACCGCGCGCGCCC
The DNA here is from genome assembly GCA_051885115.1 of Stenotrophomonas sp. Taxonomy (GTDB): domain Bacteria; phylum Pseudomonadota; class Gammaproteobacteria; order Xanthomonadales; family Xanthomonadaceae; genus Stenotrophomonas. Next base: position 22,183 of record JBJEWP010000171.1, on the reverse strand, counting down.
GCGCCGATGCGGCGGCCACCGCCACCCTGGCCGCCCTGCTGCCGCACCTGGCGGCCAGCGACACCATTCCGCTGATGGACCGTTCGGCCATGTTCGCCGGCGACCTCGGCCGCCTGATGGCCGCCTACGATGCCGGCCAGGGCGCCCCGGCCAGTGCCGATGCCGGTGATGCCCTTGGCGGCAAGAGCCAGTCCCTGCTCAGCCGTGCCATGTCCCTGCTCGGCACCCCGTACCGCTGGGGTGGCAGCTCGCCGGAAAGTGGCTTTGATTGCTCCGGCCTGGTCAGTTATGTCTTCCGTACCGCCTTGGGCATCGAGCTGCCGCGGGTCTCGCGCGACATGGCCAGCCTGACCAATGGCCAGGCCATCGAACGTGGTGCGCTGAGCGTGGGTGATCTGGTGTTCTTCGGCCGCAACGGCAAGCGCGTGGACCACGTTGGCATCTATGTCGGCGAAGGCCGCTTCCTGCATGCGCCCAGCCGTGGCAAGGACGTACGCGTGGACACCCTGGCCAGTGGTTACTGGAGCGGCAAATACCTGTCCGCACGCCGGGTGGAAATGTAAGACCGGTTTCACCGGGTTGAACGGGCCGCGCTTGCGCGGCCTTTTCATTGGCGTATGGTGGGCCTGCTGAATGTGATCGGCATCACGGTACGCTCAGACCCCCTGTCCTCGACAGAGCCGTGTGCCGGGTTGCCGTGCTCAATGGCTGGAGAGGTGGGGAATGCAATGAATGCACTGCCGCAGCAGGCACCACGTTGCCTGATCTGGTTCGGGCTCTGCCCTGAGAGTACCCGCCAGCGGCTGTCCGCCGAAGGCTGGGCACTGCGCGAGCACCCCTGCCAGCCCCCCTTCGCCCCCGGCCTGCGTGGCCAGGACCACGTGGTACTGCTGTTCGACCTGCGGGTGATCTGCCTGGAGGCCCTGCCGGCCCTGCTCGCCTTGGTGGCCGATGGCCCGCGCCTGCCTTGCCTGTGCCTGCTGCCCGAAGCGCCGGGCAACCTGCAACGCCGCTGGCTGCCGCTCACCCGGCAATGCCAGCTGACCCTGCACGCCCCACTGCACGATGAGCAGCTGGCCCAGGCCCTGCTGGCCCTGCACGAACCGGCCTCGCCAGCCGGCGCTGCGCCGCTGGAGCAACTGATCGGGTGCAGCCCACCGATGCTGGCCGCGCGCCGCACCCTGCGCAAATATGCCCCGGTCGAGCTGCCGGTGCTGATCACCGGGCAGACCGGCACCGGCAAGGAGCTGGCCGCCCATGCCCTGCACCAGCTCAGCCCGCGGGCACAGCAGCCAATGGTGGCGATCAACTGCGGCGCGATCCCGGCCACCCTGATCCAGTCCGAACTGTTCGGCCATGAACGTGGCGCCTTCACCGGGGCCAACAGCCGCCGTCAGGGCCTGTTCGAGCATGCCGATGGCGGCACCGTGTTCCTGGACGAGGTCGGTGACCTGCCGGCCGAGGCGCAGACCGCCCTGTTGCGTGTGCTGCAGCAGGGCACGCTGGAGCGGGTCGGCAGCCATACCCCGGTCCGGGTCGATGTGCGGGTGCTGGCCGCCACCCATATCGACCTGGAACAGGCCGTGGCCCAGGGCCGTTTCCGCAACGACCTGTATTACCGCCTGAACGTGCTGCGCCTGCAGCTGCCACCGCTGGCCGAGCGCGGCCAGGACATCCTGCTGCTGGCCGAGCATGCGCTGCGGCAGTTCCGCCAGCGCCACGGCAGCCGTGCCCGGGGCTTCAGCCGCGAATGCGTGGCGGCGATGGCCCGCTGGTCCTGGCCGGGCAACGTGCGCGAACTGGTCAACCGGATCCAGCGCGCGGCGGTGATCAGCGAGCACGAACTGATCCAGGCCCAGGACATGGAACTGGCACCGGGCGGCGAGCTTCCCGCCGCGGGCAAGCGGGTGCTGGAGGGCGCGCGCCGCCAGGCCGAACGCCAGGCCCTGCTGGATATCCTGCACGAGCATGACTTCAACATCAGTGCCGCTGCCCGCGCGATGGGCATCTCGCGGGTCACCATCTACCGCCTGTGCCGGCGGCATGCCATTGCCCGCCAGCCGGGCACCGGCGCTCAGAAGGCGTAAGGCAGCTTGAAGGACAGGTTGAAGTCCGGTGCATCCGGGCTCAGCCCCACTCCCAGCTGGGTGACCAGGGTGGCGTGGCGGTTGATGGCATAGGTCATGCCCAGGTTGAGGGTGCCGGCATTGCCGTCACTGCCGATCACCTTGACCCACTCCCCGCCGCGGTAGCGGGTTCTGGCCCGTGCGTTGAATCGCCCGGAATAAGACAGGCTCAGGCTGGTGCGCTCGTTGAAGGCAAAAGCCAGCCCGGCCCCGGCATAAAACACGTTGCCCAGCTTCACATCACCGGGGTTGACCGTTTGCGGGTTGGAATCCAGGTCATCGAAGCTGCCGCGCTGGGAGTAGATGTAGCCGAAGTTGGCAAACAGGATCGCCGGGTCGGCGGTCTTGACCATCGACAGGCCCACGTTGGCCTGCCACACACCGTTGCCGGTGGGCTGCTCACCGGGGATGGCGAAGCGGATGAAGTCATCGTCATCGCGCTCGATCACCCGCCAGTCCATGCCGTAGGGTTCCCGCCCGGTCGGCGCGGTGATGCCGGCGGTAAGCACGGTTTCCGGCCAGCGCTCGCGCTCGGACAGCAGCTTGACGTTGGCACTGACGCTCGCATCACCGAGCCCGCCGCCGCTGGAGGTCTGCTGGGCAATCGCCGCTGCCGAGCCGCCGGCACCGCCCTTCTGGTAGACCGTCTTGCGCTGGATCCACGGCACTTCCGCGCTCAGGGTCAGCCGCGGGCTGATGCCCCAGCGGGTGGCCAGGCTCAGGGTGGCGGTATCGGATTCGACATTTTCGATGCCGATGTTGCCCAGGAAGATCGCATCCAGGGCCAGGAAGCCATTGAGGGTGAGCTGCTTGCGGTCATAGCGGGTGTAGGCCAGGCCGGCCTCGACACTGAGCCGGCGGTTGAACAGTGCTGCCTGCTGCTGCTTGACGTCATCGACACTGCGCAGGCTCTGGCTGCGCGCCTGCTCGGCCTCGGCTGCGGTGCCGGCCTGGCTGGCCAGCTCGACGCTGTTGGCCGCCGCCGGGCTGGCCGCTGGCGGCACAGCCGCCGCGCTGGCCGCAGCAGCCGGCTGCGTCACCGGCAGGGCCGCACTGCGCCCTTCCAGCCGCGATTGCAGGGCCTGTACCTGGATGTCCAGTTCACGCAGGCGGCGTACCTCCTGGGCGTAGCTGGCCTTGAGTGCCTCCAGTTGCGCCAGCAGCGCCTGCACCTGCTGCTCGTTGCCAGCCTCACCCTGGCCGCCGTCCGTCGTTGCGGCGTGGCCGTCCTGGGCCATGGCCCGGTTGGCAAGCAAGCCCAGACTGACCAGCGCCGCCATCGCCAGTGGTTTCATGATCAATGCCTCTTGTGTGTGGGCCGCACCGGCAATGCCGGTGCTCAGGGCCCGCCAATGCCTGCCAGGCCACGGCTGCTGCCGAGGGCCTGGGCCACGTTCAGTGCCAGCGGGCTGCCGGTCAGCGCCGGCCCGCGCACCACGTCAAGACGCAGCTGGTTGCTGACCCAGCTGCCATCGCTGGCCAGGGCCACCGACTGCCCGACCTGGCCATTGCCCAGCCACTGCTGCACCTGCCCTTGCCCGGCCAGCTGCAGGATCACCCCGGCTCGCTGGCCCTGCACATACGCCTGGGCCGTGGCGGCCCCGGCCTGGCTGCCGGCATTGCCGGCTGCCGTACCGTCAGCGCCGGCCGGCACCGGGCCATCACGCACCACCAGCAGCGCCTGGTTGCTGACCCGGTTGCCATCACCGGCCAGCTGCACCGCCTGCACGAAGCCGGAAGCATTGGCCAGCCCGCTGCTGTCGATCTGCCGTACCAATCCGTCCGCGCTGGCATCGCTGCCATCAATCCGGGCAATGCTGACCGTGGGCTGGTAGCTGAATCTGGGCGTGCCCGAGCGCATGTCCAGCCCCAGCTGCAGGCCGGCCGAGAGCTGCTGGCCATCACTGCTGTGCCACTGCGAGATCATGCTGACCCCGAACCAGGCCACGGCGTTGCCAGCCAGGGTGTAACGGCCGCGCATCAACGCCAGCTCGGTATCGCTGATTTCCTGCAAGCGGGGTTGTTCCACCGTCGCCTGCGCCTGCGCACTGGCCATGCCGGCCAGGGAGGCCAGCAGGACGGTCATTGCGCCCGCGGCGCGTTTGCCACAACACATGTTCATTGCCCTGACTCCTGACGATGCATTTCAAAACAGGTCGGCATGGCTGAAACCGAAGTCCAGCAACTCGGCCTCGCTCAGCGGCCGCACGCCCTGACGGGCCAGCAGGCTGCGCGCACTGGGCCGCTGCGTGGGTTGCAGCAGCACCGTGTTGCGGTCAAAGCCCGAGCCGATCACCACAAATACCGCCCGCGAGGGCCAGCCGGCCATGAACTGCTCCACGCTCAGGCTGCGGTTGCCCAGGATCGGGTCGGCCACCTCCACGGTGTCGCCATGCACCTGTTTGAGCACCACGAAATGGCGGAAACCGGCCACATCCATCAGCGCCAGCGCCGGCACCCGCAACGCCCGCAGGCGCTGTTCGTTGATCCGGTAGCCGCGCCCGCGCATGCCCAGCGACTGCACGTACTGCTTGATGTCCAGCAGGGAAAAGCCGCGCTGGGCCACCAGCGCCGGGTCGGCCACGCCCAGCAGGCCCTGGATCACCGTGTCCTCGTCCACGTCCAGGCCATAGCCATAACGCAGGATGGTGGCCAGCGACGCGGCGCCGCAGCTGTAGTCGGTCTGCTGCCGCACCAGGTTGATGTAGCGCTGCTGCTGCATGCTCTGCACCGGGGCCTGGTACAGCGCCCCGTTGGGCAGCACACCGGAAAAGCCCACCGTCTGCGCAGTGGCCAGAACCGGCAGCAACAACAGGCAAGTGATCCATGCACGGTGCTTCATGCTCACTCCCGAAGAGTTGCCATCGACATCCCGGACATCCGGGGTTGCCGCCAAGACAGGTGCCCCTGCTCCCGGGGGAGAGGGAGCAGGAGCACCCCGATTCCCGGCACCTGGCGGTGGTGCCGGGTCTCAGACCGTGCGGGGCCTTGCACCGCCATGCCCCGCGTGTTGCGCTTACTCGCCGCTGGACGGCTGGGCCACGGCCAGGGCCAGGCTGTTGGCCTGCAGGTTGCCGCTGCCCGAGGCGACGTTGACGCCGATGTTGCCCGATGCGTTGGCGAATGCACTGCCACTCAGGCCAGCGCTGTTGGTGGCATACACGGCGATGAAATCGGTGCTGGTCACCGTGCCGGTCAGGCTGGCCTGGAGGTCGGCCGTGCCCATTTCTTCCATCGCGATGCTGCCAGCCTCGTCGGTATCCCAGGCCATGCCGCCAATGCCCGGACGGTAGGGATTGTCCACCGCGCCCTGGGTGTCGGCATCCCAGTCACTGTGCCCGGTCTGGCTGCCGCCGGCGTGGCGATCACCGGTCCAGTTGTCCACGTAGAAGTGGCTCTGCTGGTAGCTGTTGCCGCGGCCCTGGTAGCTGCCGGTGCCACTGCTGCTGGTGGTGCCGGCCACCCCGCCGGTCAGGGTGACCGTGGTGGTGGAGCTGACCTCGTCGAAGTAGCCCTGGTTGTTGACCGCGTTGCCGCTGGAGGTCTGGTTGGAGCTGATCGAGGACTGGGCATAGGCGCTGGTGGCCACCGAGGCGGCCAGGGCGTTCTTCTGCTCGTTGTTGTTGCCCGAGGCGACGTTGACACCGATGTTGCCGGCCGCACCATTGAAGGCATTGCCGGACAGGCCTGCGGCGTTGGTCACGCCCATGTTGACGGTGTTGTTGCCTGAACCATGCTGGTTGACGAAGACCTCGGCATCGGCCATGCCGAAGCTGAAGGAGGCATCGGCAGCCGACAGCGAGGCGGCGTTGTCCTGGGCGTTGTTGTCACCGGCGGCGACGTTGAAACCCAGGTTGCCCGAGGCATTGGCCGCGACGTCATCGCCAATGGCCGCATTGTTTTCCAGCAGGCTGTTGCTGGCCTGGTTGCCGGTGATGCTCTGGCGGTTGTCGACCACGGCAATGGCGGCCGAGTCGATTTCAATGTCACCACTGATGGTCGGCTCACCACTGAAGGCGATGTCCGAACTCAGCGACAGGTCCTTGCGCAGGCGTACGCCGACGTCGTGCTCATTGACCTCGGTACGCACGTCGGTGTTGGCAACGTGGTTGTAACTGATGTCGGTATCGCTGTTGACCGTGGTCTGGTGGTTGATGTCACTGGTTTCGGTGTAGTGGCGCTCCACCGTGGCCGAGTCGTGGCTGGTGCGCTCCCACTCGGCCCTGTCACGGACCTGGGTGTCGGTGCGGTTGTAGAGCAGATTGGCCTCGGCATTGAGCAGCAGGTTGGCCTCGGCATTGAGGGCCAGGTTGGCTTCGGCATTGACCACCGGGGGTGCGGCAATGGCGGCCGGAGCGGCGATTACTGCGGCAACAGCCAAGGCAACAGCATGCTTGCGATACGTCGCGTTCATGGTTTTCTCTCTCGTTGACAGTGGGCACTACGACATGGCCTGGGTGGGTTTACGGTCCGGTCTGCACGTGGAGCCCCAGGCGGTTCTCCACGGCATTGAATGAGCCGGCTATCTGATTCAGTTGCAGTACGCCGGCATAGCCGCGCAGGGCATCAGCGCCCAGCGTTGCCTGGCGCAGGCCCGCCGCAGAGGGGTGACGCAAGGCCACTGCGGTGGGTACGGCCGGCAGCAGGGCCTGCGACACCGACCGCTGTGGGCTGGCCACAACCGCCACGGCATTGGCCTGGTCATTGGCCTGACCGCTGACCTGGTTGATCGAGGCCAGCCCGCTGCCGCCGGCTAAAACCTGCCCGTCCAGTTCGGCACGGGCCTGCAGCGGGGTATCGGCAGCAAGCCGATCGTTGCCGCGCTGATTGATGGCCACCTGCACCGCGGCCTGGTCGCCGCTGGCCAGGGCATGGCCGTTGTATTGCCGGTTCAGGTCGCCCGCGGCCTGGTTGAGCTTGATCGAGCCGCTGGCACCGGCAAGGACCTGGCCATCAAGCCGGCTGTGGGTCAGGTAGGCCAGCATCTGGCTGTAGCCGTCCGCCGTGGCCGACTGCGCCGCCACAACACCGGGCAGCAGCATCGTCAGCACAGCCACTGCGGCAGCACGCACGCTCACGGCCCACCTCCGGTCCTGGCAGCCTGGCCCATCGGCAATTGCCCCAGTGCACCGGTGATGGTGTTGGCCAGCGAACCGGTGGTGCGGCCAATGGCCCCGGTCGGGCCGGCAATCGCGCCACCCAGACGGTCACCGGAGAGCACACCATCACGTCCGGTTACCCGGCCCAGGCTCTGGCCCAGGGCCTGGTCGGTGATCCGGCCCACACTGCTGCTGGCCGGTGCCAGCGCCGCTGGCGGGCTGGCGCCGAGGCTGGCGTAGTCCTGCTCATCCAGTTCCTGCATGCCATCCGGGGTACCCAGGGTCTGGGCCAGTTCACGCCGGGGAGAGGGATCGGCGATCAGGGCCATGCCCGGGGGCTGCATGCGGTAAGCCGGACGGGTGCTGACATCACGCAGCAGGACCATCTCGCCGTGACGCGGGGTCACCCCCTGACGGGCTCCGGAGGCCTGGGCCAGACCGGCAGACAGCACCAGGCCGGTGCCGGCAACGATCAGCAGCAAGGGGCGGTAGAGGGACATCGGCGTGCTCCGTGGGCAATCCCCCCAGAGCTCAGCAGTTAGCGTGCCAACTTTTAATTTCCATTATTTTCAACCGCTTGCAGATGAAACCAGTACTCACGCTGTGCTCACTGGATGCAACGCGAGCTGAGCATCGCCACCGGGTAAACCGCATATGAACACGTCAACGGGTACGCCGCACAAGGCCTGCAGCAGGCTGTAACAGCCCTGTTACACCCCCTGTTACAGCTGTACACCAGCGGACAACGCTGCACAGGCAGGCACAAAAAAGCCGCCTGAACGGCGGCTCTTTGCAGGCCAAGCGTGGACAGCGCTCAGTGGCTGTCTGCAGGCGCCCGCGCCCGCTGGTACTGCTGGGTATCAAGCAGGCCGGTCTCGCGCGCCACCACCACCGGCACCAGCATCTGCCCGGTGACATTGGTCATGGTGCGCATCATGTCCAGGATGCGGTCGATCGCGAACAGGTAGCCGATCACCTCCAGCGGCAGGTTGGCCGCGCTGAGCACCACGGTGGCCATCACCACCGCCGTGCCCGGCACCCCGGCAGTACCGAAGCTGCCCAGCACCGAGGCAATCAGGATCACCACGTACTGCTCCGGGGTCAGCGGCACCCCGGTGTACTGGGCAATGAACACCGCGCACAAGGCCGGGAAGATCGCCCCGCAGCCGTCCATCTTGATGCTTGCCCCCAGCGGCACGGCAAAGGCGGCGTAGTCCTTGTTGACCCCGAGGTTGTCGGTGATCGAACGCATGGCCACCGGCATCGAGGCAAAGCTGGAGGAGCTGACAAAGGCCACCTGCATCGCCGGTGCCGCACCGCGGAAGAACTTCAGCGGGTTCAGGCCATGGGCCAGCAGCAGGCCGCCATAGACCACCACGATGTGCAGCGCGCAGGCCACGTACAGGGCCAGCACGAAGTTGCCGAACGGCAGCAGCTTTTCAAAGCCATAGCTGCCGACCAGGCCGGCGATCAGGCCGAAGGTGCCGATCGGGGTGAGCTGGAGCACGAAACGGGTGACCTGGATCATCACCTCGGCCAGCTGGCCGACCAGCTGCCGGGCCAGGCTGACCTTGTCGCCCAGCCTGACCATGGCAAAACCGAGCAGGCCGGCAAAGAAGATCACCGGCAGGATCGAACCACGCCCGGCCGCCAGCACGGTTTCCCCGGCGGCATTGACCTTGGTGCCGATGCTGGTCATGGCATAGAACACGTTGGACGGCACCACATCCATCAGCACCCGGCCGATGGAAGGCACATCGCGCGGGACCCACTCCGGGTCGGCGGCCAGGCCAATCAGGCCATTGCCCGGCTGCAGCACGCTGCCCACGGCAAAGGCCACCCCGACCGCCAGCGCGGCGGTTACCACAAACCAGACAAAGGTGCGCCCGCCCAAGGCGGCCACGGACTTCTGCCCGTGCAGCGAAGACACCGCATTGATCACCGCAAAGAACACCAGCGGCACCGCGATCATCTTGATCAGGGTGACATACAGCTCACCCAGTGGCCCGAACCATTGCGCCGCGGCCGGCCCCATCAGCCAGCCAGCCAGTGCACCGAGCACGAAACCGGTGACCACGCGCTGCCAGAAAGGGCGTGCAAGCCAGGCGGAAAACAGGTTCATAGGGAGGTCCTTGTTGCCAACGGTGCACGATACCGCATGACCCGGCGCATCAGAACGCCATTTTTGGAACAGCGCTGTATCACCACTGTCGTCCAAGCAGCCCATAATGGCTGCCCCTGCAACTGAACCTGATGCCATGTCCCGTACTGCCTTGCTGGCCACCGCCGTGTCCTCGCTGCTCCTGGGTGCCTGCGCCAGCAACCCGCCCGGCACCACCAGCGCCGGCCATGCACCGCCGGCCATCAGCGTGCCGGTGCCGGCCATCACCCGCCCCGATGGTGAAACACCACAGTGGTGGTACACCCACGGTGCAGCCGAAGCGGCCGCCCGCGGCGCGATGTCCGGCCAGGCCAAGAACGTGATCGTGTTCCTGGGTGATGGCATGAGCCTGACCACCGTGGCCGCCGCGCGCATCTTCGAAGGCCAGCGCAACGGTGCGCCGGGCGAGGAAAACCTGCTCAGCTGGGAGCGTTTCCCGGCCACCGCGTTCTCCAAGACCTACAACACCGACGCCCAGACCCCGGACTCGGCCGGCACCATGACCGCCATTGCCTCCGGGGTGAAGACCCACATGGGCGCAATCGGGGTCTCGGCCGGCAAGCGCCTTGACTGCGCCGATTCGCTGACCAAGCCGGTGCTCAGCTGGCTGCAGCTGGCCGACAGCGCCGGCCTGGCCACCGGCATCGTCACCACCGCGCGCCTGACCCACGCCACCCCGGCGGCCACCTATGCGCACAGCCCGGAGCGCAACTGGGAAGCCAGCGTGCCGGCCCAGGCCCAGGCCGAAGGCTGCCGCGACATTGCCCAGCAGCTGCTCGATGCCCCGCGCTACGGCCGTGGCCCGCAGGTGCTGCTGGCCGGCGGCCGCAGCTACTTCACCCCCACCGAGGTGGCCGACCCGGAATACCCGCAGGTCAAGGGCCGGCGCACCGATGGCCGCAACCTGATCAGCGAATGGCAGGCCGCCAACCCGGCCGGGCGTTATGTGTGGAACCAGCAGCAGTTCCTGGCCGAGGCGGCCACCGCTCCGGCGCTGCTGGGCCTGTTCGAGCCGGACCACATGCAGTACGAGCATGACCGCGCCGCTGATGCTGCCGGCGAACCGTCGCTGGCGCAGATGACCCGCGCCGCGATTGCCAACCTGTCGCGCCAGGACAAGGGCTTCGTGCTGCTGGTGGAAGGAGCGCGGATCGACCATGCCAACCACGCCGGCAATGCCTACCGCGCGTTGAGCGACACCGTGGCCCTGTCCGATGCGGTACGTGCCGCCGTCCAGGCCACCGACGAGGCCGACACCCTGATCATCGTCACCGCCGACCACTCGCACACCCTGAACTTCGTCGGTTACCCGACCCGTGGCAACCCGATCCTGGGCAAGGCCCGCGACCACGGTGGCGAGGATGGCGATGGCCCCCTGCAGCTGGCCCGCGATGCCCTCGGCCTGCCCTACACCACCCTGAGCTATGCCAACGGCCCGGGCTACACCGGTGCCAGTGCCGAGCAACCGGCCGGCCCCAAGAGCCACCCGCACCGCGCCCGTCAGGTACAGCCGTCGGTTGGCCGCCCGGACCTGACCGAGGTGGACACCACCGCTCCGGACTACCTGCAGGAAGCCCTGGTGCCAATGACCAGCGAGACCCATGGCGGCGAGGATGTGGGCATCTGGGCACGTGGCCCCGGCAGCAAGGCGCTGTACGGCACGATCGAGCAGAACTCGATCCACCACGTGATCATCCAGGCCACCCCGGCCCTGCGCCAGGCCATGTGCGATGCCGGCAACTGTGACGCCAATGGCGTGCCGGTGACCCTGCCGCGGCCTGAGCAGTTCCAGAAGCCGGCGGCCGATGCACGCTGAGACGCTGACTGCCGCCCCACGGTGGGCCGCTGCCCTGTGCGGCGGCCTCCTGCTGACCACCTTGCCGGCGCTGGCCGCTGCCAGCTGCCGGCAGCTGCTCGACGATGGCCTGCAGCCCCTGCCCGGCTGCCACCTGCTGGCGGGGCACCCGGTGCTTGATGCCCAAGCGCGCTCACGGCTGGACCATGATGCCGACGGTCTGGCGGTAATCCTGGCCGAGGGCGACTTCTACTACGTGCACCGCAATGGCCGCCTGCTGCAGGTGCCCACGCTGGACAACGGCCCGGATGACTTCCAGCTCGGCCTGGTCCGCGGCATCGTTGCTGGTCGCTACGGTTACTACGACCATGACCTGGTCCAGCGCATTGCCCCGCAGTTCGATGGCGCCCTGCCGTTTGACCCGGACAGCGGCAGCGCCGGGGTCTGTCAGGGCTGCCGGGCGGTACCAGCCAGCGCCGACGGCCAGCATTCACTGCTCGGTGGCCGTCACTGGCGCATCAACCTGCTCGGCCAGCCTCTGCCGTGACCGGCGGCAGCGCAGCGGCGATACTGCCCGGCGTCGCCGCTCCCAGCCTGCCCGTGTCCACTGCCCTGCCACCCGCTGCCCCTGCTCCCGGAGCCCCGTTGCTGGTAGGTTTCAGCGGCGGCCTGGATTCAACCGTGCTGCTGCACTGGCTGGCCAGCAACCCGGCCATTCGTGCCACCGGCCTGCGTGCGTTGCATGTGCACCACGGCCTGCAGGCCGGGGCCGACGTCTGGGCGACGCACTGCCAGCAGGTCTGTGACGCCTGGGGCATCGAACTGCAAACCGTGCGCGTACAGGTGCACAACCAGGGCCAGGGGCCGGAGGCGGCAGCCCGCCAGGCCCGCCGTCAGGCCTTTGCCAACACCCTGCAGCCGGGCCAGTGGCTGGCCCTGGCCCATCACCAGGACGACCAGGCCGAAACCTTCCTGCTGCGTGCCCTGCGCGGCTCCGGCAGCGATGGCCTGACGGCCATGCAGGTATTCAGCCAGCTCGGCCCGCACCGGCTGTGGCGCCCGCTGCTGGACCAGCCGCGCAGCGCCCTGCATGCCTATGCCCGGCAACACGAGCTGCGCTGGGTTGATGACCCCAGCAATGACAGCAGCGCCTTTGACCGCAACTTCCTGCGCCAGCAGGTGTTGCCACTGTTGCAGCAACGCTGGCCACAGGCTGCCGCCGCGCTGGCCCTCAGCGCCCAGCGCAGTGGCCAGGACAGCGCCCTGCTGCTGCAACGCGACCAGCAGCTGCTCGACCAGCTGGTTGCCGCCGGCAGCGCCGACCACCTGCCTGTGACCGCCCTGTTGACCCTGGAGCAGACGCAGCGGGCCCGTCTGCTGCGCCGCTGGCTGCAGCAGCGCCACGCCCCTCCCCTGCCCGGCCACCTGCATCAAGCGCTGGACGCCCAGGTACTGGGTGCCGGCCATGACCGTCAGGCCGGCATCGGTTGGGCCGGTGGTTGGCAACTGCGACGCTGGCGCGATGCGCTGTACCTGCTGCCGCCGTTGCCCAGCCCCGCCGCAGACTGGCAAGCCCTGTGGGATGGTCATCAGCCCCTGGCGTTGCCCGATGGCAGCCACTGGCGGCTGCAGGGGGCGGCCGGTTTTTCCAGGCCGCTGCGGGTGAGCCTGCGCCACGGGGGCGAACGCCTGCGCCTGCCTGGCCGCGACCACCACACCGCGTTGAAGGACTGCCTGCAGCAGCTGTCCGTACCGCCATGGCAACGCCTCTGGCTGCCGCTGCTGTGGGATGGCGATGAACTGCTGGCCGTCGGCACGCTGCTGCGTGCGCAGGGCTTTTCCCCGCCGTTGGTGGCCAACGGGGCAACCCTGCAGCAGCTGCCCGATGCCCCGGTGGCCAGCAGCACGGATTGACCCCGACCGCCTCGCCATCGACACTGGCGCCCATGGCCAAGAAGTCCCCTACCCCCGAATCTCCGGTCGCCCAGTTCGAACAGTCGCTGCAGGAACTGGAACAACTGGTCGCCACCCTGGAAGGCGGCGAACTGCCGCTGGAACAGTCGCTGTCCGCCTACGAACGCGGCGTTGCCCTCTACCGGCAATGCCAGCAAGCGCTGGAACAGGCCCAGCTGCGGGTGAACCTGCTCAATGACCCGGCCCAGCCGGAAACCGCCGTCGCCTTCGATCCCCCCAGCGCATGAGTACCGACCTGCTGTTGTCCCAGTGGCGCGACCGCGTCGAAGTTGCGCTGCAGGCCGCCCTGCCCGACCCTGCCAGCTCCCCGCAACGCCTGCACCAGGCCATGCGCTACTCGGTCCTGGGGGGAGGCAAGCGCCTGCGTCCGCTGCTGGTGTATGCCGCCGGGCGCTGTACCGGCGCGGCCATCGAGGCCCTGGATACGGCGGCCGCAGCGGTGGAGATGGTGCATGCCTATTCGCTGGTGCATGACGACCTGCCGGCGATGGACGATGACAGCCTGCGCCGCGGCCAGCCGACCACCCACATCGCCTTTGACCAGGCCACCGCGATCCTGGCCGGTGACGGCCTGCAGGCGCGTGCCTTCGAGCTGCTGGCCAGCGCCGAAGTTGCCCCGGCCGTGGCTGTGGGCTGGCTGCGTTCGCTGGCCGCCGCTGCCGGTGCCCCGGGCATGTGCGGTGGCCAGGCACTGGACATCGACGCCACCGGCCGTCTGCAAAGCCAGGCCGAGCTGGAACGCATGCATCGGCTCAAGACCGGTGCGTTGATCCGCTCGGCCGTACACATGGGCGCCCTGGCCGGCAGCGATGATGCCCCCACCCTGAGCGCGCTGGACCACTTTGCCGACCTGCTCGGTCTGGCTTTCCAGGTGCGCGATGACATCCTGGACATCGAGGCCGACACCGCCACCCTGGGCAAGACCGCCGGCAAGGATGTGGCCCAGGACAAATCCACCTACCCGGCCCTGCTTGGCCTGGACGGTGCCCGCGCCTACCTGCAGCAGCTGGAGCAGCAGATGCTGGCCAGCCTGGCCCAGCAGGCCGGCAACACCGATGCCTTGCGCGCACTGGCCCACCTGGCCGTGCACCGC
>JBJEWP010000171.1:0-7835 GCA_051885115.1 Stenotrophomonas sp. | reverse complement strand
GCTTCCTTGGACTGGTCATTGAGGAAGGCCTTGTTCGGGTTGTCCTTGTTCACCAGCCACACGATCAGCGGCACGATGAAGCTCAGGATGATGCCCGACAGGTGCACCAGCAAGGCAAGATTGTTGTCATCACCGCTGTTGGTCGGCGGCGGCGGGGTTGGGGTGTCGTACGAAGTCATGGCATTCCCTGGAGACTAGATGACAGATGGAAGGAATCGGTCAGCGCATGCGGCAGTGCAGCGCGACTGAACACAAGCATACTCAATCATTGCCCGCCACGGTCATTTGATCGACCAGAATCGACCCGACCTGCAACGAGGATCGCGGATCGACATCATTGCCGACCGCCACGATGCCCTGGTACATGCGACGCAGGTTGCCGGCAATGGTGACTTCATCCACCGCATGGCTGATCTGGCCGTTCTGCACCAGGAAGCCGGCTGCGCCACGCGAATAATCGCCAGTGATCGCATTGACCCCCTGGCCCATCAGCTCGGTGACCAGCAGGCCGTGGCCCATCTGCGCGGCCATCTGTTCCAGGCTGCCGGCATTGGCCCGGACCTGCAGGTTGTGCACGCCGCCGGCATTGCCGGTGGTATGCAGGCCCAGCTTGCGTGCCGAATAGCTGCTGAGCACATAGCGCTGCAGTACGCCGGCTTCCACCAGCACCGAATCACGCGTCGCCACGCCCTCGCCATCGAAGGCGGTGGAGCGCCAGCCGCGCCGCAGCAACGGCCGCTCCTCGATGGCGAACCAGTCCGGAAACAGCTGTTCACCGGCACTGTCGAGCAGGAAGCTGGACTTGCGATACAGCGAGCCGCCGGAAACAGCAGCCACGAAGTGGGCAATCAACGAACGGGCCACTTCCGGGGCGAACAATACCGGCATCTGCGCGGTGGTGAGCGAACGCGGCGCCAGCCGCTCCACGGTGCGCTCGGCGGCGGTACGCCCGACCTGCTGCGGTGTCCACAGGTCGGCAAAGGCCAGCGCGGCGCTGTACCAGCCATTGCGCTGCATGCCATCGCCGTGGCCGGCAATCAGCGCACAGCTCAGGCTGTGGCTGGAGCTGCGCTCGGCCCCGACGAAACCGTGCGAGTTGGCATACACCGCCAGGCTGGTGTTGCTCGACACGCCGGCACCATCGGAGTTGCTGATCCGGCTGTCGGCATCACGTCCTGCCTGCTCACAGGCCAGTGCCAGTTCCAGCGCGGCCTCGGCGTCAGGTGCAGCCGGGTGCCAGGTGTCCAGGTCGGGGAAGTGGCTGGCCATGGCCTGGGCGTCGGCCAGGCCAGCGGCCGGGTCGTCCTCGGTGTAGCGGGCAATCGCGCAGGCCTGGGCAACGGTGGCATCGATGCTGCCCTCGGCCAGGTCGGCGGTGGAAGCACTGCCACGGCGCTGGCCGAAATACACGGTGATGGCCAGGCCGCGGTCGCGGCTGGACTGCACCGTTTCCACCTGGCCGAGGCGGACATTCACTTCCAGCCCGCTGTCCTCGCTGCAGCTGACCTCGGCCTGGCTGGCTCCCAGCTGGCGGGCGCGCGCGAGCATGCGCTGGGCAGTGTCGGACAGCCGCTCCAGGCGCTGCGCGCTGTCATCGGCGCTGTCCGTGTTCAGGGCGATCGGGTTCAATGCTTTATCCTGTGTGCGTTGGGCCTGGCAACAGCCGGGCCATGGATTGACGGAAACGTTTGACGATGCGTGGAAAAGACCAAGAAACCGGCGAATATCTGGACATCAGCCGCAGCGAAAACCGCCGCCAGGCGCTGGAAGTGCTGGCCCTGGGCGAGCAGCTGGTGGGCCTGACCGCCGCCCAGCTGGCCAAGCTGCCGATCCCCGAGGACCTGCTGCCGCACATCGAGTACTCCAAGCGCATCACCTCGCACGGCGCGCGCAAGCGCCAGCTGGCCTTCCTGGCCAAGCACATGCGCCGCGAGGAAGACGCCACCCTGCAGGCAATCCGCGATGCACTGGATGTGACCAGCGAAGTCAGCCGCCGCGAAGTGGCGCAGATGCACCGGGTCGAGCAGTGGCGTGACCGCCTGATCGCCCAGGGCGATGCCGCGCTGGGCGAGTTCGTTGCCCTGTTCCCGGCGGCCGACCGCCAGCAGCTGCGCACCCTGGTGCGCAACGCGGTGGCCGAAAAGGCCAGGAACAAGCCGCCGCGCGCCTTCCGCGAGCTGTACCAGGTGCTGCGCGAGCTGATGGTGCTGACCGGCGCGGCGGCCGTGGCTGCCAACGACGCCGATGCCGAAGCGCTGTCTGGACACGATGCCGGGCAAGCGCCGGATCATGGCCATGACGTCGACGACGAGGATATCGACGACGTAGACGACGCGCTGGACGACTGATCCGGCCACGGCGGCACTCAGGCCTGGGTGCCGCCAACGGTCAGCCCGTCGATCAACAACGACGGCTGGCCTACCCCCACCGGCACGCTCTGGCCGTCCTTGCCGCAGATGCCCACGCCGGCATCCAGGGCCAGGTCGTTGCCGATCATGCTTACCTTCTGCATGGTTTCCGGGCCGTTGCCGATCAGGGTGGCACCCTTCACCGGCGCGGTGACCCGGCCGTCCTCGATCAGGTAGGCCTCGGTGGCCGAGAACACGTACTTGCCCGAGGTGATGTCGACCTGACCGCCGCCGAAGTTGACCGCATACAGGCCCTTCTTGACCGAGCGGATCATCTCCTGCGGGTCGTGCTGGCCGGCCAGCATGTAGGTGTTGGTCATGCGCGGCATGGTCAGGTGGGCGAACGATTCGCGCCGGCCGTTGCCGGTGGGTGCCATGCCCATCAGGCGGGCGTTGTGGCTGTCCTGCATGTAACCGACCAGTCGCCCATCCTCGATCAGGGTGGTGCACTGGGTCGGCTGGCCCTCGTCATCGATGTTGAGCGAGCCGCGGCGCCCGGCCAGGGTACCGTCGTCGACGATGGTCACCCCCCTGGCTGCGACCTGTTCGCCAATGCGCCCGGCATACACGCTGGTGCCCTTGCGGTTGAAGTCGCCTTCCAGGCCGTGGCCGACCGCTTCGTGCAGCAGCACACCCGGCCAGCCGGCACCAAGTACCACCGGCATCACCCCGGCCGGGGCCGGGATCGCCTCCAGGTTGACCAGGGCCTGGCGCAGGGCCTCGTCGGCCAGCGCTTCGGGGCGGCCATCGGCAAACAGCTCGGCATAGCCGTAACGGCCACCGCCACCGGCATAGCCGGATTCGCGGCGGCCCTGCTGCTGGACGATCACCTGCACGTTCAGGCGCACCAGCGGGCGCACGTCGGCCCCCAGCACACCGTCACTGCGCGCTACCAGCACGGTATCCACCCCGCCGGACAGGCTCACCATCACCTGCTGCACGCGGGCATCGGCGGCGCGCAGGTAGCGGTCCAGCCGGCGCAGCAGCTCCACCTTGCTGGTGTTGTCCATGCCATCGACCGGGTCGATGGCCGGGTACAGGTCCATCCTGCCGCGCGCCTGCAGCGCATGGGCGCGGGCACTGTTGCCACTGCGGGCGATGGCCCGGGCAGAGCGCGCCGCTTCCAGCAGGGCCGCCGGGGCGATGTCATCGGAATAGGCAAAGCCGGTCTTCTCGCCGGCGATCGCCCGCACCCCCACCCCCTGTTCGATGGAATGGGCACCGTCCTTGACGATGCCATCCTCCACACTCCAGCTTTCGCGCCGGGCGTGCTGGAAGTACAGGTCACCAAAGTCGATACCCGGACCGAGCAGCTGGCCCAGGGTGGTGTGCAGGTGGTCCAGGTCCAGGCCTGACGGCAGCAGCAGACGCTGCTGGGCCAGGCCGAGCATGTTGTCAGTCATCTCAATCCCGTCGTGATTCATTGTCCGTGTCCGCCGCGCGTGCCGGTGCTGCCGGCGGGCGCGCCGCATTGCGCTCGAGCACCTGTACCTGGGGCTCCTTCCACGGCCCGCTGACATGGTAGGTGCGCGCGCCGAGCTCGCCCAGCGGCTTGGCCAGCACCGCGTTGGCTGCCGCACCCACCGCCGCCCCGACCGGGCCACCAGCCACCGCGCCAACCACGGTGAGCAGGTTGCCCGAATGCGGGCTGACCTCCACCGTCTGGTCGAAGGTCTGCGCCACCAGGTCGGCCTGGCCGGCAATGCGGATCTGCGCCGCTGCCGAGTCGATGCTGATCGCCTGGCTGCGGGCGATGCCGCGCGCAAAGCCAACCTCGGCCTTGACCTCGTTGAAGGCCAGACCCTTGGAATACAGGTCGCGGAAATCCAGCAGCATACGCCGCGGCAGCTGGGTCAGGCTGAGCAGGCCCAGCACCCGCCCGGCGCCGGGCTCCACTTCCAGCAGCTGGCCGTTGCGGGCGTTGAGCTGCAGGCTGCCGTGCAGGCCGGCCAGGCTGAAATCCTGCGGCCCGCCAGCCCACTGTGCCTGCAGCACGGCCGTGCCCTGGCCACCGCGCAGCTGCCCTTGCTGGCCGGACAACTGGCCGAAATCCTGGCTGTTTACCTGGGCCTGCAGCTGGGTGCGGGCCTGTGCCCCGCTGCCACGCCAGCTGCCCTGCACATCGATGGCCTGGCCGGGGCTGCGCAGCTGCAGCACATCGACCTGGATGCCATCGGCCAGCTGCCGGCTGCGCAACAGGGCACTGCCCAGCGCGCGCTCGCCGACCTGCAACTGGGCCACGTCCAGCGCCAGCGGCGGAATGGCGGCCGGGTTGAAGGCACTGGCTGCGGACGGCTCGTTGTCATTGCCGGAGGCTGCGGTTGCGGTTGCGCCATCGGCACGCCAATGCAGCCGCTGCAGGCGGCCGACCACGGTCGCCCCCTGGGCATCGGGCACCACCAGGCTGCCGGCCAGGCTGGGCCCGTCCAGCTGCACCGCCACCCGCGCGTTGCCCGGGGTCAGGCGCAGGCGGGTCTGTGCGAACTGGCCGCCAGCCAGCAGCAGCTGTTCAGCCTGCAGGTCGATCTCACGCAACACCAGACCCGTGTCGTCATCGCTGTTACTGGCCGCTCGTGGGCCTTGCCCATCCCCGTGGTCGCCCTTGGCCACCGCCAGCCAGGCCAGGGCATCGAGCCGGGCCGTCCGCCCGTTGACCTTCAGGCCACTGTCCGGCAATCGCCCCAGGGCACGGCTGCTGCCCAAGGTAGCCAGCACGGCAGTGCCAGCCGCGCGGGACTCCACCTGCAGGCCCAGACGCTGGCCGAAACTGATTTCCAGCGGCCCACTGCCCATCGGCAGCGGTGCCCGCACCTGGGTAGGCAGGCTGGCATCGGCCGCCTTGGCCAGCGGTGCCGGCAAGTTCATCCGGGTACCACGCAGGTCCGAGTTCAACGACAGCACCGCCATCGGCCGGCCGTTGCTGCCGGCATCACGCGGCACGTCCACCCCGATCTGCCACTGCGAACGGCCCTGCAGGTAGCGCGAGAGCCAGCCCAGCTCGGGCGCCCGTGCCAGCAGGTCGGTGACCGCCTGCTCGCCGTCCAAACGGGCCTGGAACACCTGGTTGCTGTCCAGGCCATGGCCGCCGGCGCGCAACGATACCGCCACCGGCGCGCCCTGCAGGCGGGCGCGCAACTGTGGGGCGGCAAAGCCCTGGTTGCTGTACTCGGCCTGGCCGCGCACCTGTTCCAGGGCCAGGTCCCAGCGACGCTCGGCCAGCTTCACCCCATCCAGATCCACCGTGCCGGCCACCCGGGCTTCGCCATGGCCCAGCGCGTGGTCCAGACGGAAGCCCACGCGGGCCGGCCCTTGGGCGCTGAGCGCATCCAGGGTTGCCCCGTAATCGGCATGCAACGGGCTGCGACGCAGCAGTTGCAGCAGCGATTCGGCCTGCCCTTGCCCTTGCGCCCGCACCTGCAGGTGCGGCTGGCCAAAACGCTCGATGCGGGCGCTGAAGGCCGGCACCGGCACCTGGCCCAGCCGGCCGTTGCCACTGAGTTCGAAGCCCGGCCCGACAAAGGCCACTTCTCCATCGACAGCGGCCAGGTCATCCCAGCCATCGGCAAAGTGCACCACACCGTCATCAATGCGCGCACGTGCCTCGAAACGGCCATCGTTGCCATCGAACGGCCAGTCGGCCAGCTCACCGCTGACCAGGCCCTGGCCGTCACGCATATGGCCACCGACCAGGGCCGCATCCAGCCAGTCGATTGCGCCCTGACTCATCTTCGAGCGTACCCAGAAACGCTTGGCTGCGGTCATCGGCGCATCGTCCAGCTCGGCCGCCAGATCCATCCGCGGCAACCGGCCATCGGCATGCAAACGCATGCCACCGCGTAGCCAGGCACCGTAGTCGGTCCCCTGCACGCGCAGGGCAGTGGTGGCCACCTGCCAATCGTCCTGCTCCGGCCAGATGCCGACCCGGCCGTCGAAGGTCAACTGATGGGTCACACCGAAGCCGGTCGGCCAGTCGAACTGCACCTGACGCTGGCCATCGAGCTGGATTTCAATGCCCTGCTCGTCGGCCTGCACCTGCCCGCCCAGGCCTCTTACCCCAGGCGCGGTCCCCACCGCCGCAAATTCCAGCTCAACCTGCTCCGCCTGGCCACGCCAGCGGCCGCGGGCCTGCCCCTGCCAGGCCACCTGCTGCAACTGCACCTGTGGCCGCGCCTGGCGCAGCCACTGCCGGATACTGGCCGGCACCTGATCGCTCAGTGCCAGCAGCTGCAGCCACGGCCCCAGCGCCAGACGCGGCGCCTGCAGCTGGATCTGCTCGCCCCAGGCCAGTTGCAGGCCATCCATCGCCGCATCGTCAATGCGCAGCAACGGCAGCTGCAGTTGCCAGCCCTCGCCCTGACGTTGCCAACGACCGCCCAGCTGCACCTGTTGCAGCTGTAGCTGCTGCCCGGATGCCCCCTGCAACTGCAGCTTCTCCAGCCGCAGCTGGGCCCGCGCCTGCTGCAGTTGCCAGCTTCCAATATCCAGCCAGACATCGGCCTGGCCCCTGCCCTCGGCCAGGGTTGCACCATCGAACTGCAGCAAGGGCTGCCAGCTGGACAGCTGCAGCGCCCGGCTGCCGGTCCACAGCCGGCCATCACCGCGCTGGCGGTCGATGTCCAGCACCGCCTGCAACGGCGCATCTTCCTGACCCAGCCAGCCATGCAGGCCGGCACGCACGCGCTCACCGTCCACGCGCAGGCGCAGGTCCACCCGTTCTATCGTGCGCTGGATCTGCAGCTGCGGTGCATCCACCTGCAGGCGGGCCCCGCGCACCTGGATCTCGCCCAGACGCGACAATGCGTCCAGCGGATCGCCCTGGCCTGCCCCGGTCGCGGCCAGGCCATCAATCTGCCAGCGGCCATCGTCGGCGCGCCGCAGCTGCAGGTCCAGCCCATCCAGCTGCACCTGGGTCAGGGCATGGCCGGGCAGCAGGCCGGTATAGATGGCCAGCTGCAGGCGGGCACGCCCGACCTGGACCTGGCCGCCATCGCCCAGGGCCAGGCCCTGCAACTCGAGCACCGGCCCACGCCGGGTCCAGTGTGAACGCACGGCCTGCACCTGTACCGGCATCTGCGCCCGCTCACCCAGCCACTGGCCCACCGCTGGAGCTGACCAGGCAATCGAGGGCAACACCAGCCAAGCCAGCAACACCAGCAAAGCCCAGCTCAGCAACCAGCCCAGCAGGCATGCCAGCAGCACCCGCCCGGCACGGCGGCGCATGGCCGGTAGAACGGTCATCAGCCCTCCCCGGTGCCTGCGCGTTTACAGCAGCACGACATCGAACTGTTCCTGCAGGTACTGCTCGTCAGCCTGGAAGTGGATGCTCTTGCCCAGAAACTCCTCCAGCTCGGCCACTGCCACCGATTCCTCCTCGGTGATCCGCGCCACCACCTTGGGCGAGGCAATCACCAGCAGGCGGGCGGCATC
>JBJEWP010000170.1:0-4247 GCA_051885115.1 Stenotrophomonas sp. | reverse complement strand
TTTGAGCCTGCTGCCGCCCTGCCTGCCGGGACTCTCTCCCCCGGCCGGCAGGGCCGGACAAAACAAACGCCGCCGGCGCCCTCGGCGGCGTTTTGGCGTCCAGACAATCATCCCGGTCTCGCCCCAAGCCCCCCCGACCCGTTTACCACTCGCTCGCTCTGGCCCTCGGCCCTCGGCCGTGCATTTGACGGCCATGAAGCTCCACCTGGTCTGTGCAAATGAGCATCATCCGGCATATCCCTGCCAGCCGGTCGGCAACCGCTCCACTGCCAGGGCTCAGCCATGACGGCGCAGCAACACGCAAGTGCAAGCCAGTGCCCCCCCCCCCGCTGCCGAACCGGAATCAGCAGCCCTCGCCCGCAACGGTGTCTGGGCAGGCAACCGGAGCCGCCACAAAAACGGCCGGGGTTGCCGCAGCAATCCGGTACAGGGAGCGCAGGACGACATTGGACCTGTCCGGGTAGCGGGCAAGAGCGCGATCGAGATACTTCATCCGCATCACTGAACTCACCTGATAGAGCTGGCCCGGTGCGATGTCGTAGTTCACTGACATATCGGCATCGTAGCGTTTCTCACCCCCAGGCTTGATCGTGACGAAGCGCTCGGGGTCGGACAAGTCGGGCTCATGAAAAGCGCCCCGGTAACCCACGCTGCGACCATCCTGGGTGGTCAATTGCATCACCGCCGAGTTCATCAATTTGCCGTCCTTCATCAACCACGGCAGGGTGTACTCAACAATGTTGATGTCATCATCGCCGGTATTGCGCAGGACAAGGGAAACCATATTGCTTCCGGCCGGAGGCGGAGCAAACCAGGCCTGCAAAACTCCCGAAGCACTGCACAGTGCCGGGAAAAACAGCAGCAGGAAAACCATTGTTTTCATGTCACCTCCGCAAAAGCCCAGGCAACCATACCGTGCCGGCTGGCCGCAGAACCTGCTGCTGATCCCGAAAACCGGCCCTGCCTCGAAGCACGACCATGACAATCTGGGGCCCGCCGGCGAATAGATGCCGGGCGACCTGCCGCAGACGGCACTGTCACCACTTGACGCCGCCCGTTCGCCATTCCGGCTCCAGCCCCCCACCTGGCCAGAATGCCCAATGGCACCCTCCCGCCCCCGCCCTGCAGGGCTATAATTGCCCCCGCAACACGGTGGGAGAAGCGGGGTCCATCCGCTGCCGAAGGCGCAACGCCCGTAATCGCTCAGGCCCGATACCACTTGCAGCACAACTCTGGAGAGACCGGTACAACCCGGCGCCGAAGGGGCAAGATGCGCAGCCGCGCGTCCAAACTCTCAGGCAAAAGGACAGAGGGGCAACCGCGAGCCACCCGGCTACTCGCTTGCGCACCTGCGCGCGGGCAGCTGTGGCCAGCCCCTGCCCTGCTGAGTTGCCTGGATCCTTGACCATGTCCCAGAACACCCCGTCGCTGCTTGACCTTGAACACGCCGGTGCCTTCATCGAGCGCCATATCGGCCCGGATGAACGCGAGATCGAGCAGATGCTCGCCGTCGTCGGCCACTCCTCGCTGGAAGCCCTGACCGACGCCATCGTGCCGGCCACCATCAAGGCCGCCGATGCCCTGGACCTGCCCGATGCGATGACCGAGGTCGACGCACTGGCCAGGATCCGCGCCGTGGCCAGCAAGAACCAGGTGCTGCGCAGCTTCATCGGCCAGGGCTACTACGGCACCCACACCCCCAACGTCATTGCCCGCAACATCCTGGAAAACCCGGCCTGGTACACCGCCTACACCCCCTACCAGGCGGAAATCTCCCAGGGCCGCATGGAAGCGCTGATCAACTTCCAGACCATGGTCGCCCAGCTGTGCGGCATGGAGATTGCCAATGCCTCGCTGCTGGACGAAGCCACCGCCGCGGCCGAAGCGATGACTCTGGCCAAGCGTTCGGCCAAGAGCAAGTCCAACGTGTTCTTCGTGCACGATGCGGTGCACCCGCAGACCCTGGAGCTGCTCAAGACCCGCGCCAAGCCGCTGGAGATCGAGCTGGTGCTGGGCACCCCGGCCCAGGCGCTGGAAACGGACAGCTTCGGCGTGCTGCTGCAGTACCCGGACACCTACGGCAAGGTCGAAGACCACGCCGCCCTGGTGGAAGCCGTGCACGCCCGTCAGGGCCTGGTGGCCGTGGCCACCGACCTGCTGGCCCTGACCTTGCTTCGCGCACCGGGTGAGTTCGGCGCCGACATCGCCATCGGCAACAGCCAGCGTTTCGGCGTGCCGTTCGGTTTCGGCGGCCCGCATGCCGGCTTCATGGCCTGCCGCGATGCCTACAAGCGCTCGATGCCGGGCCGCTTGATCGGCGTGTCGATCGACAGCCACGGCAACCCCGCCTACCGCCTGACCCTGCAGACCCGCGAGCAGCACATCCGCCGCGAGAAGGCCACCTCCAACATCTGCACCGCCCAGGTACTGCTGGCCGTGATGGCAGCCATGTATGCCGTCTACCATGGCCCGGCCGGGCTGAAGCGCATTGCCCTGCGTACCCATCGTTATGCCGCCATCCTGGCGGCCGCGCTGCGCAACAACGGCGTGTGCGTGGGCAATGATTTCTTCGACACCCTGCACATCACCGGTGTCGATGCCGCTGCCATCCACGCCAAGTCGGTGGCTGCCGGCATCAACCTGCGCCATATCGATGGCAGCAGCTTGAGCATCAGCCTGGATGAAACCACCACCCGCGACGACGTGGTCACCCTGGCTGGCCTGTTCGGCGCGGCTTGCGACATCACCGCGCTCGATGCAGCCACCGCCAATGCCCTGCCGGCCGGCCTGCTGCGCACCAGCAGCTACCTGGACCACCCGGTGTTCAACACCTACCACTCCGAGCACGAGCTGCTGCGCTACCTGCGTTCGCTGGCCGACAAGGACCTGGCGATGGACCGCACGATGATCCCGCTGGGCTCGTGCACCATGAAGCTCAACGCCACCGCCGAGATGATTCCGATCACCTGGCCGGAGTTCAGCCGCATCCATCCGCTGGCCCCGGCCGAGCAGACCACCGGTTACCAGGAGCTGATCGACGGCCTGGAAGCCATGCTGGTCAAGTGCACCGGCTATGACGCGGTCAGCCTGCAACCCAACTCCGGCGCGCAGGGCGAATACGCCGGCCTGCTGGCCATCGCCGCCTACCACGCCAGCCGTGGCGAAGGGCACCGCAACATCTGCCTGATCCCCGAATCGGCCCACGGCACCAACCCGGCCTCGGCCCAGATGGCCGGCATGAAGGTGGTGGTGACCAAGTGCGATGCCAACGGCAACATCGACATCGCCGACATCCGCGCCCAGGCCGAAAAGCATTCGGCCAACCTGGCCGCGATCATGATGACCTACCCCTCCACCCACGGCGTGTTCGAAGAGGACGTGGTGGAGATCTGCCAGATCATCCACGCCCATGGCGGCCAGGTGTATACCGACGGCGCCAACATGAACGCCCTGGTCGGCCTGGCCGGCCCGGGTGCCTGGGGTTCGGACGTCTCCCACCTGAACCTGCACAAGACCTTCTGCATCCCGCACGGCGGTGGTGGCCCGGGCGTCGGCCCGTGTGCGGTGAAGTCGCACCTGGCCCCGTTCCTGCCGGGCAAGCTGGGTGACAACGGCCCGGTGGGCATGGTCAGCGCGGCCAACTTCGGCTCGGCCTCGATCCTGCCGATCAGCTGGATGTACATCACCATGATGGGCGGCAACGGCCTGCGCCGCGCCACCCAGGTGGCCCTGCTCAATGCCAACTACGTGGCCAAGCGTCTGGCTCCGTACTTCCCGACCCTGTACACCGGCCGCAACGGCCTGGTTGCCCACGAGTGCATCCTGGACCTGCGTCCGCTGGAAAAGCTCACCGGGATCGGTGCCGAGGACGTGGCCAAGCGCCTGATCGACTTCGGCTTCCACGCCCCGACCCTGAGCTTCCCGGTGGCCGGCACGCTGATGGTCGAACCGACCGAGTCCGAGCCCAAGGCCGAGCTGGACCGTTTCATCGACGCGATGATCCAGATCCGCGCCGAGATCGCCGACATTGAAGCCGGCAAGCTGGACCGTGAGGACAACCCGCTGAAGAACGCCCCGCACACCGCCGCCCATGTTTCGGCAACCGAGTGGAACCACGGCTATGCCCGTGAACTGGCCGCCTTCCCGCTGGAAAGCCTGAAGCTGCAGAAGTACTGGCCGCCGGTGGCCCGCGTGGACAACGTGCACGGCGACAAGAACGTGTTCTGCGCCTGCATCCCGGTGGATGC
>JBJEWP010000169.1:0-4259 GCA_051885115.1 Stenotrophomonas sp. | reverse complement strand
CCTGCATCGAAGGCCTGTTCTTCTTTGCCGCCTTCGCCTATGTGTACTACTTCCGTTCGCGCGGCCTGCTCCCCGGCCTGGCCTCGGGCACCAACTGGGTGTTCCGCGACGAAAGCTGCCACATGGAGTTCGCCTTCGAATGCGTGCGCACCATCCGCGCCGAGGAGCCGGACCTGTTCGATGCGCAGATGGAGCAGCAGGTCTACCAGATGCTCGAGGAAGCCATCGCCTGCGAGCTGCAGTTTGCGCAAGATGTGCTCTCCGGCGGGGTGGCCGGCATTTCCACCAATGACATGCGCCAGTACCTGCAGCATTGCGCCGACAACCACTTCGCCAAGCTGGGCATGGCGCGCAAGTACAACGTGCGCAACCCGCTGCCGTTCATGGAGCTGCAGGACGTGCAGGAGCTGACCAACTTCTTCGAGCGCCGCGCCTCGGCCTACCAGGTCGGCGTGCAGGGCGAGGTGGCCTTCGACATGGCGTTCTGAGCCGGGTAAATGCCCGTGCTGAATATGGCTGTACATGCGGCTGGCCCGTATTCAGCAGGTGGGGGCGTAAAATTGCAGTCCCCACACAGCCCCGTGCCGCGGTATCGCTTACCGTGGCACGCGGTGCACAGCGAAGACATCACATGACCCCGATTCCGCAGACCGATCCGCCAATGGAAGTACGCATGGCCGAGATCGTGTTCCCCAACCACACCAACCACATGGGCACCCTGTTTGGTGGCCAGGCCCTGGCCTGGATGGACAAGGCCGCCTTCCTCGCCGCGGCCCGCTACTCGCGCCGCACCGTGGTGACCGCCCGCTCGGACCAGGTGGATTTCAAGCTGCCGATCCGCGTCGGCCAGATGGTGGAAACCATCGGCCGCATCGTCTCGGTGGGCCGCACCTCGATGAAGGTTGAAGTGGAACTGGTCACCGAAGACCTGCAGACCGGCACCCGCAAGCTGTGCACCCGCGGTGAGTTCGTGATGATCGCGCTGGATGCTGACGGTCATCCGACGGCGGTGCCGCGCATGCCGGCAACCCACGACGCAGACCAGGCCTGAGCCTGCTTGCCAGCACTGGCGTGAGGCGGCAGGCTGGGTCGATGACCCAGACCCTTCCCGCCTTCATTGCTGCCCACCGGCGCCTGCTGGTGATTACCGGTGCCGGCATCAGCACGGCATCGGGCATTCCCGATTACCGCGACCGGGCCGGCGCCTGGAAGCGGCCGCAGCCGATGACCTGGCAGGCCTTTACCGGCAGCCCGGCGGCACGCCGGCGCTACTGGGCGCGCAGCCTGGTTGGCTGGCAGCGCTTTGGCCAGGCCCGGCCCAATGCCAGCCACCACGCGCTGGCGGCCCTGCAGCGGCAGGGGCAGGTGCAGGCGCTGGTGACCCAGAACGTGGATGGCCTGCACAGCGCGGCCGGCAGTGTCGATGTGATTGACCTGCATGGCCGGCTGGACCGCGTCATCTGCCTGCAATGCGGCCAGCGCAATACGCGTGTGGATTTCCAGCAGCGCCTGACGGCGGCCAATCCGGGTTGGGAGCAACTGCCGGCCGGGATTGCCCCGGACGGCGATGCCGATCTGGACGAGGTCGATTTCTCCCGCTTCAGCGTCCCGGATTGTCTGCACTGCGGCGGCCTGCTCAAGCCGGACGTGGTGTTCTTCGGTGAATCGGTACCGCGCTCGCGGGTGGAGGCCGTCCACGCCCATCTGGACGCCGCCGATGGCGTGCTGGTGGTGGGTTCCTCGTTGATGGTGTGGTCGGGGTTCCGCTTCGTGCGTGCCGCAGCGCAGGCCGGGCTGCCGGTAGCCATCCTCAACCAGGGCACCACCCGCGCCGATGACCTGGCCACGCTCAAGCTCGAGCAGGACTGCGCTGCCGCCCTGGCCTTCCTGCTGGGCTAAGGCAACAGCGTGTTGCAGCGCCAGTGCTTGCGGTGGCAGCAGGCGCAGGCTGCAATAGTGGCTTGCCTGTTTTCGGATGCGCCGCATGAGTCACCTGTTTTCCCCGCTGTCGCTGGGGCCGTTGCGCCTGGCCAACCGCATCGTGATTGCGCCGATGTGCCAGTACTCGGCCGACAACGGCCATGCCGGCAGTTGGCACGCCATGCATTACGGCCAGTTGGCCCAGTCCGGTGCCGGCTTGTTGATCATCGAAGCCACCGCGGTGCAGGCCAATGGCCGCATCAGCTGGGCCGATACCGGCCTGTGGGACGAGGCCTGCGCAGCGGCGTGGCAGCCGGTGCTGGCCGGCATCCGCCAGTGGTCGGCGATGCCATTGGGCATCCAGTTGGCCCATGCCGGGCGCAAGGCGTCCTGCCACCGGCCCTGGGAGGGCGGGGCACAGATGGCCGCCGATGATGCGCGCAGCTGGCAGACCGTTGCGGCCAGTGCGCAGCCCTATGCCGCGCACGAAGCTGCACCGCAGGCGCTGGACCCGGCCGGGATCGATGCACTGATCGCCGACTTCGTCAGCGCCGCGTTGCGTGCGCAGGCGCTGGGCTTCGATCTGATCGAGCTGCACGCCGCCCATGGTTATCTGCTGCACCAGTTCCTCTCACCACTGAGCAATACCCGTACCGACCGCTGGGGCGGCAGCCTGGAAAACCGCATGGCCCTGCTGCTGGCGGTGTTTGATGCCATCAAGGCTGCCGTCGGCGAGGGCATGGCGCTGGGCGTGCGTATCTCGGCCACCGACTGGGTGGCCGGCGGCTGGGACCTGGCCCAGAGCATCGAACTGGCCCGGGTGCTGGACGCGCGCGGCTGCCATTTCCTGCATGTGTCCAGTGGCGGCCTGGATGCGCGCCAGCAGATTGCGGTCGGTCCGGGTTACCAGGTGCCGCTGGCGCAGGCGATCAAGGCGCAGGTGACCATGCCGGTGATCGCGGTGGGCCTGATCACCGAGCCGACCCATGCCGAAGGCATTGTTGCCAGTGGCCAGGCCGATGCGATCGGCATTGCCCGCGGCATCCTCTACAACCCGCGCTGGCCCTGGCATGCCGCCGCCGCGCTGGGCGCCACGGTGACCGCGGCCCCGCAATACCGGCGTTGCGAGCCGCGCACTGCGCGCGGGGTGTTCGCATGAGCCGGCGTGACTGGCGGCTGCCGCCGAAGATGATGCCGCTGGTGTTCGCCTTCTGGATGGCGGCGATCATGGCGCTGCTGATGTGTACGGTGATCACCGTGGCCAATACCGGTATTGATGCGGGCTTGCCGCGCCGGGTTGGACGCGCCTATGTACTGGCGATGCCGGTGGCCTTTGCCTGCGTGCTGCTGGTGCGTCCGCTGGTGGCCCGGCTGGTGCGCCTGTGCGTGCGTGATGTGCCTTGAGCCGGCAGCAACGGTTGCAGTGGTGACCTTTGTGCAGAGCAGCATCTGCTTGCCCTAGACTTCAGACGATGAGCCCGAACGATTACATCCTGACCCTTTCCTGCCCGGATCGCACCGGCATTGTCTACCGCGTTTCCGGCCTGTTGTTCCAGGCCGGCTGCAACATCCTCGATGCCCAGCAGTTCGGCGACGAGGAGAGCGGGCGCTTCTTCCTGCGTGTGCATTTCGACCTTGGCCAGGCATCGCTGCCGGCCGTGCGTGAGCAGTTCGCCGTATTGTCAAACCAGCTGGACATGCAGTGGCAGCTGCACGATGCGCGCCAGCCGGCACGCCTGCTGGTGCTGGTCAGCAAGCAGGGCCACTGCCTGAATGACCTGCTGTTCCGTGCCCACAGCCGCCAGCTCAACGTGGAGATTGCCGCGGTGGTCTCCAACCACACCGATTTCGCTGCGCTGGCCAGCTCCTACGGCGTGCCGTTCCACCACCTGCCGGTGGATGCGGCCAGCCGTGCGGCACAGGAGCAGCAGATCATCGACCTGGTGCAGCGCGAGGGCATCGACCTGGTGGTGCTGGCCCGCTATATGCAGATCCTTTCCCCGCGCCTGTGCCAGGCGCTGGCCGGCAAGGCAATCAACATCCACCACAGCTTCCTGCCCAGCTTCAAGGGTGCCCAGCCGTACCACCAGGCCCACGCCCGTGGGGTCAAGATCATCGGCGCCACCGCCCACTACGTCACCGACGACCTGGACGAAGGCCCGATCATCGAGCAGGACGTGGCCCGCGTGGACCATGCCATGACCCCGGCCGAGCTGGTCCGCCTGGGCAGCGATACCGAATCCCAGGTGCTGGCGCGGGCGGTGCGCCGGCATGTCGAGCACCGCATCCTGCTCAACGGCCACCGCACGGTGGTCTTCCGTTAGCAGCGAGGAGCGAGT
>JBJEWP010000168.1:0-33315 GCA_051885115.1 Stenotrophomonas sp. | reverse complement strand
GGCACTGGGTGGCCGAACTGGCCTGCGGGCATGGCCGGCATGTGCGGCACAACCCGCCGTGGAGCAACCGGCCGTGGACGCAGACCGAGGCGGGGCGGGCGGGCATGCTGGGGCAGTGGGTGGATTGCCGCCTGTGCAGCCAGCAGGCAGCGGCTGACGATCGTTGATAGCCACCGCAGCATGGCCCGGCAACGACGCGGTATCCCCCCGATGGTGGACTGTCTGCAAACGGTGGCGCCTGCCATCCTGCCGGCTGTTGATCATCAGTGGAGCAGGGCGATGGCAGGGAGGCACAGGGTGGCAATGCTGGCGGCGCTGGTACTGGGTAATGCGGCGTGCGGCAGCCCGGCCGTGGACGCATCAGCGGCGGCGTCAGCCATGCCGGCAATGGCTATGGCGGGCACGGATGCAGGCAGGGATGTGTCCAGCGCGGCGGTACGCCTGCTTGACGGGCAGGCTGCGGTGCACACCCGCTTCGGCACCGTGGGGGTGTTGCGCAACCAGGATGCGGGCATCAGTTGCCTCACCTGCAACGGTGATGCCAGCGCCCTGGGAGTGGAGATGGATCACGTCAGCCTGATCGCCCTGGTGCGCTGGGCAGACCGGGATGCGGTGATGTTCCAGACCGTTTGCAGTGGCTCATCGTGCGGCTGGCCCGGCTATGGCCTGCTGCAGTTGCACGCTGGTGCCGCGCCGCGATTGCTGCTGGCCGACGATATCGGTTTCATGGCCCAGGACATGCGCTCCGGGCGCGATCAGGCCATGTCACCGGTGCTCTGAGCGCAGGGCGTTGGCAGTGTGTTGATCGGCAGCGCCGGGGATGAGCGCGCGTGGTTTGTGTACCGCCCGGGGCAGCTGGTGCCGCGCTGGGCCTGACGCAGCGTTTGTCGCGCCGGGCGGCGCTCCCACGGGAGAGCCGCCGGGCTGGGGCGAGTCCGGATTTCAGCGCCGTTTGCCCAGCCCGAGCAAGGCATACAGGCCGATGGCGCCGAAGGTGGCGGTGCCGATGCCGCCCAGCGAGAATTCGCCAAAGCGCAAGGTGAACTCGCCGGTGCCCAGGATCAGGGTGATGCCGGCAACGACCAGGTTGCGGATATCGGAAAAATCGACCTTGTTGTCTACCCAGATGCGGGCCCCGGCAATGGCGATCAGGCCGAACACCACAATCGACACGCCGCCCATCACCGGCAACGGGATGGCCTGGATCAGGGCGCCGAACTTGGGCGAGAAGCCCAGCAGCACGGCCAGCAGGGCGGCGATCAGGAACACGGCGGTGGAGTAGATGCGGGTGGCGGCCATCACCCCGATGTTCTCGGCATAGGTGGTCACACCGGTGCCGCCGGCCGCGCCGGAGACCATGGTGGCCACGCCGTCGCCGATGAAGGCCCGGCCCATGTAGCGGTCCATGTCCTTGCCGGTCATCGCGGTCACCGCCTTGATGTGGCCCAGGTTCTCGGCCACCAGGATCAGCACCACCGGCACGATCAGCAGCATGGCCTGGCTGTTGAACACCGGTGCATGCAGGCTGGGCAGGCCGAACCACGGCGCGTTGGCAATGCCGCTCACATCAAAGGGTTTGCCCAGGCCCAGGCCGTTGGTCAGGGCCACGTAGATCAGGCTGGCGATGACCAGGCCGACCAGGATCAACAGGCGCTGGACCATGCCGCGGGTGTACACCGCCACCAGGGCCACGGCCAGGAAGGTGAGCGCCTGCATCCAGGCATCGAAATTGTTGGCAGCCATGTTCTTGACCGGGATCGCGGCCAGGTTCAGGCCGATCACTGCCACCACCGCGCCGGTCACCACCGGCGGCATCAGGCGTTCGATCCAGCCGGTGCCGACGAGCTGCACCAGTACGCCGATGGCCGCATACAGCGCGCCGCAGGCGATGATGCCGCCCAGGGCCAGGCCGATGTTGGCGTTGGCCCCGTGGCTGGCGACGTAACCGGTGGCCACGTTGACCACACCGATGAAGGCAAACGAGGAGCCCAGGTAGCTGGGCACCCGGCCGCCGGTGATGGCAAAGAAGATCAAGGTGCCGATGCCGCTCATCAGCACCGCCAGGTTGGGGTCAAAGCCCATCAGGATCGGCGCCAGCACGGTGGAGCCGAACATCGCCACCACGTGCTGGATGCCCATCAAACCGGTCTGCGCCCAGGGCAGACGCTCGTCCGGGCCGATGACCCCGCCATTGGCCAGGGCAGAGGCAGGCTTGGGGGTCCAGGACAGCAGGCCCATGGCAGCGATTCCGGCAAATGAAGATGGCTGATTTTACGGCCTTGCCGGGGCGGCGTCCTGTCCGTGGCTGTCGGCAGCGTGGGTAACAGACGTCAAACGGGATTGTGGAAGGTCAGCTTTGTGGTTGCGTACGTTGCATCCTGCATCCTGCATCCTGCATCCTGCATCCTTCATCGGCGCCGGTATTGGCGCTGTGCCCCACGGCCGGCGGTCCCCCGCTGCGCAAGTTGCCGGCGCCGGAATTCAGCGCAACGCTGTGGATCCAGCCACAGGCCAAGGGAGCTGGCTACGCCGGGCATCGGGTCTGTGGCATTGAGCATGAGGCTGTTGGATGCCATCCATAGCGCCAGCTGGCAGAGCCAGTCCCGGTGGCGCGAGTCAGCGCACCCGGCACGGCGGGCGCAGTTGAGCGTATGCACTGGCCGTGGCACCGTGTCCGTCAAACCGGTGCCGGAGCCAGCCATGGGTGTCTCGTCTGCACGCTTGTGTTTGTGCCTGCTGTGTGTGGCGGTTTTGACCGCCTGCGTTCCCACCAGTACGCGCCAGCTTTCCCTGCCGCGTGGCTTGCCCACTACGCAGCTGTTCGCCTGCACGGAACAGGCGATCACCCACCTGCGGGCCGGCAATCAGACGTGGCAGCCTGTCAGTTTTCGCGACGATGCTGCCGGGGTGCTGGAAAGCGGTGATTACCAGCAGCGCAACCGGGGTGGTTTGCGCATCCGCCTGCAACACCGCAGCGGCAGCGACCGTGCACAGCTGTGGCTGAGGGGCGCAGGGGCTTACTTCACTGATCTGGGTGTGGATACGGCGGCGGACGAGATTTCGGCTGCCATTGAAGGCTGTGTGCGCTGAGGACGGTGCACACCACAGCCAGCCATGCGGATGTGGCGCCAGAGGGATGCAGGCCGGGGACACCGCCGGCGCACCCGCTTTGGCCAGCGTGCCTGGGCCACTGGTGCACCCGGTCTGGCTCAGCGCTTGAGCAGGCTTTTCAGGTCGGCAAACGGGTTGGAGGTTGCCGCGGCCACCTTTTCCTCGGCTTGGTTGGCCGCCACCCCGGTGTAGTCGCCATAGCGGCTGTGCTCGTTGTCGTGGCAATACAGGCACAGCAGTTCCCAGTTGCTGCCGTCGGCCGGGTTGTCGTCATGGTTGTGGTTGCGGTGGTGCACGGTGAGTTCGCTCAGGTTGGCGCGGGTGAACTCACGGGTGCAGCGGCCGCAGATCCACGGGTACATCTTCAGCGCGCGGTCGCGGTAACCGTGGCCCCGGGCCTCGGCATCCTTGCGGGCCTGGGCGACGATGCGGTCAAGGGAGCTGGCGGCGGGCTTGGACATGGCGGGACGTTCAATAAGGGAATGGACGCCAGTCTGCGCCAGTGCCGCGCTGCTGTCAGCAGCGCGGCGCAACGGGCCGGCTCAGTGTGTGGCGGCGGGTTGGCCCGGGCGGGTACTCGGCACCGCCGGGGTGGCCAACAGGGCCAGCAGCACCAGGCCCAGCACCAGCGCAAAAGCGCCGCGCAGGCCCACCGCATTGGCCACAAAGCCCAGCAACGGTGGGCCCACCAGCAAGGCCAGGTAGCCGCCAGTGGCTACCAGCTTGACGCGGGCATTGCTGTCCTCGCCGGAAACCGCCGCTGCTGACAGGGTCAGCGGGAAGGCCACCGAAGCCCCCAGGCCCCACAGCACCACACCGGCCATGGCCACCAGCAGCTGCTGGCTGAGCACCACCACGGCCATGCCGGCGGCGGCGAGCAGCATGCTCGCCAGCAGCATGCGCCGGCGGTCAAAACGTTGCAGCAGCACGCCACTGCCGAGGCGGCCGATGGTCATGGTGGTGGCAAAACCGAGGAATACTGCGGTGCCGGTCATTTCACCGGTGGCGTAGGCATCGGCCATCAGCAGGGGCAGCCAGTCATAGGCCGAGCCTTCGGCCAGGGTCATGCTCAGGGTGATGGCCGCAATCATCAGCAGGGCCGGTTCGCGCCACAGCCGAGGGCGAGCGGTGGCGGCCGGGTCGCGGCCACGGCCGGTGCGGCCGAAGCCCGGAGCCAGGCCATTGATGAACGGGCTGATCACCAGTGCACCCAGCCCGCCCATGGCCAGCAGGTGCCAGACCACCGGCACATCCAGCTGGATCAACACCAGGCTGGTCAAGGCGCCAACCACCGTGCCGACACTGAAACAGCCATGCAGGGTGGGCAGGATGATCCGCCCGCTCAGCCGCTCCACCTCGGCGCCTTCCATGTTGATCGCCAGTTCGGCCCCGCCCATGCCCAGGCCGAACAACAGCAGGGCCAGGCTGGCCAGGGGCAGCAGCTGCAGCTGGGTGGCCAGGGCCAGGGTGAACATCGCGCTGATGATCAGGCCCATGCCCAGCTGGGTGACCGCGCGGGTACCGAAGCGGGCGATCAACGGGCCGGAAGCGAGCAGGCCGGTCATCGAGCCGACCGACAACCCAGCCAGGACCAGGCCCATTTCGGCCAGGGAGGCATCCAGGGCGTCGCGTATGGCCGGGGTGCGGGTGATCCAGGCCGCGAGCAAGGCGCCGGGCAGCAGGAAAAAGGCAAACAGGGTGCGTTGGCGGCGGGCCAGCGCAGCAGCAGGGGAGGGCACAGGGATTCCTTTTATGCGTACGTTTGTACACTTGCTGCGCAAGGTACGCTTGTAACGTACATTTGTACACAAAGAGTCATTCAGGAGTGAACCGTGGTTACCCGACGGCATGATCCGGAGCGCCGCCAGCGCATCATCGAAGCTGCCCTGGAGGTGATCGCCGACAGCGGCATGGCGGCCTGTACCCATCGCTCGGTGGCCGCCCGGGCCGATGTGCCGCTGGGATCGATGACCTACCATTTCGACAGCCGCGAAGCCCTGCTGGAAGAGGCTTTCGGCCTGCTGGCCGGCTACATGCTGGAAAAGTGGCAGGCCCAGCTGGAGGGCGTGCACAGCCCGGCGCAGGCCTGCGAGGCGGTCGTGGACTGGTTGTGCGGCGATCAGCCGACGGCTGCCAACACCTTGATCCCGATGATGGAGCTGTATGTATACGCCGCCCGCAACGAACCGGCCAGGCGCTTGATCACCGACTGGATGGGGCGTTTCCAGCAGCTGCTGGGGCGCTATTTCAAGCCCGATACGGTGCGGGCGCTGGATGCGGTGATCGAGGGCATCACCCTGCACAACATCTACGCCGATGGCGCCATCGGTCGCGCCCAGGTGCAGGATATCGTGCGGCGTGTCAGCAGCGGTGGCCAGTTGCCGGGCTGAGTTTCGCCCGTGGTCTGCCGCCTGTGCGTTGCGGCTAAGCTTTGGCCATGAGCCCCAGTCTTGATGATCTTCGCCGCTACGCCGTTGCCCGCACCCTGTTCAAACCGACCACCCTGATGCGGGCGATTGAGCGCCTGGGGTTTGTGCAGGCCGACCCGATCCGAGCCCCGGCGCGGGCCCAGGACCTGACCCTGCGTCATCGAGTGGCTGGATACCGGGCCGGAGACCTGCAGCGGCGTTACCCGACGCTGGCGCTGGAGGAGGATTTCTTCGTCAACTACGGTTTCCTGCCGCGCGCCAGCCAGGTCTTGCTGCATCCACGCCAGGCCCGGCTGCAGTGGCCGCCGGCCCGGCACGCGCAGGCTGAGCAGTTGCGCGCGCATGTGGCTGCGCACGGCGTGGTGCATCCGCGTGATGTCGCCGCAGCCTTCGACCACGGCTCGGTGCTGACCTGGTTCGGTGGCAATGCCCGCGCCACAACGCAATTGCTCGATGGCATGCATTACCGGGGCCTGCTGCGGGTGGCCGGGCGTGAGGGCGGTACCCGGCTGTATGCGTTGCACCTGCCGCCGCCGGCCGATGCACCGCAGCTGTCGCTGGAGCAGCGTCTGGATGCGCTGGTGCAGCTGATCGTCACCTTGTATGCCCCCTTGCCGCAGGCCAGCTTCAACCAGTTGGTGGGCTACCTGGGCATGGGCGGGCCGGACTGGAAGGCGGCCTGCCGCGCCGCCGGCAAGCGGGTGTGGGCACAACTGGGCCACGGGCAGGTGGATGGCGTGCACTGGGCCTGGCCAGCCGACGAGCAGCCGGCCAGCAAACGCTGGCAACTGGACGACAAGGCGCGCCTGCTGGCGCCCTTCGACCCGGTGGTCTGGGACCGGCGGCGGTTCGAATTGTTCTGGGGCTGGCGCTACCGTTTCGAGGCCTACACCCCGGCGGCGAAACGTCAGCTGGGCTATTACGCCATGCCCCTGCTCTGGCGTGGGCAGGTGATCGGCTGGGGCAACCTGACGGTGGCAGATGGCCAGCTGCAGGCGCAGCTGCACTACGTGGCCGGCAAGGCGCCGCAGGAGGCCGGCTATGCGCCGGCTTTGGCGGCCGAGCTGGATGCGATGGCTGATTTCCTTGGCCTGGCCGGAGCGGCCTGAACCACTCAGGGGCGGATGGCGAATTCCAGGCGGATGCTGGCCTGCGGCTGCGTCTTGCCCTTGAACCGGGCCGGCTCCAGGTGCCAGCCGGCAATGGCCTCGCTGGCGGCCTGGGCAAACGCCGGCTCGCTGCTGGACACCACTTCGATCGCCTCGGTGCCGCCATCGCTGCGGATGGCAAAGCGCATCAATGCATAGCCGTCACGGCCTTGCGCGTGGGCCAGTGGCGGGTACTGCGGGGCATGCCCGGCCAGTAGGCGGGCGGGCTGGTCGCATTTGTGCTGGCGGTGGCAGGCATCGGCCAGCAGGGCGTTGTACAGCGTGGTATCGATGTTCCGGCCGTGGCCGCTGTGCAGGGCGGCCTGGCCGCTTGCCTGGCTGTCGGTGGTGGCAGTATCGGTCTGCAGCCAGCGTCGCAGCGGCTGCAGACCGAGCAGGACGCAGGCAGCGAGCAGGGCAATGATCAGCGTGCGCTTCATTGGCGTTACCCGCATGCTGCTGTTGTGGGGCAGGGCAGGGCGATCAACGCAGCCATTGATCCTCCAGCTGCTGCGGCCGGCAGGCTTGCCAGCCGGCCAGCAGGATCACCGTGCTGGCGGCGGCCAGCAGGGCAAACGGCGCGGCCCAGCTGCCGCTGTACTCGCGCAGGATGCCGAACAGCAAGGGCCCGCTGCAGGCCAACAGGTAGCCGGTGCCCTGCATGAAGCCGGACAGCGCGGCCGAACCGGCGGCGCTGCGGGTGCGCAGGTTGATCAAGGTCAGCGCCAGCGGGAAGGTGCTCGGCCCCAGCCCCATCAGGATGGCCCAGAGCAAGGGCGCGCGCATCGGTGCCAGGTACAGCCCGGCATAGGCGGCCAGACTGACCAGCCAGCAGCCGGCCACCAGGATGAAGGGGTTGCGCAGGCGGCTGGCGATGGCCGGCACTGCCAGGGCGGAGAGCAGGCCCATGGCCGAAAACGCGGCCACCACCACGCCACCGAAGGCGGCATCGGCACCGGCATCGCTCATCAGCCGCGGCAGCCAGGTGAACATGGCGTAGGACACCAGCGAAGTCATGCCGAACATCAGGGTCATCGACCAGCCCAGACGGGTGCGCCAGACCCGGCCGGGGGCAGCGGTTGTGGCCGCCGGCGTGCTCGACACACGTGCCTGACCCCTGTGCTGCCGCTGCAGTAGCCACAGCGGCACGATTGCAGCCACTGCCAGCAGCGACCACACGCCCAGCGACACCCGCCAGCCGGCGGCATTGGCCAGCGGCACCGCTGCCAGAGCCGGGGCCATGGTGCCCAGCTGCAGGGCCGTCAGGTAGGTGGCGCTGACCGCGCCGATGCGGTCGGCAAAGTGGGTCTTGACCAGCGGCGGGATGACCACATTGCCGCAGCCCATGCCGGCCAGGGCAATCATCGAGCCGACCAGCAGCATCGTGGTCGAGCCGGCGCTGGCGCGCAGCAACAGGCCGGCGGCGGCCATGGCCATGGCCAGCAGCGCGGTGCGTTCGGCGCCCAGGCGGCGGATCAGCCCCGGGGTGGCCACGCCGAAGATGGCGAAGGCGGCCGTCGGCAGCATGCCGAACACGCCGGTCATCAGGTTGCCGAAGCCGAAATGGCTGCCCAGGCTGGCCAGCAGCGGGGTGATCGAGGTAACCGCGGTACGCAGGTTGACCGCGGAGAGCACGATGGCGGCCAGGGCCAGCCAACGGCCGTGACGCTGGATCAGGGTGGGGCTGCCGGTCATGGCCTTCCTCGTGATGCATGGCAGGCCGCTGCAGGCCTGTGTACACAATGCAGAAAGCAAAAAGCCGGCCCAAGGCCGGCTTCCTGATGGTCGGGGAGACAGGATTCGAACCTGCGACCTCTACGTCCCGAACGTAGCGCTCTACCAGACTGAGCTACACCCCGAATAAGCTGCAAATTATAGGCCTGCATTGCCTTGGTGGCAAGGGCGCAAGCCGCTGGCGGCCTTGCCGGATCTGCCCGTCCAGTGCCCGGATGTTGCGTGGCGGCTGAACAAAAAACCGACCCTGCGGCCGGTTGATGGTCGGGGAGACAGGATTCGAACCTGCGACCTCTACGTCCCGAACGTAGCGCTCTACCAGACTGAGCTACACCCCGATGGTGCTGCCCCTGCAAACTGCAGGGATGCGTGATTGCCGACCATGACCGTTTGCACAGATGGTCGGGGAGACAGGATTCGAACCTGCGACCTCTACGTCCCGAACGTAGCGCTCTACCAGACTGAGCTACACCCCGAAGAAGGCATTCCCGCAAGGGAATTGTTGCAATCATTGCCAGGCTTCGGACTTGGCAATGACATCGGCCGAAAACCGACCTTTCCACAAAAAAGCCCGGGAGATAACGCTTCCCAGGCTCTCTTGGATGGTCGGGGAGACAGGATTCGAACCTGCGACCTCTACGTCCCGAACGTAGCGCTCTACCAGACTGAGCTACACCCCGAAGGAGCTGCAAATGATACGTGGCAAATTCACTTGCAGCAAGCCTTTTTCACATCATTTTTCGGTCTTGTCCGCCTCGCGGGCTTCAAACCACATGCCGTTGAGGATGGCCACCGTGCTGGCCAGGCCAGCCCCCAGGATCCAGGCGAAATACCACATATTGATTCTCCTAAGTTCTGTGCCGATCAGTAGGCGTTGGGGTTGTCGCCCATTTCATCGCTGGTGACCTTGCCCTTGAGGACGCGGTAGACCCAGGTGGTGTAAGCGATGATGATCGGCAGGAAGATGATCGTGCACAGCAACATGATCCACAGGGTCAGGTGGCTGGAAGAGGCGTCCCACACGGTCAGGCTGGAGTCCGGCGAGATCGAGGACGGCAGCAGGAACGGGAAGATCGCAAAGCCGACGGTCAGGATGATGCCGGCAATGCCGGCGCCGGAGGCGATGAAGGCCAGGCCGCCACGGCGGGCACGCAGCAGCACCGCGCTGGCCAGCATGCCCAGCAGGCCCAGTACCGGGGCGATGATGGTGGCCGGCATTTCACGGTAGTTGGCCATCCAGCCGCCCCCGATCTGTGCCGACTTGAGCAGCGGGTTGGACGGGCCGTCGGTACCGGCGGACTGCACGATCTGGTAACCCGGCAGGCCGAAGGCGACCCAGGCACCGGCAGCGGCGAACAGCACCACCGTGGCGATGGCCGATGCGCTGCCGATGCGCGCGGCACGTTCGGCAATCACACCGTCCAGCTTGATCACCAGCATGGCCGCGCCATGGGCGATGAGCATGGCCACCGAGACCAGACCGGCGACCAGGGCGAACGGGGTGAGCAGGCCGATCAGGTGACCGTCGTAGCTGATGCGTTGGGTGTCATCGATGGCAAACGGCACGCCGAGCAGCACGTTGCCCACAGCCACGCCCATGATCAGGGCGGGGATGAAGCCGCCAATGAACAGCGCGCGGTCCCAGTTGTTGCGCCAGGTCTGCGAGGGCATCTTGCCGCGGTACTTGAAGCCGACCGGGCGCAGGATCAGCGCGAACAGGATCAGGAACATGGCCAGGTAGAAGCCGGAGAAGCTCACCGCATACAGCGGCGGCCAGGCGGCGAAGATCGCGCCGCCGCCCAGGATCAGCCACACCTGGTTGCCTTCCCACACCGGGCCGATGGTATTGAGCACCAGGCGGCGTTCCTCGTCGGTCTTGGCCACGAACGGAAGCAGGGTGCCCACGCCCAGGTCGAAGCCGTCCATCACGGCAAAGCCGATCAGCAGCACGCCCAGCAGCAGCCACCAGATCACGCGCAGCGTTTGGTAATCAAGAAAGATGAAGTCCATGGTTGTTGTCTCCTGCTCAGGACTTGCTTGCGGCGTTGGCGGGAACGTTCATGCTGGCCTGCAGCGACGGCAGGACCTGGTCGGGGCCCTTGCCGATGGCTTTGAGCATCAGCTTGATCTCGATGACCATCAGCACCGTGTAGATGGCCACAAAGCCGATCAGCGAGGCCAGGATTTCATACAGGGCCAGGC
Source organism: Stenotrophomonas sp. (assembly GCA_051885115.1). Taxonomy (GTDB): domain Bacteria; phylum Pseudomonadota; class Gammaproteobacteria; order Xanthomonadales; family Xanthomonadaceae; genus Stenotrophomonas. The sequence continues at coordinate 22,691 of JBJEWP010000168.1, read as the reverse complement.
CGGAGGCGGCATAGAAGGTCGGCAGCACACCGTCCACCGCCCACGGCTGGCGGCCGTACTCGGCAATGAACCAGCCGCATTCGATGGCGATCCACGGCAGTGGCAGCGAGAACAGGGCCACCTTCAGGAACAGGGTCTTGTCCTGGAAGTTGTTGCGGCAGGAGAAGTAGAAGGCAACCGCGAAGAAGGCGATCAGGTAGAAGCCGATGGCCACCATGATGCGGAAGGTCCAGAACAGCGGGCTGACCATCGGCACGGTGTCCACTGCCGCCTGGGCAATTTCCTCCGGCGTGGCGTTGCCGATGTCATCGCGGTAGCGCTTGAGCAACAGGCCATGGCCCAGGTCCTGCCAATGGCGGTCGAACACCGCGCGCGCCTCGCTGTCGTTCTTGTCGGCACGGATGCGCTGCAGCGCGGCGTAGGCGATCTGGCCGCCCTGGATACGCTGCTCGGCACGCTCCACCAGCTCCAGGATGCCCGGGATTTCCTGGTCCAGCGAGCGGGTGGCAATCAGGCCCATCACATACGGGATGTGCACTTCATAGTGATTGCGCTGTGCGTCCTGGTCGGGAATGGCAAAAGCGGTGAACGAGGCTGGTGCCGGCTGGGTTTCCCACATGCCTTCGATCGCGGCCAGCTTCATCTTCTGGTGTTCGGAGGCGGCATAGCCGGATTCGTCGCCCAGCACGGCCACCGAGATCGAGGCCAGCAGGCCGAAGGCCGAGGCCACCGCGAAGGAACGGCGGGCCAGGTCACGGTGCTTGCCGCGCAGCAGGTAGAAGGCACTGATGGACATCACGAACATCGCGCCGGTGACGTAGCCGGCCGAGACCGTATGCACGAACTTGGCCTGGGCCACCGGGTTGAACAGCACGGCGGCAAAGTCGACCACTTCCATGCGCATGGTGTCCGGGTTGAACACCGCGCCGACCGGGTACTGCATCCAGCCGTTGGCAATCAGGATCCACAGCGCCGACAGGTTGGTGCCCAGCGCCATCAGCCAGGTCACGGTCAGGTGCTGCACCTTGGACAGGCGGTTCCAGCCGAAGAAGAACAGGCCGATGAAGGTGGCTTCCAGGAAGAACGCCATCAGCCCTTCGATGGCCAGCGGGGCGCCGAAGATGTCACCGACGTAATGGCTGTAGTAGGACCAGTTCATGCCGAACTGGAACTCCATCACGATGCCGGTACCCACGCCCATGGCGAAGTTGATGCCGAACAGCACGCCCCAGAACAGGGTCATGCGGCGCCAGACCTCCTTGCCGGTCATGACATAAACGCTCTCCATGATCGCGATCATGAAGGACAGGCCCAGGGTGAGTGGGACGAAAAGGAAGTGATACATCGCGGTCAGTGCAAACTGCAGCCGCGACAGTTCCACGACGGTTGAATCGATCATGGCTGTGCTACCTCGTAGGGCATGGCAACGTCAGGGTTGGGGAAAGGTACCAGTGCACGGTAACGAACTGTGAAACAGCGCACCTTGATCTGGATCAAGGAGCCCCCATCGCGCCTCGGTCACCGTGCACCTTCCCGGGGCGATTACACTTCCATGCCCTGTAATGCGCTTATTTGTCCATTGTGTCCAGTTCCAGCGTTGACAGTCCCTCCCCGCAACAGCGCAAGGCGCGCCAGCAATGGCTCGATGCGCTGGCTGCACCTGCCCGTACCCAGCAGCGTCTGGCCGCCGTGCTGGCCTGCCTGTCGGGCATGGCCCTGATTGCCCAGGCCGGCGCGATTGCCTGGCTGATCCAGCAGGTGCTGGTGCAGGGCGCCGGCCTGCAGGCGTGCTGGCCGGCGCTGCTGGCGCTGGGGGCGGTGCTGGGCCTGCGGGCGCTGCTCTCCACCGGGGCCAGCGCTGCGGCCGGGCGGGTGGCCGATGCGGCCCGCCTGGGCCTGCGCCAGCGCATCTACCGTGCACTGCAGGGCAATGGCCCGTTGTGGCTGCGCGGCCAACGCAGCGGTGAGCTGGGCGAGTTGATGCTGGCCCACACCGATGCGGTGGATGGCTACTTCAGTGGTTTTCAGCCGGTGCGCGCGGAGATGGTGGTGGTGCCCTTGGCCATTGCCATCGCAGTGGCCAGCGTGAACTGGGTGGTGGCGTTGATTCTTCTGTTCACCGGGCCGCTGGTGCCGGTGTTCATGATGCTGGTGGGCTGGGGCGCCGAAGCAGCCAGCCGCAGCCAGTTGGCCGAGATGGCGCGGCTGGGGGGGCATTTTGCCGACCGCATCAAGGGCCTGGGTCTGTTGCGGGTGTATGGCCGCGGCCCGGCCGAGCTGGAACGGGTCGGCCAGGCATCCGAGCAGCTGCGAGAGCGCTCGATGCGGGTGCTGCGCATTGCCTTTCTGTCCTCCACCACGCTGGAGTTCTTCGCCTCGGTCAGCGTGGCCATGGTGGCTTTGTATTTCGGCCTGAGTTACCTGGGCCTGATGTCCCTGGGGCCCGGCCTGCCCAGCCTGGGCATCGGCGTGTTTTGCCTGCTGCTGGCGCCGGAGTTCTATGCGCCGCTGCGCAAGCTGGCGGCCCACTACCATGACCGCGCCAACGCACTGGCTGCGGTCAGCGAGATCGAACGCCTGCTGGGCCGGTTGCCGGCTGCCGATGCCGGCAATGCAGCCACTGCAGCAGCCGGGGCAGGCTTGGCCCAGGCCGAGTTCGGCACGGCCGCGGCGCTGGATGCGCAGCAGCTGAGCCTGCGCCCGCTGGGCGCGCCGGCCGACGTGGTGAGCGATTTTTCCCTGCAGCTGCAGCCCGGTGAGCGGGTTGCCCTGGTCGGCCCCAGCGGCAGTGGCAAGAGTACCGTGCTTGAAGCACTGGCCGGCTGGTTGCCGCCGCGTCAGGGCCGGGTGCAGGCCGCTGCCGGCCTGCGGGTGGTGCATGCCAGCCAGCGCCCCTATCTGTTCCACGGCAGCATTGCCGACAATCTGCGCCTGGGCGAACCCGGGGCCAGCCAGGCCCGCCTGGAGCAGGCGGCGCAGGCCGGCCAGGTGATGCGCTTTGCGCAGAATCTGCCGCAAGGCCTGGATACCCTGGTCGGTGAGCGCGGGCTGGGCCTGTCCGGTGGCGAGGCGCGCCGGGTCGGGCTGGCGCGTGCACTGTTGATGGAAGCCGATGTGTTGTTGCTGGATGAGCCGACTGCGTTTCTCGATGCCGCCACCGAGGCCGACCTGCTGCAGGCGCTGAATGTACATGCGCGTGGCCGCAGTGTGGTGGTGGCCACCCACAGCCCGGCGGTGATCGCCTGGGCCGACCGCGTGATCACCCTGCCGCCTCGCCCGCAGGCAACGGAGGGCCAGGCATGAGCGAGGATAATCTGAACCGCTGGCAGGGCCAGCCCTTGTCTGCGGTGTTTGCCGCCCACCGCGCCCGCCTGCTCGCCGCGGTCGTGCTGTTCAGCATCACCATGGTCGCCGGCACGGCTCTGCTCGGCCTGTCCGGTGGCTTCCTTACCGCTTCGGCGCTGGCCGGGTTGGCCGGGCTGGGGGCCACTTTCAATTTTTTCAGCCCGTCGGCCGGGATCCGGGCGCTGACCATGGCGCGCATCGTCAGCCGGTACTTTGAAAAGCTGCTCGGACACGATGCCACCCTGCGCATTGCCCGCGACCTGCGCGTGTGGTTCTTCGCCCGCGCCCTGCCGCTGGCACCGGGCAAGCTGGGCAACACCCGCACCGGCCAATTGCTGGCCCGGCTGATGAGCGACATTGGCGAGGTTGACGGCCTGTTCGTGCGTGCCATCGGCCCACTGCTGGCCATGGCCGTGGTCAGCCTGGCCGCCTTGCTGGCGGCGTGGCTGGTTTATCCGCCGGCCGCCGTTGTGCTGCTGCTGATGGCCTTGTTGATCGGCCTGGCAGTGCCGCTGCTGGCGGTGCGCGGCGGCCGTGCTGCCGAAGCCGAACGAGCCGGCTGCCGGGCTGCCCTGCGCACCGAGGCCTTCGAGGGTTTGGAAGGGGCGGCCGACCTGCTGGCAATGCAGGCCCAGGGGCGCTGGATCGTGCAGGTGGACCAGGCCGCGCGCCAGGTGGCCAGCAGTGACCGCCGCCGGCGCCGGCAGTTGCTGGCGGCGCAACTGTTGCACGGGCTGTGTGCCGGCGCAGGGCTGGTGGCGATGCTGGCCACAGCGCTGCACGGGCATGCGGCCGATGGCCTGGCCCCGGCACTGGCCGCGTCGCTGGTGTTCATGACCGTGGCCCTGATCGAACTGTGGGCCGGGGCAGGGCTGGCCTGGCAGGCGCTGGTCGCCGGCCGGGTGGCGGCCGGCCGTTTGCAGGCCATTGTCGAGCAGACTCCGGATGTGGCCGAGCCGGAACAGCCGCAAGCACTGGCAGCACCTGGCCAGGCCGCGACGCTGCGGCTTGAAGGCGTCGATTTTGCCTGGCCGGGGCAGCAGCGCCGTGTGCTTGAGGGCCTGGCGCTGGAAATTCCGCCAGGCCAGCGCATTGCCATCAGTGGTGACAGCGGCAGCGGCAAGAGCACGCTGTCGCTGCTGATCCTGCGCCAGATCGAGCCGCAGGCTGGCCAGCTGTACTGGAACGGCCAGGACCTGCGCAGCCTTGGCCTGGACAGCTGGCACCAGCAGCTGGCGTGGATGCCCCAGGGCGCACCGGTATTTGCCGGCAGCCTGGCCGACAACCTGCGCCTGGGTGATGCCGGGGCCGATGACGGCCGCCTGTGGCAGGTGCTCGAACAGGTGCGTCTGGCCGACTGGGCTCATGCCAACGGCGGCCTGCAGTGCTGGGTGGGCGAGAACGGGGCGACCCTGTCCGGCGGCCAGGCCCGGCGTCTGGCCCTGGCCCGTGCCCTGCTGCGTCCCGGCCGGTTGGTGCTGCTGGATGAGCCGACCGAAGGGTTGGATGTGGATACTGCCAATGCCCTGCTGTCCGACCTGCCCGGCGCGCTGGAAGGGCGCAGCCTGCTGATGATCACCCACGATGCCCTGCCAGACGGGGTGGTGGACCGGCATTACCGCCTGCGCGAGGGGCGGTTGCAGCCGTTTTCCTGATCAGGCCGGCACTGGCAGCTTGCCGATCAGGGCCAGCCCGGCAAGCAGGTTGAGCACCACGCAGACCCAGAACTGGGCCTGGAAACTGAATTTTGCGGTCTTGTGGCGGAACTGGCCCTGGGCGATCAAGGCGCCGGGCCAGCCACCGAGCAGGCCCAGCAGCTGCAGGGTGGCTTCCGGGGTGCGGCGCTGGTCCTGGCGTGCGGCGCGCTTGTCCAGGCCATAGGCGGCCCAGGTGAACGCACTCAGGGTCAAGGCGCTGGCCACCAGCCACCACGGCAGCAGGCCCAGCGCCCCGGCCGTGGCCAGGGCGCTGAGCACGAACAGCCCGGCCAGCATCCGCCAGGCCTGGCTGCCCTTGCCCAGCTGTCCCTTGTGCACGCTGTTGCGCGGGCGGGCGGTGCTGCGCGCCGGTTTGACGGCCACCGCCGTGGGCCGGCCCTTGGGGTTGGTCTGGACCTGGTAGGTCAGCAGGTCACCGTCTGCCGGCCGGGTACCACGCCCTTGCCAGGCGCTGATGTGCACCCAGACACGCTCACCACCGCCATTGGGGGTGAGGTAACCGAAGCCGCGTTTGTCGTCCCAGTCGCTCAGACGTCCTTGCAGGCGCATGACCAGCCATCCGTGTCGGTGAAACGGCCATTGAAGCAGATCGCAGGGCGTTTGCCAGCCTCAGCGTGGCGTTGGTTCGTCCTCGCGCACGCGGACAAAGCGCGGGAAGCGGGGCAGGCCGTTGGCGGTGCGCTCGGTATAGCGGTAGGTGATGCGGCTGCCCAGTGGCGGTGGTGAGCGTCGCTGGGCATCGCTCAGGCCGCTGCCGACGGCAAACACCCGGCCCTGGGCATCGCGCAGCTGCAGTGCGCCGGTAACCCCGGCATGCCGGCCACGGCCGGGCAGCAGGGCAACCAGGGTGGCCTCGGCATCGTGCCAGGGCTTGATCTTGAACAGCAGCGGGCTTCGCCCGGCCACATAGCGCGCATGCCGGTGGTGGGCGATCAGGCCCTCGCCGCCTTGTGCGAGCACCTGCTGCAGCCAGTGCTGCAGGGCGGTGTGGTCGGCCAGCGGCTGCTGCCTGACCAGGGCCAGGTGCGTTGGCGGTGTTGCCAGCAGGGCTTGCAGGGCGGCATGGCGCTGGGCGAAGTCACCACCATGGCCGGGCAGGTCGAAGGCGTGGAAGCGCACCTGCTGCCAGCCCGGGTCGGCTGGGTTACGACGGCGCACCAGCGCGCTGATGGCCTGGAAACGGCCGCGTCCGAGCCACAGCTCACCGTCCATTGCTTGCTGCGGCCAACCGGCGGTGAAGCTGTCGGGCACGGCGATCGGGTTGCCGTTGCGGGTGCTCAGCCGGTGGCCGTCCCAGCGTGCACGCACGCCATCGAGCTTTTCACTGAACAACAGTTGCCGCAGGTCCGGCGCCGGCTGTGGCCAGGGACTGGCCAGCATCAGTAAGGCGTTCTGCGCGCCGGCACTGGCTGACGCCGGCAGCGGGCACAGCAGTGGGACGGGCAGGCCGACGGCCAGCAGCAGGGGCAGCAAGACAGGGCGCATGGCAGTTACCGCAGGCAGGGGCGAGTCCTGTCAGCATCGCCCTGGCGACTGCGCCCGGGGTGTCAGGCATTGCCGCTGCAGCGGCGCGGGGATGTCCACGCCGGCGGCTGCTTACAAGGTGTCGAGAAAGGCGCGGATCGGCGGGCAGAAGCGTGCGAAGTCGACCAGGAAGGCATCATGGCCCTGGGGGGAGTCCAGGCCGATGAACTGCGCATCGCAGCCACCAGCAGCCAGCCCCTGGGCAATCTGCTCCTGCTGATGCACCGGGAACAGGATGTCGGTGTTGGCGCCGATGGCCAGGGCCTTGTCCAGCGGCAGGGCGGCCAGTGCGGCGTCAACATCGCCGCCGGCGTATTCGCCCAGGTCGAACCAGTCCATGGCCCGGCCCAGGTACAGGTAGCAATTGGGGTCGAAACGGCGTACGAAGCGCCGGGCATGGCCCTCCAGGTAGCTTTCGACCTGGAATTCCATGCCAAACGGGTCATCGTCACCGGCTTCCGAATCCAGCCGCACGCGGCCGAAACGCCCATCCCACTCCAGCGCCGAGCGGTAGGTGATCACTCCCAGCTTGCGGGCGATGCGCATGCCGGCTTCCGGGTAGCTGGCGGCATCATAATTGCCGTTGTTCCAGGCCGGGTCCAGGCGGATGGCCTCGCGCTGCAGTGAGCGGATGGCGATGGAGAACGGCAGGGCCTGGGCCGAACCGGAAATGTTGATGTGGCCACGGGCGATGCCAGGATGGCGTTGCAGCAGGGCCAGCGCGGTCATGCCCCCCATCGAGTTGCCGATCAGGCAGGCCAGACGTTCGATGCCCTGGGCGCGGACCACAGCCACGGCGGCATCGGCAATGTCCTCGATCGACAGCTCGGGGAAGTCCAGCCGCCAGGCCTGGCCGGTGGCCGGGTTGGTCGAGGCCGGGCCGGTGGAACCCTTGCAGCTGCCCAGCGAGTTGACGCAGATCACGAACCAGCGGTCAGTGTCGATGGCCTTGCCGGGGCCGAGCATCGGCTCCCACCAGCCGGCTTCCGGGTTGTCGGCATGGCTGGCGGCGTGGGCATCGGGCGAGAGCCCGGTGACGATCAGGATGGCGTTGCTGTGTGTTGCGTCCAGCGTGCCCCAGGTCTCAAAGGCCACGCGCGCGCCATGCAGCAGGCCGCCGCGTTTGAGCGGCAGTGGGCTGGGCAGCGGGTGGAAACGGCTGCCGGGCGGGATGAATTCGGTCATGCCGTTATTCTAACCAGTGCACCGGGCCGGGATTCCCCCGGCCGGGTGCACACAGTGTGCCGATCACGGTTGCAGGCGCAGTACCACCGGGGCATGGGCCGGTAGCTGCACGCTCACTGCCGGGGTTTGCACATCGTCCGGACTGCGCGTGGCCGAGCCGGAGACGGCAATGCGCGCACTGACCTGGACGTGTTGATGGCCCGACAGCGGCTTGCCGGGCATTACGCTGTGGCGGTCATCCAGGCCAACCACGGTCGGCAACTGGCCCAGCAGCAGGCGGTGGGCGGCCACCGGCATCGGGCTGCCAGCGCTGTCGTGCACCTGGATGAATACCGGAGTCTGGGAGGCGAGGCGGACACGGCTGGCCAGCGCCTCATCCAGGGCCAGGTCCACCACCAGCAGTGGCGCCGGCTCAGGCTCGGCACGGGCGATGGGCTGCTCGCCCAGCGGCGGCAGGCCAGCCTGCTGGCGGGCGATGTCGATCTGCTCGCGCACGCTGCCGGCGGTGCTGCCATCGAGCAGGGCGAGCAGCTGTTGCCAGGTCTGCGCGGCGGCGGCCGGCTGCCCGCGCTGGCGCTGGGCAATGCCGATCAGCCACAGCGCGCGTTGTGCCTGGCCATCGAGCTGGTGAGCGCGTTGCAGCCAGGCCAGGGCGGTATCGTCGATGTAACGGCGGGGATGGGCGTCGGCCCGGGCCTGGGCGGCCTCGACCAACAAGGCCGGTTGGTCTGGCGCCTGGGCCAGGGCCTGCTGCCAGGCGGCAGCGGCCGCCTCAGGGTTGCCGAGCAGGGCCTCGGCCCGGGCCAGCAGCAGCCAGCCTTCGGGTTGTTGTGGCTCGGCCTGCAGGGCGAGCCGCAGCCGGGCGGTGTTGCTGGCCAGGTCCTGGTCGTCACTGGCTGTGGCGCTGGCCTGCAGCGCCGCCGGGGTGCCGAGCAGGCCGTACAGGCCGGCACAGGCCATGGCCAGGCTGGCGGCGAGCAGCACACTGGCACGGTAGTGGCCACCGCGCCACAGCGGCAGGGCAATCAGCAGGCCGCTCAGGGCACCGACCAGGGCGGCCAGCAGCAAGGCAAGGCTCACCAGTTGTCTCCTTCGTGGGTGCTCGGACCGTGCTGGCCGAGCAGGGCCTGGCGGCGACGTACCAAACGCCAGCCGATACCCGCTGCCAGCAGCACCAGGCCGCCAGGCAGCAGCCACAGCACCGCCGTGCTGGCATTCAGTGCCGGGCGGTAGAGCACGAACTGGCCATAACGCTGGACCAGCCAGTCACGGATCTGTGCATCGCTGTGCCCCTGCTGGATCAGGTCGAGCACCTGGCGGCGCATGTCCTGGGCGATCAGCGCGTCGGAGTCGGCCAGTGACTGGTTCTGGCACTGCACGCAGCGCAGCTGGGCGGTCAGGGCGTGGAAGCGGGCTTCCTCGGCGGCGTCGGTGAACACCAGCGGGCCAGCGGCAGCCGTGGTGGCCATCGCCAGCAGTGCGATGACGCCTAGCAGGCGCTGGCGCAGGCCGTTCATGGCTGTTCGCTGGCCGGTACCGGGGCCGGGGTGTGGCCGGCAGCCAGGGTGGCATCGTTGCCGTATTGGGCCAGCAAGGGGCGCAGCTGCTGTTCGATCACCGCGTCGGTGAGCGCCCCGCTGTACTTCCAGCGTACGATGCCCTGGGCGTCGATGAAGAAGGTTTCCGGTGCGGCGGTGATGCCCCAGTTCAGCGCGGTGCTGCCGTCGTAGTCGGTGAGCACCACGAAGTAGGGGTTGCCCAGGCGTTCCAGCCAGGCCTTGGCATCGACCGGCTCGTCCTTCCAGTTGTAGCCGACCACGCGCACCCCGCGTTCCAGTGCGAAGCGGGTCAGTACCGGGTGTTCGGCCGCGCAGGCCGTGCACCAGCTGCCCCAGACATTGAGCACATACGGCGCGCCGGCCAGCTCCTGGCTGCTGACCAGGGTCTGAGGGTCGTGCAGCACGGGCAGGCGGAAGTCCGGAGCGTGCTGGCCGATCAACGGCGAGGGCAGGGCGTCGCGGTCGGGGTCGCCGCTGCGCATGACGCCGAACAGCATCAGACCGATCAGGCCGAGAAAGAACAGCACACCGATGACGATGGCCACCGGCGGAATCGGTTTGTGGGTGGAGGGGGCGGGGGTCATCGTGCAGTCTCCTTGCGCCGGCGCAGACGTCCGGCAGTAGCAGTAAACAGGGCGCCCAGTGCCATCGCGATGGCACCGGCCCAGATCCAGCGGACCATGGGCTTGTAGTGCAGGCGCAGCGCCCAGGCCCCATCGCCCAGCGGTTCGCCCAGAGCGGTGTAGAGGTCACCATGCCAGCGCCGGGCGATGCCGGCCTCGGTCATCAGCTGGCCGCGCAGGTACAGCCGGCGCTCCGGGTGCAGGCTGCCCTGGGGCTGGCCGTTGCGTTGCAGCAGTATGGTGGCGCGCTCACCCTGGTAGTTCGGGCCCTGGTAGGGGGTGACCTGGGCCAGGGTCAGCTGGTAGCCGGCCAGTTCGGCCTGCTGGCCGGGGCGCAGGGCCAGTTCGCGCTGCACGTTCAGTGCTTCCACCATCAGGGCGCCGGCCAGGAACACGGCGATGCCGGCATGGCCCAGCCACATGCCGATGGTCTCGGCATCCGGGCGGCCGTTGCTGCGCAGGCGCTGCACGATGTGGGCAGCGGTGCCGCCGGCAACCCACACGGCGCCGGTGATCCCGGCGGCGGTCTTCAGTGGCCCCTGCGGTGCCAGCCAGAAGGCCAGTGCGCCGGCAGCCAGGGCGAGCACCGCCCACGGCAGCAACAGGCGCAACGCACCACCACCGCGCTGGCGCTGCCAGGCGGTGAGCGGGCCGAGCGGGATCAGCAGTACCAGCGGGGTCATCAGCAGTACGAACAGGCTGCCGAAATACGGTGGGCCGACCGAAATCTTGCCCAGGCCCAGGGCATCGGCCAGCAGTGGGTACAGGGTGCCGAGCAGGACCATCGCCGCCGCGGCGGTGAGCAGCAGGTTGTTGGCCAGCAGCAGGGTCTCGCGCGAGTTGGCGGCAAAGCCACGGCGCGGGTCGTTGGCGTCCGGGGTGATGTGCGGTGCACGCAGGGCGTACAGCAGCAGGGCGGCGCCCATCACCAGGGCCAGGAAGACCAGGATGAACATGCCGCGCGAGGGGTCGGCGGCAAACGAATGCACGCTGGTCAGCACGCCCGAGCGCACCAGGAAGGCGCCGAGCAGGGACAGCGAGAAGGCGGCGATGGCCAGCAGCAGGGTCCAGCGCACGAACACGCCGCGCTTTTCGCTCACCGCCTGGCTGTGGATCAGCGCCGCCCCGACCAGCCAGGGCAGGAAGCTGGCGTTCTCCACCGGGTCCCAGAACCACCAGCCGCCCCAGCCCAGCTCGTAGTAGGCCCACCAGCTGCCCAGGGCGATGCCGGCGGTGAGCATGGCCCAGGCCACATTGGTCCACGCCCGGCTGGCACGCAGCCAGGTACTGTCCACGCGGCCTTCGAGCAGGGCGGCAATGGCGAAGGCGAACGGCACCGAGAAGCCGACGTAGCCGACATACAGCATCGGCGGGTGGAAGATCAGCCCCGGATCCTGCAGCAGCGGGTTGAGGTCATGGCCATCGGCCACGGCCGGCAGCAGGCGCTCGAACGGGTTGGAGGTGAATACGCAAAAGGCGGCAAAGCCCAGCCCGACCAGACCGAGCACGCCCAGCACCCGGGCCTGGAAGGCGGCAGGCAGGTGGTTGCAGCGCCAGGCCACCGCCGCGCTCCAGCAGGCCTGGACCAGCAGCCACAGCAGCAGCGAGCCTTCATGCGCGCCCCATACCGCACTGAGACGGTAGACCAACGGCAGGGCCAGGTTGGCGTTGTCGGCCACATAGCGCAGGGAAAAATCCAGCTGCACGAAGGCGGCGCTGAGCACGCCGAAGGCTGCGGCCACCAGCAGCAGGTGCACGTAGGCGGCGCTGCGCCCGAGCTGCATCAGCCCGGCATGGCCACGGGCGGCGCCGAGCAGGGGCAGGCTGGCCTGCACGGCCACCGCGAGCAGGGCGGCAATGAGCAGCAGCTGGCCGATCTCGCCGAGCACTCAGGGCTTCCCCGCGCTGTCCAGGCCGTCTTCGACCGCGTGCTTGCGGTGGGCCTGGCCCATCTTGTCGGCCACTTCCTTGGGCATGTAGGTCTCGTCGTGGCGGGCCAGCACGTCCTCGGCGATGAACACCCCGTCGGCCATGCGCCCGGTGGCAATCACCGCCTGGCCCTCGCGGAACAGGTCCGGCAGCAGCCGGTCGTAGTGCACGGGCAGCAGGGCATCGCCATCACTGACCTCAAAACGCGCCTGCAGGCTGCCCGGTTCGCGTACGAAGCTGCCCTCGGCCACCATGCCGCCGAGGCGGAAGCGTTGCTGCGGGCTGGTCTGCCCGGCCAGCACTTCGGACGGGGTGTACAGGTAGGTCAGGTTGCGCTGCAGGGCCAGGGTAAGCAGGCCGATGGCCAGCGCCGCACCGGCAGCGATCAGCAACACCCAGCCCAGACGGCGGCGGCGGGCCGGGTTCATCGCTCCAGCTCCGTCGGCGTGGCCGGGCGCGTTGCGCGGCGGGTGGGTGGTCGCTGGCGGGCCTGGCGCAGGGCGCGGCGCACGGCCAGCAGGCCGGCCAGCCAGTCGGCCAGCAACACCAGCGCAAACACGCTGTAGGCGGCAATCACATAACCCTGGTAGCTCATGGCAGGCCTCCGGCGCGTTGCCGCACCCAGTCACGCCCGGCTTCGCGGGCCAGGTTGTCGGCGCGCGCGCGCATCAGCAGCGAGCCGGCAAACACGAATTTGGTGGCGATCACGATCCACCACAGCGGTGGCAGCATGGACGCGTCCATCTTGCTGCTGCCCAGGACCGAGATCGTCTGCCCCTGGTGCAGGGTGTCCCACCACACCACCGAGTAACGGATCACCGGCAGCAGGGCGACGCCGATGATGGCCAGCAGGCCGGCCGCACGGGCGCCATTGCGCTTGTCTTCGATCGCCGCATACAGTGCCATCACCCCCAGGTAGAGGAACAGCAGGATCAACTCGGTGGTCAGGCGCGGGTCCCAGTCCCACCAGGTGCCCCACATCGGCTTGCCCCAGATCGCCCCGGTGGCCAGGGTGATCAGGGTGAAGGCGGCACCGATCGGGGCGCAGGCCATGGCCAGGATCTCGCACAGCTTGATCCGCCAGACCTGGGCAATGGCCGCATACAGGGCCATCAGCGCAAACACCAGCAGGCTCATCCAGGCGCTGGGTACATGGATGTAGAGGATGCGGGCGCTGTCGCCCTGTTGGTAATCGGCCGGTACCACGAACAGGGCCTGCCAGATGCCGATGCCCAGCAGGGGCAGGGCGATCAGCCAGCACAGGGGCGCAACACGGGCAGCAAAACGGTCGAAGGTGGGCGGGGAGCCGAGTTGGTGGAGCCAGTGCAGCGGGGAGGTCATTGGATCGCGATGCTCATCGGTTGGCGTGCTAGGGGGCGTGCTTTTCCAGGACAGTTCATGGCAATCATTCCAGGCTGGTGCGCAGCGCCGCGGCGGTCAGCCAGGGTGCCAGCAGCAGGCCGGCGGCCAGCATCGCCGCCAGCATCAGCAGGGCGCCGCTGCTGTCCTGGCCGTTGCCGGCTGCCGCCAGCGCACCGGCGCCGAACACCAGCACCGGCACATACAGCGGCAGCGACAGCAGGGCGACCAGGATGCCGGCCCGGCCCAGGCCGACGGTCAGGGCCGCCACCATCCCGCCAATCAGGCTCAACAGCGGTGTCCCCAGTGCCAACGATGCCAGCAACAGGCCGAGTTGGTCATGCGGCAGATGCAGCATGAGCGCCAGCAGCGGGCTGAGCAGCACCAGTGGCAGGCTGCTCACCAGCCAGTGCCCGGCCACCCGCACCAGGCACAGCCAGGGCAGCGGCACCGGGGCCAGCAGCCACTGTTCCAGGCTGCCATCGGCGGCATCGTCACGGAACAGGCGGTCCATCGCCAGCTGCGCCGAGAGCAGCACCGACAGCCACAGTACGGCACCGGCTACCGCCGACAAGGCCTTCGGTTCGCGGCCCTGGGCCAGGGCGAACAGGGTCACCACCAGCAGGGCGAACAGCACCGGCTGGATGGCATCGCTGCGCCTGCGCCAGGCCAGGCGCAGGTCGCGCTGGAGCAGGGCCAGGGCAGCTTGACGGGCGCTGGGGCGGATGTCGGCGCTCATGCCGGCACCTGCGCGTCGATGCCGGTGGGGTCCGGGTCCAGTTGCAGCAACTGGTGCGGCAGACGGCAGCGGTTGAACTGGCCGTGGCAGGTGAGCAGGGCGGCACCGCCACTGCGCAGGTGGGCGGCGAGCATGCGGTCGACCAGGTCCATGCCGTCAGCGTCGAGGTTGGCGTAAGGCTCGTCGAGCAGCCAGACCGGTGCTGGCGACAGCCACAAGCGGGCCAGGGCCAGGCGCCGTCGCTGGCCGGCGCTCAGGCGGCCAGCGGGGACCTGCTCATGTTCGGACAGGCCGACGATGCCCAGTGCACCCTGTGGTGTCTGCCGGGCACGCCGGCCGAGCAGGCCGCAGGCCGCCTGCAGGTTGTGCAGGCAGCCCAGCTCGGCCTTGAGCCCGTGCTGGTGGCCCAGATAGGCCACATAGCGGTTGCGTGCCGCATTGCTGGCCGGTTGCCCATCAAAGCGGACCTCGCCACTGCTGGCCCGGCCCAGCCCGGCCACCACCCGCAACAGGGTGGTCTTGCCGGCACCGTTGCCACCACAGGCCTGCAGCAGTTGCCCGGGCAGCAGCTGGAAATCCAGTGGCCCGAACACCGTCTGCCCTTGACGTTGGAAGCACAGCGCATCAGCGGCCAACAACGGGGTCTGGTTCAAGGCAGGGGCAGGCAGTGGAATGGGCGTTGATTGTAGCCGCTGGCGAGGGGTGTGCCAGCGGTGGTGGCGATTGCGTACACTGCTGAGCCTTTGTCGATCCATGGAGCCGGCCATGCAGCCGCAGACCAAGCTGCCCAAGGTGGGCACCACCATCTTCAGTGTGATGTCGCAACTGGCCGTCGAGCACAAGGCGGTCAATCTGGGCCAGGGCTTCCCGGACTTCCCGGCCCCGCAGCGCCTGCTCGATGCCACCGCTGCGGCGATGGCGGCCGGTCACAACCAGTACGCACCGATGCAGGGCGTGGCCGTGCTGCGCCAGGCGATCGCGGCCAAGGCTGCCGAATGCTATGACGCGGTGGTCGATGCCGATGCCGAGATTACCGTGACCAGCGGTGGCACCGAGGCGATCTTCAATGCCATCCATGCGGTGGTGCGCCCGGGCGAGGAAGTGATCGTGCTCGACCCGGCCTATGACTGCTACGTGCCGGCCATCGACCTGGCCGGTGCGCGCTCGGTGCATGTGGCGCTGGACCCGGTGGACTTCTCGGTGCCGTGGGACGCGGTGCGTGCGGCCATTACCCCGGCTACCCGGATGATCATTGTCAACACCCCGCACAACCCGTCCGGGGCAATGATGAGTGCGGCCGACATGCAGACCCTGTCGGACATCCTCGCCGGCACCGACATCTACCTGCTGGCCGACGAGGTTTACGAGCACATCATCTATGACGGGGCCCGGCATGAATCGGCCCTGCGCTGGCCGGGCCTGCGCGAACGCGCCTTCGTGGTGTCCAGCTTCGGCAAGACCTACCACTGCACCGGTTGGAAGCTGGGCTATGCCATCGCCCCGCCGGCGCTCACCGCCGAGTTCCGCAAGGTCCACCAGTACAACACCTTCACCAGCTTCGGCCCGGCCCAGTACGGGTTTGCGTCGATGATCAATGACGAGCCGGAGCACCACCGGCAGCTCGGGGCGTTCTACCAGGCCAAGCGCGATGCCTTCCGTGCCAAGCTGGCGCAGACCCGCTTCAAGCCGCTGGCTGTACCGGGCGGTTATTTCCAGCTGGCCGACTACTCGGCCATCAGTGACATGAACGACATGGACTTCTGCCGCTGGTTGACCGTGGAGAAGGGCGTGACCGCCATTCCGCTGTCGCCGCTGTATGCCAACCCGCCGGCAGACCAGCGCCTGATCCGCCTGTGCTTTGCCAAGAGCGATGCCACCATCGATGCGGCGATTGAACGCCTGCGCCTGCTGTAAGGAGCCCGCGCATGAATTACCCCGAACAGGACCTGCGCATCTCCCTGGTGCAGGGCGATACCCGTTGGCACGATCCGGCCGGCAACCGTGAGCACTACGCGGCGCTGATCGCGCCACTGGCAGGCCAGACCGATGTGGTGATCCTGCCGGAAACCTTCACCAGCGGCTTCTCCAACGAGGCCGGCGAGGGTGCCGAAGGCATCGACGGTGAGTCGGTGGCCTGGATGGTCGCCCAGGCGGCGGCCCTGGATGCGGTGCTCACCGGCTCGCTGCAGCTGCGCGTGGATGGAAAGGTGTTCAACCGCCTGCTGTGGGTCTACCCGGACGGTCGTATCGCCCATTACGACAAGCGTCACCTGTTCCGCTACGGCGGTGAGCATGAGCGCTATGCCGCTGGCAGCAGCCGCCTGAGCGTGGAATGGAAGGGCTGGCGGATCAATCCGCAGGTCTGCTACGACTTGCGCTTCCCGGTGTTCTGCCGTAACCGCTACAACGTCGAGCGCGCCGATGCACTGGATTTTGACCTGCAGATCTTCGTGGCCAACTGGCCGGTGCAACGTGCCCATGCCTGGAATACCCTGGCACGGGCGCGTGCAATCGAGAACCTGTGCTATGTCGCGGTGGTCAACCGGGTCGGCACCGATGGCAACAAGCTCAGCTATGTCGGCGACAGTGCGCTGATCGACTTCCTCGGCCAGCCGCAGCTGTCCCTGCACGGTACTGAACAGGTCGCAACCACCACGATCAGTGCAGCGGCACTGGCTGCGCACCGGGCCCGTTTTCCGGCCATGCTTGATGCCGATCCGTTCACCCTGGACGGTATGGATGCGGTTTGCAAGGAGGGCTGAGATGCGCAACACGCATGCGATGTACCTGTCGGCGGTGTTGATCGCTGCGGCATTCGCGGCGCCGGCACCGGCATACGCTGCCGGCAATGTGGACTGCGAGCTGCGCTACCAGCTTTCCGGCTGGTCGGCGTTCTACAAAACGGCCAGTGGCAGCGGCACGGTCAGCTGCGATGACGGCAGCCGCTTTGGCGTGAGCATCCAGGCCAAGGGCGGCGGGCTGACCTTCGGCCGCACCCGTATCACCGATGGCCGCGGCCGTTTCACCGGTGCCACCTCGGCCTCGGCCATCACCGGTACCTATGCCGCCGCCGAAGCCCATGCAGGTGCCGGCCGTGCCGGCAATGCCCAGGTGCTGACCAAGGGCAATGTGTCGCTGGCCCTGGCCGGCTCGGGCGAGGGCTGGAGCCTGGGGGTGGGGTTTGGCAAGTTTGTGCTGACCCGCAACTGAGGCCATAGCGCCGCGCTGCCGGACAGGCAGACCGGGTTGCGAAGGAAAACAACAACGCCCCGTAATGCGGGGCGTTGTTGTTGGCGCAGCGATCACTCACTGCGCAGGCTGAAGCCGGCTTCAGAAACCGCCGCGCGGGCCGCGGTTGCCGCCACCCGGGCCGCGACCGCCGCCGCCACCGGGACGGCCGCCACCACGGTTGCCACCGGGGCGGTCACCGCCCGGACGCGGGCCGCGGTTGCCGGCCGGGCGGCCATTGCCGCCACGCGCCGGACGGGCCGCACCATACGGGCTGTAACCCGGGTTGGCGTGGTCGGACGGGAAGCTGGGGGCATTGCCCGGATGGCCGTACGGGTGACGCGGTGCGGCCGGACGGCCTTCGCCACCACCACGCGACTCACCGTAGGCCGGCTTGCCACCGGCGTAACCGCCCGGCTTGCCGCCACGGTTGCCACCCGGCTTGCCAGCGCCGCCCGGGCCACGAGTGCCCGGACCACGCCCGGCGCCCGGGCCGGCGTTGCGGTGGCCACTCGGGCCGGTGCTCACCCCGTCCGGCACATACCAGGAGCGGAATGCGGCCGGGTTGCCTTCCGGCAGCGAGCGGTCATTGCGCGGGGCACGGGCCTTGAGCGGCTTGTTGATCTGCTTGGCCGCGGCATCACCGGTGACAGTCAGGCCACCCTTGAAGCCGCCCGGCTTGCCGCCGCGGCCACGACCACGGTCTTCGCGCGGGTTGTCGAAGCGGCGCAGTTCACGGCCTTCGTCAGCGGCGGTGTTGCCGTTGATGTAGGCATTGCGCGGCTGGCCGTCACGGCCGACACGCACGGCGGTCTTCAGCGCACGACGCTGACCGATCACCGGCTGCAGGGTCAGGGCCGGTGCGGTACCGTCTTCCAGCTTCAGGTCCTTGCGCAGGGCATCGACCTGGGTCGAGGTCAGCTCGCTGCTCTGGCCGCGCTGCAGCTCGCGCGGCAGGGTGATCTTGCCGTAGCGGGCACGCTTCAGGCGCGACACCTGGCAGCCCTGGGATTCCCACAGGCGGCGCACTTCGCGGTTGCGGCCTTCCTTGACCACGACCCGGAACCAGTCGTGGGATTCGGTGCCGCCGATGCGTTCGATCTCGTCGAACTTGGCCGGGCCGTCTTCCAGGGCCACGCCACGGGCAAGGCGGTCAACGATGTTGTCCGGTACCTTTTCCTCGCCTTCCGGCGCCCGCACGCGTACCACGTACTCGCGGTCAACCTCGAAGGACGGGTGCATCATGGCGTTGGCCAGTTCACCGTCGGTGGTCAGCAGCAGCAGGCCGGTGGTGTTGATGTCCAGCCGGCCGATGCTGATCCAGCGCGCGCCCTTCAGCGGCGGCAGGGCCTCGAACACGGTCGGGCGGCCTTCGGGGTCTTCGCGGGTGGTCACTTCGCCTTCGGGCTTGTTGTAGATCAGCACGCGGGCCGGCTCGGTCAGCGCACTGGCCACGAACTGGCGGCCGTCCAGCTCGACCTTGTCGCCGCTGCGGATCGACTGGCCGGTCCTGGCCACTTCACCGTTGACCTTGACCAGGCCGTCGGCGATGCGCTGTTCCAGCGCCCGGCGCGAGCCCAGGCCGGCCTGGGCCAGCACCTTGTGCAGGCGTTCTTCGGTCTTGCCGGCATCGCTGCCTTCGCGCTTGAGCGAAAGCTTGTTCAACGATGTCTTGCTCTTGGTGTCACTCATCTATTTGGCTCCGGCCGACCTGTATGGGGTGGCCTTCTGATTTTGAATCGGTTTGATCAACCGCCACGGACGTCATCTCGACGGCGTTGAATTCGTTGGGGTCTTGCTCTGCCGCACGCGTTCCCGGCGCAGCGTCGGGTGCCTCGTCAAGAAGCGTTGTTGGGGGTATTGCCGGTGACGCTTCGGCTGCGGCCAGGGCCTCAGCACTGTCTTGCAGGGTCTGCAGCGCTGGCAGTTGCTCCAGTGCCGCCAGACCGAAATGGTCCAGAAATGCCTTGGTCGTCCCCAGCAGGGCGGGGCGGCCGGCGATCTCGCGATGACCTACCACTTCCACCCAGCCGCGCTCTTCCAGGGTCTGGATGATCTGGCTGGATACCGCCACCCCGCGTACCTGCTCGATCTCGCCGCGGGTAATCGGCTGTCGGTAGGCAATCAGGGCCAGGGTTTCCAGGGTGGCGCGCGAATAGCGCGTGCGCCGTTCACTGAACAACCGTGCCACCCAGGGGTGGTAATCCGGCTTGACCTGGTAGCGCCAGCCGCTGGCCACTTCCACCAGGTCCACGCCGCCGTCCTGGCTGGCGTGCTGCAGCGCCTGCAGGGCCTGTTGCAGGCTGGCCGCGCTGACCCCGTCCTGCGTCTGGAACAGGGACAGCAGCTGTTGCGTGCTGACTGGCTGTGGTGCGGCCAGCAGGGCAGCCTGGACAATGGCCTGCAGTTGTTGTGCGGCGATGGCCATCAGTGCAGTGCGCCACGGGCACGGACCAGGATCGGCCCGCAAGGCTGTTGCTGCTCGATCTCCAGCAGCTGCTCCTTGGCCAGCTCCAGGATCGCCAGCAGGGTCACCAGCACCCCGCCACGGCCTTCGGCCGGCTCGAACAGGCCAACGAAGGCATGTTCATGGCCGTCGGCAACCTGGTTCAGCACCTGGCTCATGCGCTGGCGCACGCTCAGTGCCTCGCCGACGATGCGATGGCTGGCCTGCAGCTGGCTGCGCTGCAATACCTGCTGCAATGCGGCCAGCATCTGCCCCAGCTCCACCGCCGGTGGCGGCTGAACCTGCGGGCCGAGGGCGGCGTCGGCCCGGGCCAGGTCGGTGTCGCGCTCAAGTCGCGGCAGCGCATCCAGGGCATCGGCGGCCTGGCGGTAGCGCTCGTATTCCTGCAGCCGGCGCGCCAGTTCGGCGCGCGGGTCGTCGTTGAAGGTGTCCTGGCCGTCGAAGCTGTCATCCACCGGCGGCGGGGGCAGCAGCATCTGCGATTTGATCTGCGCCAGCATCGCCGCCATCACCAGGTAATCGGCCGCCAGCTCAAGGCGCAGCTGCTGCATCAGCTCGATGTACTGCATGTACTGGCGGGTGATCTCGGCCACCGGAATGTCCATCACATCCAGGTTCTGCCGGCGGATCAGGTAAAGCAGCAGATCCAGCGGGCCTTCGAAAGCTTCAAGGAACACCTCCAGTGCATCCGGCGGGATGTACAGATCGCGCGGCAGCTGCAGCAACGGCTGGCCATGCAGCATCGCCAATGGCGGATGCTGCCCGGGCTCGGGCAGGTTGTGCAGGTTCGCGTCGGGCGCGGCTTGGGCTGTCATCAGGTCCAGGTACGGATGGCGTACCGGTAGCCGGCACGGCGCACGGGCGCCGCAGCAACTGTCCGGGAACACTCGGTTTGCACCGCCGTTGCGGTGCTGCCACACATCAAAAACAAAGCCACGCACCAGGCAGTGCATGGGAAACGATACAGAAGGTGGTCATCACGGCATCGGGCAATGCAACGCGGCGACGGGCCTGTGGGGCGGCCGGCCCGGCAGTTCACCAATGCGTGCAGGCGCCAAGACTAACGCTGTGCGGGCAGCGCTGTCCAGTGTTGCCCGCTACACTGCTGGCCTGTGTTTAACGCCTGTGTGGAGTTGGCCGTGTGGTATGTAATTGAGGGATTTGACGGCGCCGATGTGCTGGATGCGCGCCTGCAGGCGCGCCCGGCGCACCTGCAGCGGCTGCGCGAGCTGGCCGACCAGGGGCGCCTGCTGCTGGCCGGGCCGTGCCCGGCCATTGATGGCGAGGACCCAGGCCCGGCCGGTTTCAGCGGCTCGCTGGTGATTGCGCAGTTCGATGCGCTGCAACAGGCGCAGGCCTGGGCCGATGCCGACCCGTATGTGGCGGCCGGTGTCTACCAGCGTGTACTGGTACGCCCGTTCAAGAAGGTGCTGCCATGAATGCCGAACGCATACAGCGTATGGAGCAGCTGTTGCGCGCGGCGCTGGCGCCGGTGCTGCTGGAGGTGGTCGATGACAGTGCCCGCCACGCCGGCCATGCCGGTGCACGTGACGGCCGCGGCCATTTCAACGTGCGCGTGGTCAGCCCTGCGTTCGCCGGCCTGCGTCCGTTGGCCCGCCATCGCGCGGTATATGCCGCGCTGGGGACAATGATGCAAACCGATATACACGCCCTCGGGGTGGAAGCAATGACTCCGCAAGAGGCTGGTTTGGCTTAATTCCGGCTGACCGCCCGCCTGAATCAGTCAATTTGATCGGCTGCCGTGTGACCGGGTACGCAGTCCATTCACGTTTGTTTGCAAACAATGCGGGGCGAAACGGGGGCGTGATGCCCCCGTCTTTGATACTTCCTTTCTGGAGCCGCCCGATGTCGTTGACCGCGTTCAACCGCCCCCCTTCCCGCCGACTGCTGGTGCTGGCCCTGGCCGCCGGCCTTGGGCTGGCTTCCCCGGTAATGGCGCAAAGCACGGCGGCCACCCTGCGTGGCCAGGTGCATGTCGATTCGGCGCCGGCCGCCGGCAGCCAGGTCACCGCCACCAACGTGGCCACCGGCGCGGTGCGTAGCGCCCAGGTCGGCGCCAATGGCAGTTATGTGCTGCCGGGCCTGGTGCCGGGGCAGTACCGGGTCAGTGTGCAGGCCAATGGCCAGACCCAGGAGCGGCTGGTAAGCGTGGCGGTCGGCCAGGTCGCCACCCTGGACCTGGGGGTGGGCGGCGAGCGCGAGACCGCGGTCACCGGCCCGGCGCAGGAACTGGATGCGGTGCAGGTCACCGCCACCGCGATGGTGGAGACCAAGACCTCGGAAATGGCCACCTATGTCAGCAACCGCCAGATCGAGGCGCTGCCGCAGGGTACGCGCAACTTCCTGGCCTTTGCCGACACCGTGCCGGGCATGATCTTCGAGCAGAACCCGGGCAATGGCGCCACCAAGCTGCGCGCCGGCGCGCAGAGCGCCAACAACATCAATGTCTACATCGATGGCGTGGGGCAGAAGAACTACGTCATCAAGGGTGGCATCACTGGCCAGGACTCCAGCCGCGGCAACCCGTTCCCGCAGTTGGCCATTGGCGAGTACAAGGTCATCACCTCCAACTACAAGGCCGAGTACGACCAGATCAGCTCGGCGGCAGTGACTGCGGTGACCAAGTCCGGCACCAATGATTTTTCCGGCTCCTTCTTCTGGGATTACACCAACCAGGATTGGCGCACGCAGCGGCAGGACGAGCGCGGCGGGGACAAGACCCGCTCCAACGAAACCCAGTACGGCATGAGCCTGGGCGGGCCGATCATCCGCGACCGCCTGCACTTTTTCACCAGCTACGAGGCCAAGGAATACAACTCGCCCAAGGACCTGGTTCCGGGCGAGGGCCTGAGCGTGGCCGACATGCCGGCCTGGCTGGCTGATCAGTTCGGTTCGGTCAGCGTGCCGTTCAAGGAAGACCTGTACTTCGGCAAGCTCAGCTGGACGGTGGATGAGTCCAACCTGGTCGAGCTGACCTTCAAGCGCCGCGAAGAG
>JBJEWP010000167.1:0-4302 GCA_051885115.1 Stenotrophomonas sp. | reverse complement strand
GCCGGCTTGAAGGTCACCCGGGTGGCCACCGCAATCTCGTTGGGAATGATCGACACATCGGCCCAGTCGCCGGCGCCAACATCAAAGTCCAGCCGCTTGACCACCGCCTGGCCGACCAGCACCGGGTTGTCGCCACCGCTCAGGGTGAAGGTCAGGCTGACCGGCTTGCTGATGCCGCGCAGCTGCAGGGTGCCATCGGCGCGGTAACGCTCGCCGCCCAGGGCGGTGAAACCGGTGGCGGTGTAGCGCGCGGTGGCAAAACGGGCGATGTTGAAGAAATCGGCCCCCTTCAGGGTGCTGTCGCGCTCGCCGTTGCGGGTGTCGGCGCCTGCCAGCGGGATGTCCACCTCCAGCCGGGCGGCGGCCGGGTTGGCCGGGTCGAACTGCAGCCGGGTGGAAAAGCCCGGGAACAGGCCGGTGAAGGTTTCGCCCTGGTACTTGCCGACAAAACTCAGCCCGCCACGCTGCTGCACATAATCAGCCGCAACGGCCGGGGCGGCCTGCAGGCCGGCAAGCATCCCGGCGCTGGCCAACAGGGCAAGGCGCAAAGTGGTATTCAAGGTTTTCATCGGGTGCTCCTTCAAGGCTGGGGACGATAGCCAGGCAGCATCCGCCGCAAGGTGTCATCGCCCTGGAAAAGGTGGTGGAACAGGGCTGCGCCGGCATGCGCGGCCACCAGCACCAACAGGGCCCAGAAGCCCCACTCGTGCAGCTGGTGGGCCAGGTTGGCCAGGCCCTCGTCCTTGCCGGCGATGGCCGGCAGGTTGAACTGTTTGAACCACTGCAGCGGGTAGCCGGCCGCCGAGTTGAACAGCCAGCCACTCAAGGGAATGCCCAGCATCAGCACATACAGTGCCCCATGGGTGAGGCTGGCAATGCGCTGCTGCCAGGACGGGGTGCCGGGTACCGCCCGCGGCGCGCCGGCATACAAACGCCAGACCAGGCGCAGCACCACCAGCGCCAGCAGGGTCAGGCCGACGGACTTGTGCAGGGCATAGGTGTTGATCTTGGCCGGGGTGGGCGGCATGTCCACCATGGTCAGGCCCAGCCAGGCCATCCAGGCAATCAGGGCCACGATGACCCAGTGCAGCAGCTGGCTGACCACGCCCCAGCGCCGGGCGGTATTGCGTAATGGCATGAGTGTCTCCGGCAATGGCGGGCAGGACCCGGTGGCGGCGCAGCCTGCAACAGCGAATGTGGCGTGGCCGTGATGCAGGCCCAGTCTGCACGTCCTTGGCAGGCCGCACCACCGTTGCCGGCACGCCGAACTGTTCCAAAAACAAAACGTGCTTGCGGGAACCAGACCCTTGCCCGACTTGTCTGCAACAACACAACAGACAACGGGCCTTGCGGCCCGTTGTGGTGATGTTGTGCCGCTGGCGGCGCGATTACTGCGGCAGGGCCAGGTGTGCTGCCTGCAACGGCTGGCCGGCGCCACGCGGCGTGGTGCGGATATGCGCATCAGCCGGCAGCGCGGCCTTGCCATCCAGGCGGGCCTCCAGCGCATCCAGCGCGCGGTACACATACGGCAGCAGCGGCAGGTAGCGTGCGCCGTAATCAGGCAGTGCAAGGAAACCATCGAAGTGCTGCACGTGGTCAATTTCCCACAGGCTCAATTCGCGCCCGGCCGCCTTGGCCGCCGCCGCATAGGGCGCCGAGGAGAACGCGAACGGGATCAGGCCGTCGGCATTGCCGTGCACCACCATCACCGGCAGCCCGGCGCTGGGCAGGCCGGCCTTGGTTGCGGCGATACCGGCCTGCACACGCTGGGCAGCAGCATCATTGCCGTCCCACAGCTGGCGCAGGCAGCCCACGCCGGCGCTGGTGAAATCCGGTGCGGCCATCTGCGTATCGATGATGTTGACCCCCGCGCCCGGGGGAATGCCGCTGCCATCGGCCAGCCAGGCCGCCCGCTCGGCCACGCTGGCCGCACGCGGGGCGTGCTGGGCGGTGGTGGCAGCGAAGGCGTAACCGCAGGGGTGTTCACCCACGCCATAACGACCATAGGCCGAGGCATAGGTCACCGCCACCGCACGCCACAGGTCGAAATCCACGCTCAAGGCGCCGGCCTGCAACGCCGGCGTGGTCCACCCGCTGGCCTGCAGACGGGCCAGGGCATCGGCCGCCTGCGCGGTCTGGTCGGCGCCACTGATCTCCCCCGAGGCGGCCAGGCTGGCGCAGCGCAACTGTCCCAGGGCCTTGCCGGCCGCACTGAGCGGGCTGGCCGGCAGGTTGTCGATGGCCAGCAAGGCGCAAGGCATCAGCACGGCCGCCTGCGTGGTGTAGTCATACAAGGCGCGTGAACCGGCGCCGTCGCTGTAGACATTGGGCTCGCCGGCGACCACGCCATCGAGCCAGCCATCAGCATCCTCGGCCGCGCGCAGCACCGCACCACCACCATTGGAGATGCCCACCGCAATCACCCGGGTATTGGCATGGGTGAACGGCGCGGCATCGGGCACCGCGGTGTTCAAGGCCTGCAGGGCGATATCGGCGGCCTGGCGCACATGCGCGCCCCACTGGCTTTCCGGGTTGTCCTTGGAATGGGCATGCTTGATCGCCACGCCGCTGGCATTGACCGGTGCATCGGGCACAAAGGCCAGGTCATCAACCTCCCCCAGCGCCGCCACCGTGCCATCGGCGCGCACGCCGACCTGGGCATCAAGGTCGAAGTAATCACTGCCTGCGCCCTTGTCGGTATAGGCCAGGGCGCAGCCACGCGGCAGTGCCCACGGCCCGGCCACGGCCACCGCGCCATACACCCCGCGCGAACCGGAGGACGGGGCCACCACCACGCAGCGCTTGGCAGCGTCGAAGTTGTCCGGCACCTGCACCACCACGCGGTGCGGCTGGTTGGCAGCGGGCAAGCGCGCCAGAGTGGAGAATTCCCTCCCCGGCACTGCCTCCAGCGTGCCGTAGAGCTGGCCGAAACCACCGCCGGGCATCAGGTCGGCTATGCCCCGCCAGCTGGCCCACAGGGCACGCCGGCGCAGCTCGGCCGGGGTCGGCGCGCTGGCATCGGCAAAGACCGGCGGTGCGGCGGTGAGCAGGCCGGCATGGCCCAGCCCGGCGCTGAGCAGGTCATCGCCCTGGCGATGCACGCTTTGCTGCAGTACGGCCAGCGAGGCCGGAGCGGTGGTGAGGGAGTCGGTGCTGGCACAGCCGGCCAGCACCAGACCCAGCGAAAGGGCGCACGCAGCGCGCAGCTTGGGCATGTTCATGGCTGCACGCTAACAAACCTGCGCACTCACGCTCATCGTACTTTCGTACCAAGGGCAACCCGGCCCATCACTGTTAGCGTGCTGGTATCCACATCCCCCACATGGAACCCCTCATGGATCAGTTCTTGCACGGCCGCACCGCCCTGGTGACCGGCAGCACTTCCGGCATTGGTTTGGGCATTGCCTGCGCGCTGGCCAGCGCCGGCGCCAACGTGGCCATCAATGGCCTGGGCAGCGACGAACAGATTGCCCAGGCCATTGCCACGGTCAAGGCCGCCGGCGCGGGCCAAGTACGCCACTTCGGCGCTGACCTGCGCGATGCGCAGCAGATCGCCGAGATGATGGACGCCATCAATGACTGGTCGCCGCTGGATGTGCTGGTCAACAACGCCGGCATCCAGCATGCCGCCGCACTGGCGCAGCAGCCGGTGCAGAAATGGAATGACATCATTGCCATCAACCTGTCTTCGGCCTTCCACACCATGCAGGCCGCCCTGCCCGGGATGGCCTCACGCGGCTTTGGCCGGGTGGTCAACATCGCCTCGGTGCATGGTCTGGTTGCCAGCAAGGACAAGGCCCCGTATGTGGCCTCCAAGCACGGCATCATCGGCCTGAGCAAGGTCGCCGGACTGGAATACGCCGCCGTGGGCGACCGTGCCAGTGGCGGGGTCACGGTCAACTGCGTGTGCCCGGGCTGGGTGGAAACCCCGCTGATCGAGCCGCAGATCCAGGCCCGCATTCCGGCCGGTGGCAACCGCGATGACGGCGTGCGCGCCCTGCTCGCCGAAAAGCAGCCGTCCCTGCGCATGTCCCTGCCTGAAGACATCGCGGCCATGGTGGTTTGGCTTTGCCGCCGCGAAGCGCACAATGTCACCGGCGCCAGCCTGCCGGTGGACGGTGGCTGGACAGCGCAGTGAGGCAGTAACGAGTAGGTAAAGCGAGCAACGAGTTCGGTGGTGCAGGAACGAGTGGAAAAAGCGGGAAACGAGAAACGAGTAGAAGCGCGTCACTCGTTCCTCTTTCCTTACCACTCGTTGCCAGCCGCTCTCACTCGTTCCTCGTTGCTCCCCACTCGTTCCTC
>JBJEWP010000166.1:0-4302 GCA_051885115.1 Stenotrophomonas sp. | reverse complement strand
TGGTGCTGGCCGACGAGATCAACCGCGCGCCGGCCAAGGTGCAGTCGGCGCTGCTCGAAGCCATGGCCGAACGCCAGGTCAGTGTGGGCGGGCGCAGCTGGCCGCTGCCGGCACCGTTCCTGGTGATGGCCACGCAGAACCCGATCGAGCAGGAGGGCACCTATGCCCTGCCCGAGGCGCAACTGGACCGTTTCCTGATGCACGTGCGCATTGGCTACCCCGACGCGGCCACCGAGCTGGCGATCCTGCAGCAGGCGCGTGCCGGCAATGGCGGTGCGCTGGCGCATGACCCGCAGGCCAGCATCGACCTGGAAGTGCTGGCGCAGGCACGCGTGGAGGTGGCCGGGCTGCACCTGGCACCGGCGCTGGAGCGCTACATCGTCGAACTGGTGATGGCCAGCCGCGAGCCGGGGCGCTATGACCCGGGTATGGCCGGGCAGATTGCCTGGGGCGCCAGCCCGCGCGGCACCATCGCGCTGGAGCGTTGCGCCCGGGCCCGCGCCTGGCTGCACGGGCGCGATTACCTGACCCCGGAGGACGTGCGCACGGTAGCTCCTGATGTGCTGCGTCACCGGGTGCTGCCCAGCTACCAGGCGCAGGCGGCCGGGATTGATGGCGGTGCGCTGGTGGAGGCCTTGCTGGCCCGGGTGCCGGTGCCGTGAGCCAGCCGTTGTCGCAGGCTGCGGCTGGCGAGGGCCTGCAGCCCAGCCTGGCCGAGCTGGTGGCTCTGGCTGCCGATGTGCGCCTGCGTGCCCATCACCGCCCGTTGCGCTCGTCACTGGCCGGGCAGCAGCTCAGCCGGTTGGCCGGGCGGGGCATGGACCATGCCGATTCGCGCCCGTACGTGGCCGGTGACGAGGCCCGCCATGTCGACTGGCGGGTCACTGCGCGGACCGGCCAGCTGTATTCCAAGCGCTTTCATGCCGAGCGCGAACGTCTGTGCCTGCTGCTGATGGATGTGCAGCCCGGGCAGTTCTTCGGCACCCGGGTGCGGCTGAAATCGGTACAGGCCGCCCGCGGTCTGGCTGCTGCCGCATGGTGGGCGCAGTTGCAGGGGGACCGCCTGGCGCTGCTGGACAATGCCGGCAGCCCGCCACTGTTGGCCGGGCGTGGCCAGGCTGGCGTAATGCGGGTGTTGCAGGCGCTGGTGCAGGGCTATGCCCAGGCACCGGCAGCACCGCTGCCACACGGGCTGACCGGCTTGCTCGAGCAGGCCGCACGTCTTTGCCGCGGCGGCACCGTGGTGCTGGCCACCGATGCCCAACGCGCGGCAGTGGTGCCGCGCCAGGTCTGGCAGGCCTGCTGCCGCCACCTGCAGCTGCATTTGCTGGTGCTGGTGGATGCGCTGGAGATCGACCCGCCAGCGCGGCCGTTGTTGCTGGCCGGCGTTGATGGTGTGCAGCGGCTGGATTTTGCCCGCGCCGCGGTGCGTGCGCAGTGGCGGGCGCACACGGTTGACCCCCTGCAGGCATTGCAGGCATTGCAGGTGCCGGGAATGCAGGTGCATTGCCTGATGACCGATGACGCTGCCGACAGCTGGCTGCCGCAAGCCGGTGGGGGGGGCTGATGGTGCTGGCCACCCTGGTCTTGCGTGATGTGCAGCTGGGCCCGGCCCCGGGCTGGTGGCCACCGGCTCCGGGCTGGTGGCTGCTGGCGCTGCTGTTGTTGATGGTGTGCACCGGCCTGCTGCTGTGGCAGGTGTCGCGCTGGCGTCGGCGGCGGCGCTGGCTGCAGTATTTCGATGCGGCCATGGCCGCTGCCGGCGAGCCGCTGCAGCAGGTGCAGCAGGCCAGCGCCCTGCTGCGCCGCGCCGCCCTGGATGCCGGGGCTCCCGAAGCGGCGCTGAGCGGGCCGGGCTGGGAGCAATGGCTGCGTGCCGGACAACGTTCGGTGGACGAGACGGCCCTGCAGGTATTGGTCGAGGGTGGCTTCCAGCGCCAACTGGATGCGGGCCGGGCGCAGGCGGCCTGCCAGCTGGCCCGGCGTTGCTTCGTGGCCCGGATGGTGCAGCGGTGAGTGCGCTGTCGCTGCAGCGTTGGCTGGCGGCCTTGCCATCGGGCTGGCCCGAGGCCCTGGTCTGGCCCGCCGTGCTCTGGCTGTGCCTGTTGCCCGCGTTGATGCTGTTGCTGCCGGCCAGCCCCGTGCGTGGCGACGCGCTGCGCGTGCCCAGACCGCTGCGTCTGCATGGGCTGGCGGCAGGGCTGCCGCGCAACGTGCTGGCCCATGGCCTGCTGTGGCTGGCCTGGTGCCTGCTGTGCGTGGCCCTGGCCAGGCCGGTGGTCTACGGCCCGGCCCAGCCGCCAGCTGCACAGGCCCGGCAGATGATGCTGGCACTGGACCTGTCCGGCAGCATGACCGAGGCCGACATGCGCCTGGGCGGGCGGCCGGCCGAGCGCATCATGGTGGCCCGCGCGGTGCTCGATGACTTCCTGTCCCGGCGTGCCGGTGACCGTATCGGCGTGGTGGTGTTCGGCCAGCAGGCCTATGTGATGACGCCGGTCACCCGCGACCTGGACAGCGTGCGGGCGCAGCTGGCCGATGCGGTGGTGGGCCTGGCCGGGCAGGAAACCGCGATTGGTGATGCGGTGACCCTGGCGGTCAAGCGCCTGCGCGACCAGCAGCATGGCCAGCGGGTGCTGATCGTGCTTACCGACGGGGTCAACACCGCCGGGGCGGTGGACCCGCGCAAGGCGGCCGAGCTGGCCGCCCATGACAAGGTGCGGGTCTACACCATTGCCTTCGGCGGCGATGGCAGTCGCGGCCTGTTCGGCTTGCGCAGCGGCGGCAACAACCTGGACGAGGACATGTTGCGGCACCTGGCACAAACTACCGGCGGACAGTTCTTTCGTGCACGCAACAGTGACGAGCTGGCCGGCATCTATGCCCAGATCGAGGCGCTGGAGCCGGTGGACGTGGCCGCTCAGCCGCAACGCCAGCGCATCGAGCGTTACCCGCCCTGGTTGGCTGCGGGCTTGTTGGCCCTGCTGCTGGCCATGCTGGCAAGGAGGCGGCAATGAGCCTGCACTTGTTGTGGCCGCTGTGGCTGCGTCCGCAGGTGTTGTGGCTGTTGCTGCCGCTGTTGTTGCTGGGTTGGTGGTATGCCCGCCAGCAAGGGCAGCAGCGGCAATGGCAGGGCGTGGTGGATGCCCACCTGCTGGCTGCACAGCTGCAGCCGGGGCAGGCGGCAGGGCTGGCGCGCTGGCGGCTGCCGTTGGCTGCACTGCTGGCCTGCCTGGCCCTGGCCGGGCCCAGCTGGGGTGTTGCCGCCCAGGCTGGCGGGCAGGCCCGTGATGCCCTGGTGCTGGTGGTGGACCTGTCCAGTGCGATGTACCAGGACGACCTGGCGCCGTCGCGCCTGTTGCGCCTGCGCAGCAAGCTGCAGCAGCTGTTGCAGCAGCGCAGCGAGGGTGAAACTGCCTTGGTGGTGTATGCCGGTGATGCCTACACGGTGGTGCCGCTGACCGCCGACAGCGCCAATATCGCCCTGTATGTGGGGGCGCTGGCGCCCACGGTGATGCCGGCCGATGGCCAGCGGCTGGACCTGGCCATTGCCCGTGCCACCGGTTTGCTGCAGGCCAGTGCGGCCAGCAATGGGCGGATTCTGGTGATGGCCGGGCAGGCCGATGCCGCTGCCGCCAGTGCTGCTGCACAGGCGCAGGCACAGGGCTGGCCGCTGGCGGTGCTGGCTGTACGTGGTGATGGCGTGGATGCCGGCTTGCAGGCGCTGGCCGCTGCCGGCGGCGGGCGGGCCCAGGCCATAGCACTGGATGACAGTGACCTGCAGGCGTTGGCGGTGACGGCAGTCCGCGGCGGCGGGGATGCTGCGGCACAGGCCGCGGTCAAGGGGCAGCGCGAAGGCCAGCTGCAGCCGCGCGATGACGGTTTCTGGCTGTTGCCGGTGGTGTTGCTGTTGCTGCTGCCGTCGCTGCGCCGTGGCCTGCCGGTGGTGTTGCTGGCGCTGTTGTTGCCTTTGGCCATGCCGGCTCCGGCGCAGGCGGCCGGCAGCAACTGGTGGCAGCGTGCCGACCAGCAGGCCTGGCAACGCAACGCCCGGGCGGTACAGGCCTACCGCGCCGGCGACCACGCCAGCGCCGAGGTCGTGTTTGCCCGCGACCACAGTGCCTTGGGGCGTTACAACCTGGGCAATGCCCTGGCCCGGCAGGGCAAGCTGGAGCAGGCCCTGGCCGCCTACGACCAGGCTCTGGCACAGCAACCGGCTTTTGATGATGCGCGCGCCAACCGGGCGGCGGTGGCCGCTGCCATGAAGCGCCAGCAGGGCCAGCAGGGCCAGCAGGGCCAGCA
>JBJEWP010000165.1:0-4387 GCA_051885115.1 Stenotrophomonas sp. | reverse complement strand
ACTCACGACGCTTGGTCTCGCGCTGCTGCGCCACTTCCTTGGCCAGGCGCTCGTCCTCGACCACCACGAAGTCGTCGCCGGCATCGGGCACGCCGGACAGGCCCAGCACCTGCACCGGAATCGACGGACCAGCCTGCTCCGGCTGGGCGCCGGTTTCGTCGAACAGGGCACGCACGCGGCCGTACTGCACGCCACAGACCAGGTAGTCGCCCTTCTTCAGGGTACCGGCCTGGACCAGCACGGTGGCCACCGGGCCACGACCCTTGTCCAGCGAGGACTCGATCACCACGCCCGAGGCGCGGCCTTCGGTAACCGCACGCAGCTCCAGCACTTCAGCCTGCAGGCTGATCGCGTCGAGCAGGTCATCAATGCCCTGGCCGGTCTTGGCCGAGATCTCCACCATCTGCACGTCGCCACCGAAATCTTCGGCAACCACCTGTTCGGCCAGCAGCTCGTTCTTCACCCGCATCGGGTCAGCGGTGGACTTGTCGATCTTGTTGATCGCCACCACGATCGGCGCATTGGCCGAACGCGCATGCTGGATGGCTTCCTTGGTCTGCGGCATGACACCATCATCGGCCGCCACCACCACCACGACCACGTCGGTCAGCTTGGCGCCACGGGCACGCATCGAGGTGAATGCGGCATGGCCCGGGGTATCCAGGAAGCTGATCACACCCTTCGGGGTTTGCACGTGGTAGGCACCGATGTGCTGGGTGATGCCACCGGCTTCGCCGGTCGCCACGCGGGTGCGACGGATGTAGTCCAGCAGCGAGGTCTTGCCGTGGTCGACGTGCCCCATGATGGTCACCACCGGCGGACGCGCAACCGCTTCGCCCTGGTCGTTGTCCACCAGCGCCAGCAGTGCGTCTTCGGCGTCATCACTGCTGGCACGCACGGCCTTGTGGCCGAGTTCTTCGGTCACCAGCACCGCGGTGTCATGGTCGATGGACTGGTTGATGGTCGCCATCACGCCCATCTTGAACAGCGCCTTGACCACCTCGCCGCCCTTCAGGGCCAGCTTCTGGGCCAGGTCGGCCACGATCACGGTCTCACCGATGGCCACTTCGCGCACCACCGGTGCAGTCGGGCGCTCGAAGCCGTGCGGGCCGCTGTTGCTGTTGCTGCCACGGCTGGAGTTGTCGAAGCCACGGCGACCTGCCGGGCCTCGCGCACCGGGACGGCCACGGCCGGCGGCATTGCCCGGGGCCGAGCCACGGCGGCCATTGCGGTCACCCGCCGGCAGGTGCAGCTGGCCCCGCGGACCACGGCCACGCTCGTCATTGCCACCGCTGCTGGCCGGCTTGCGCGGGGCGGCGGCCGGTGCCGGACGTGCGGCACGTGCCGGCGCTGTTTCACGGGCCGGAGCAGGAGCAGGAGCAGGTGCCGGCGCACGCGCGGCCTCCTCGGCAGCGCGCTCGGCGGCACGCTTTTCTTCTTCGGCACGCAGCTTGGCGGCTTCGGCTTCGGCCTTCTCGCGGGCGATGCGTTCGTCACGCAGGCGGTCCTTCTCGGCCAGCATGCGCTGCTCTTCGAGATTGCGCTGACGCGACTCTTCCAGCTTGCGCAGGATGTCGGCACGCTCTTCGGCCGGGGTCATCTTGGCACTGCCGGTGCCCTTGCTGAAGCTGCGCTTCTGACGCACTTCAACATTGACGGTGGTCTTGCCACGACCGCCCTTGTTGCTGTCCACGGTCACTTCCTGAACCTTGCGACGGGCCAGGGTGATCTTCTTGGCGGCGCCGGTGTCAGCGGCCGGAGTAACCTCGGCCTTGCCTTGCGACGGGCGCAACACGGACATCAGCTTGACCTTCTCGGCAGATGTCACCACCTGGTCCGGGTCACTGAATTTCATACCGGCACTGGCCAGCTGCTCGAGCAAGGCGTCAACTGGCTTGTTGACCAGTTCGGCAATCTTGCGGATGGTAGTTTGCTGCGACATTGAGATCCTATGATCGTTCTGGCGCCCCCCTCACCTAGTGGAGGGGAGCGCGAATTCTACGCCCTGGGCGGTCCAGGGGCGGGGTCATCGCTGGCTCATTGGCCGCGCTCCAGGCGGGCGATCTCCTCGGCACGAGCGGCCAGGATCAGCGCCGCGGCGCGCTCCTGGTCCATACCCTCGATGCCGAACTCAAGGATCTCGTCGGCCGCCAGATCCGACAGGTCCTCACTGGTGCGAACACCGTTTGCCGCCAGGGCAAAGGCAGTCGCCTCATCCATGCCGTCAATGGCCAGCAGGTCTGCCGCCGGCGCATCATCAGCCTCTTCCACCGCCAGCGCGTCGTTGAGCAACGCATCGCGGGCACGGGCACGCAGCTCTTCGACGATCTCCTCGTCAAAGCCGTCCACAGCCAGCAGCTCGCCAACCGGTACGTAAGCGATTTCTTCCACAGTGCCGAAGCCTTCACCGACCAGGATGGCGGCGATTTCCTCGTCCACTTCCAGCTTGTCCATGAACAGCTGGCGGGCAGCGGCCTGCTCGGCCTCGCTCTTGGCCTGGACCTGCTCGGAGGTCATCACGTTGAGCTGCCAGCCGGTCAGTCGCGAGGCCAGCCGCACGTTCTGGCCGCCCTTGCCGATGGCCTGGGCCAGTCGCTCTTCGGCCACCGCCAGGTCCATCGAATGACGGTCCTCATCGACGATGATCGACTGCACCTCGGCCGGGGCCATCGCATTGATCACGAAGCTGGCCGGATTCTCGTTCCACAGCACGATGTCCACGCGCTCGCCATTGAGCTCGTTGGACACCGCCTGCACGCGCGAACCGCGCATGCCGATGCAGGCACCGATCGGATCGGTACGCGGGTCATTGGTGAGCACGGCGATCTTGGCGCGGTCACCCGGATCACGGGCACAGCCCTTGATCTCGACCAGGCCCTGGCCCACTTCCGGCACTTCCAGCTTGAACAGCTCGATCATGAATTCCGGAGCGGCGCGGCTGATGAACAGCTGCGGGCCACGTGGTTCGCTGCGCACTTCTGCCAGATACCCGCGTACGCGGTCACCGGCACGCAGGACGTCACGCGGGATGCCCTTGTCCTTGGGAATGAAGCCCTCGGCGTTGCCGCCCAGGTCCACATACACGTTGCCGCGCTCCACGCGCTTGACCACGCCGGTGACCAGCTCGCCGACACGGTCGATCCACGCATCCACCACCTGCTGGCGCTCGGCCTCGCGCACGCGCTGGACGATCACCTGCTTGGCGGCCTGGGCGGCAATGCGGCCAAAATCCGGGTTTTCGATCTGCTCTTCGATGAAATCACCGATCTGCGGATCTTCGGCTTCCTCCACCGCGTCCATCAGACGGATCTGACGGTCCGGGGATTCCATCACCACATCATCGGCCACCACTTCCCAGCGGCGGTAGGTCACATAGCTGCCATCCTTGTGGTCGATGGTCACCCGTGCCAGCACATCCTGGTCGGCGTAGCGCTTCTTTGCTGCCGAGGCCAGCGCGGCCTCGATCGCATCAAAGATCACTTCGCGCGGCACGCCTTTTTCATTGGCGACCGCATCCACGACCAGCAAAAGTTCCTTGCTCATTGTTGGCTTACTCCGCGCGCGGCTTCTTGGCCGCCGACTGGTTGGATGGTTTCTTGTTGGCCTTGTCGGCATTCTTCGGTGCCGGGCCCTTGGGCTTGCTCGGGGCCAGGCCAAGTGCGACCCAGTCCGGCATGATGCGCGCCTTGTCGATATTGTCGAAGCTGACCACGAACGGCGCGTTGTCCACGCTGAAGGTCACCTCGCCGGCAGCCTCGTCGACGGCCACGATCTCACCCTGCAGACGGCGGCGGCCATTGCTGGCCAGCTTCAACTGCACCTTGGCCGACTCCCCCTGATGACGGGCGAACTGGGCAAGGGTGAACAGCGGACGGTCCAGACCGGGCGAGGACACCTCAAGGGTGTAATTGACGGTGATCGGATCTTCCACGTCCAGCTGGGCAGAAACTTCGCGACTGACGCGTTCGCAGTCATCAATGTCCACTTCACCGCGCTGGCCGAGCAGTGCCTGGGGCACTTCGATATACAGACGCAGGGTAGCGCCGCCCGGCGCAGTCAGGTATTCAACGCCCAACAGCTCCAGCTCCAGCGCCTGAACGGTGGGAGCCAGCAGATTGGCGATTTCGGTTGCCTTGTCGCTCACGGCCTGCCTTGATAATTTCTTGGGTAAGGGCACCAGCGCTGTCACGCCGGGGCCAGAAAACGAAAAAGGGCCCTCTGGGCCCTTATCCGGTACAACTCCGGTAATACTGGATTCCGGTATCAAGGGCATGACACCCCTGGAGCCCAGTACGGCCTCGCATTTTCATGCAATGCCAACTGGTAGCGGGAGCAGGATTTGAACCTGCGACCTTCGGGTTATGAGCCCGACGAGCTGCCAGACTGC
>JBJEWP010000164.1:114634-118022 GCA_051885115.1 Stenotrophomonas sp. | reverse complement strand
CTGGCCGAGCAGTTGCACGATCACCGCGTCCACGTCCGGGGCCATGCCCTTGAGCGAGCCGCAGACCATGACCACGGCGCCGTCGTCCAGCCAGGCCTTGAGCTGCCCGGCCTGGGCGGCGAGGGCGTGCTGCACATGGCGGTGGACGCCTCCATCACGGCTGAAAGTGGTGTCCAGTTTTTGCAGCTGGCCGGCGGCATGCCAGGCGTCCAGTTCGGCACCGAAGTGGTAATCGCAGGCGCGGCTGCGCTCACCGAACAGCAGCCAGTTGCGGCTGGCGCCGGCGTCGATGCGGGCACGCAGCTGGCTGCGCAGGCCGGCAATGCCGGTGCCGTTGCCGATCAGCACCAGCGGGGTGTCGTTGCCGGGCGGGTGGAAGCTGGGGTTGGCGCGGATGCGCAGCGCGGTGGTCTGCTGCGGCTGCAGGGTGTCGCACAGCCAGCCACTGCCCAGGCCGGGGTTGCCGTCCGGGCCGGTGAGCCGGCGCAGCAGCAGGGCCAGGTGGCCGTCACTGGGCATGGAGGCAATGGAATACTCGCGTGGTTTGAGCGCCGGCAGGTCCAGCGCCCACTGCGCCGGGTCGCCGGCCGGCAGTGCTGGCGGCAGCTCGACCGTGGCCAGGTGGTCGGCCAGGGCACGGCCGTCGGCCAGGCGGAGGCTGCCGTCCAGGCCGAAGATGGCCAGCCACTGGGCCACGCGTGCCGGTGCGTGCTGCGGGGTGATCAGGGCAATGTCACCGGCCTGCCAGGTGGGCAGTTCGCCATCGGCTGGCACCAGCTGCAGGTGGTGCACCGGGCCGCCCTGGCTGTGCGGGTTGAGCAGGGTGCGCTGCTGCAGCCGCCACGGCGTGGATGAGGGCAGCGGCACAACTGGGGTGTCCTCGGCGCTGTGGCCGGTTTCGGTGGCGATGGCGTCGTGCCATTGCTGCAGGGCGTTGGAATCAGCGTTGTTCATGTCAATCCGCGGCCACAGGGCGGTGGCCTGGTTGGCTTGCAGCCAACGATCAAGCTGACGGCCGAAAGCGCAGTAGTGGGCGTAGCTGCGATCACCCAGGGCGAGCACGGCAACGCGCAAGTGTGACAGATCCGGCGCGTTGGCCATGGGCCCACGCAGGAATTTCAGTGCGTGGTCCGGGGCATCGCCTTCGCCGGTGGTGGAGACAATAAACAACGCCTGCTGAGCCTGCCCCAACACGGCGGCATCCACCTGGTCGATGGGGCGCAGGTGCACGGCCTTGCCGGCGCTGCGCAGCTGCCCGGCAGTGAGCTCGGCCAGCTCGCTGGCATAGCCGGTCTGGCTGGCCCAGGCCACCAGCCAGGCGCCCTGGCCGATGGGACCACGGCCGGCGCGGCGCGGGCGGCGGCGCCAGTACAGGGCGGCGCAGGCCAGTGCATACACCACCACCGCAGCGGCGGCCCAGGCCCAGCTGGCGGGCAGGGGCGCGGCCTTCCACCAGGCGCCGTTCTGCCACAGGCCCAGCAGCACGGCGCTGGCCAGCAGCAGCACGATGACGGCGGTGTTTCCCCAGAAAGTACGGCTCATGCGGTGGTGTCCATCAGCTGCTGCGTTCGAGCAAGGCGGTAAAGGCGGTGCTGCTGTGTTCGTGCGGGCCATCGGCCTGACGGCTGACAAACCGCGCCGCCAGCCCCCGCCGGTTGGCCAGGGCCAGCCCGGCCTGCGGGCCAAGCACGGTCAGCGCGGTGGCCCAGGCATCGGCGCGCATGGCGCTGGCATCGGCCACGGTGACGGCGGCGGTGGTCATGGCCACCGGTTGGCCGCTGCGCGGGTCCAGTGTGTGGCTGACCAGGCCCTGGGCATCGCTGTAGTGGTGGTAGTGGTCGCCGGAGGTGGCCACGGCCAGGTTGTCCAGCGCCAGCACGCGGGCCGGCCAGTCCCCGGCGGCATCTTCTTCCGGTCCGGTTTCCACCAGCACCCGCCAGGGGCTGCCATCGGGCTTGCTGCCGTAGCCGTGCAGCTCGCCGCCCACTTCCACCAGGGCGGCGGCAATGCCGCAATGGCGCAGCCAGGCGCTGAGGTGGTCCACCGCATAGCCCTTGGCGATGGCCGAAAAATCCAGTTCCAGGCCGCCGGGTTGGATCAATGGCTGGCCAGGCTCCCAGGCCAGGCGTTGCCAGCCGCAGCGGGCGCGGGTGGTGGCCAGTTGGGCCGCATCCGGGCGCTGTTGCTGCCGGGCCTGGGCGCCAAAGCCCCACAGCGCGACCAGCGGCGCAATGCTGGGGTCGAAGGCGCCGTCGCTGCGCGCGGCCACGTCCAGGGCGCAGGTCAGCACGTCGGTGAACTCTGCAGGCAGCACGAAAGCCGTGCCGGCGGCAGCGCGGTTGAAGCGGCTGATCAGCGCGGCGTCTTCCCAGGTGCTCATCTGCACGATGATTTCGTTCAGACGGGCGTTGATGCCGTCATGCAACGGGCGCAGGTCGCGCTGCGCGGCCACCACCAAGCGCACGCTCCAGGTGGTTCCCATGCTGTGGCCACCCAGGGTGGCGATGATCGGCAGTTGTTCCATGACGCTCACTCAAGGCAACGGCAAACAACAACGCCGGGAGCGGCAGGCTCCCGGCGTTGCTGGCACGGCTTACTGCGGCAGCACTTCCAGGGTGACCACGTAGCTCAGGCGGCGCTGGGTGGCCTGCGGCACGGAGGTCTTGGCATCGCTGCTGGTGGTTTCCACCCAGTACATGCCGGCGCTGGGCCAGGTCACGCTGATATGGCCATTGGCATCGGAAGTGGCCTTGATCTCTTCCTGGGCGTTGCGGTAACGGGTATCGCCGCGGATGATTTCAAATTCCAGGCCGGCGGCCGGGGCGCCGTCCACGGTGACCTTGAAGGTGCTGGTCTCGCCGGCGAACAGGTCGTTGAAGTGGCCGTCCACCGCCTGCAGTTCGATGCCCTTGCCGGTCAGCGCCAGCGCGGTGTCGCTCGGGTTGCCGTTGGTGATGTAGGTCTCCACCCGGCCGACCATTTCCGACACGCGCAGGTCGGCTTTGCTGGTGTCCACTTCCTGGGCGAAGGTTTGCGCATTGCCGCGCCAGCGCTTGGGCTTGCCGTCTTCGGTCCAGTTGGCCATCAGGCCGCTGTTGATCGAGGCCACGCGCCAGGTACCCGGCTGGTTCAGCTCAAGGTCGAACACGCTGCGCAGCTTGCCGGTGTGGGCATTGGCAATGGCCGGGTGGCTGCCGTCCGGGGCGGTGACCACGATGTTGTCGGTGCGCATGGCCACGTGGTCAACGTAGAACAGGTTGTTGGACACGGCGGCGTCGACGCTGACCCACGGCGCCGCACCGGCGACCACGGTGGCCGAGGGCTGCAGCCACTGCTTGTGGGCGCTGGCGGTGAAGGGGATCAGGGTGGCCAGGGCGGCGGCCAGGGC
>JBJEWP010000164.1:0-114534 GCA_051885115.1 Stenotrophomonas sp. | reverse complement strand
GCTTGTGGGCGCTGGCGGTGAAGGGGATCAGGGTGGCCAGGGCGGCGGCCAGGGCAAGGGTACGCTTCATCGGGTTCACTCGTTCGGGGTGAAGGAAACAGGGGGTCAGCGACGCACGTTGACGCGCACTTCGCCCAGCTCGACATCGCCCTTGGCGCTGCCGCTGGTGGTACCGGCGGTCTTCCAGCTGAAGGGCACGCGCACCAGTTCACGGCCGCCGACCTCACGCGAGGATTCGGCCACCAGCACGTACTGGCCGGCGGCCAGGTTGCGCAGCTGCGGCTGGGTGTCGCTGAAGGACAGTGCATGCTTGCCGGCCGGGCGGGTCGGGCCGGTGATGCCGTCCACCGGCACGGTCAGGGTGCGGCCGCTCTTGCGCCACCACTGGCGCAGGTCAGGCAGCCACTTGGTGCCATGGCCTTCGGCATTGCTGGTCTGCTGGTACCACACCGACAGGTTGGTCATGTGCCTGCCGCTGGCGTCCTCCACCCACAGCGCCACGTAGGGGCGGTGGTATTCGGCCACGTTCAGGCGTGGGATCTCGATGTTGACTTCCAGGGTGGCGGCGACGGCCGGGGCGCTGGCGGCCAGGCCGGCCAGGGCAAGGGTGAGCGTGGTGCGCATGGGTGGCTCCAAAGGTCAGTGGATCAACAGCAGGGCAATCAGCAGGGGGATGACCAGACCCAGGCCGACCAGCGGCCAGGTCATTGCCCGCTGGCGGGCGTGCAGGTGCAGCAGCAGCAGGCCGGTGACGCAGAACACCACACAGGCGATGGCGAACACGTCCAGGAACCAGCCCCAGGCCGGGCCGGTGTTGCGGCCCTTGTGCAGGTCGTTGAGGTAGGACACTGCGCCGCGCTTGGTCTGTTCGAACTCGACCTGGCCGTCGTCGGTGTTGATCGCAAGCCAGGCATCACTGCCCGGGCCGGGCATGGACAGGTAGACCTCGCCCGGGGAGTACTCGGCTTCGCGGCGGCCGATGGCAATGCCCAGTTCGCGGCCCAGCCAGGCGGCGGTGCTGGCCGGCAACGGGGCCTTGTCGGTCTGTACCGCCAGCAGTTTTTCCAGCTGCCCGGCCGGCAGCTGCAGCTGGCGCTGGGCCACCTGCGGCTCGCTGGTGATCTGGCTGGCATGGTTCAAGGTGATGCCGGTAAAGGCGAACAACAGCATGCCGACCAGGCAGACCGCCGAGCTGATCCAGTGCCACTGGTGCAGGGTGCGCAGCCAGAAACCGCGTTTGGCGGCAGCAGGGGCGGATGGGGAGGAGGGAGTGCTCACGTGACGCGGGGCAGGCCGTTGGTTCGAGTTCCCTAGTTAATCATTAATGAGAATGATTCGCAATATGTATCTTTGTGTATCAACACCTGCCCGCCAGCGGCCGTATTGCCTGCCTTGCGATGGCAGGCACCGCGCCCTCTGCCTGGACCATCGACAGCCGCAACCGGCGTGTGTTGCGCTGAGGGCCAGCAACTACTGGCAGGGGCTGGCGCAGGGCATTGCCACTGTTGGCCACAGGTACGTTGGACGATCCACGCTCGCGCCGGCGCCGCTGCCAGCTCGCTGACCAGTTGTCGCTGGCGGGCAGATTGCCAGGCGGCCCGGGCGGCCTGCCGGGCGCCGGTGTTGCGCACAAACAACACAGCCCGCCGGGGTGGGCGGGCTGTGCGGTGTCAGTTCAAGCTGGGCAATCAGAAGCGCACGTTCACGCTCATCCACAGGCTGCGGGCCTTGTCCTTGTTGTTGTAGTGGTCGATGTACACCACTTCGGCGGTGCCGTCTTCGTAGACGCCATCGTTGTTGAGGTCGTTGAAGGCGGTGGTGTAGGTGGTGAAGTCGCGGTCCAGCAGGTTGTTGATGCGGGCGTTGACGGTGACGAACTCATTGACCGCGTATGACCCGCCCAGGTGCAGCACGCCGTAGTTGCGGTAGTAGACCGGGTTGCCCACGGTGGAGTTGGTCGAGTCGAAGCGCTTGCCGCGGGCCTCGCCGGCCAGGAACAGATTGAACTGGTCATTGAGCTTCCAGTTCAGGGTGGCATTGGCCATGTGGCGGGCGGTTTCGCCCAGCGGCAGGCCCTGGTTGGCGCCGCTGCGCTGTTCCGAATCGGTATAGGTGTAGTTGCCGTGCAGGTCGAAGGCCGGGCTGATTGCCCAGCTGCCGGAAACTTCCACGCCCTGGATCACCACCT
This sequence comes from Stenotrophomonas sp., assembly GCA_051885115.1. Lineage (GTDB taxonomy): Bacteria > Pseudomonadota > Gammaproteobacteria > Xanthomonadales > Xanthomonadaceae > Stenotrophomonas. Next base: position 112,346 of record JBJEWP010000164.1, on the reverse strand, counting down.
TGTCGATGTTGGTGGCACGGCTGGAGGACGGGGTGTAGCCGATGTCGGCGAAGTCACCGACCAGGTTGCAGCTCTGGGCCTGGCCCGGGCCGCAGGGCTGGTTGCTGATCTTGTCATCGAAGGTGTTGCGGAAGGCGGTGGCATTGAAGCTGTGGCCGGCCGGGCTGTGCCAGTACACAGCCAGCTCGTAGCTGGTGCTGGTTTCCGGCTTCAGGTTCGGGTTGCCGTACTGCGGGCTGGTGCCCTGGCCGCCGAAGCCGACCACGCCGTCATACAGCTGGGTGGTCTTGGGGGTCTTGAAGCCCGTGCTCACCCCGCCCTTGACCGTCCATGCCTCGCTGACGCTGTACACGCCGTACAGGCGCGGGCTGAGGTGGTCACCGAACACTTCGTGGTCGTCAAAGCGCAGGCCGGCGGTCAGCGAGAACGGGGCGGCGATCTTCCAGGTGTCCTCGACGAACAGCGAGACCATGTTGTGGTCCTGCACCCCACCGGGGCTGCCGGACTCCATGCCGAACACCGCATCGCTGAGTTCGCCACGGATGACCTGGGCGCCGACCACGGCAATGTGCTCGCCGGCGGCCTGGAAGGGGATGTCCAGCTTGGCATCCAGGGTCAGCTGGTTGCTTTCCAGGCCGCGGCTGGGGCGCGGCAGATAGGCCTGCAGGGCGGCGAACTGTTCGGCACTGAGGTTGGCCTGCATCGCCGCCAGTTTCTGCGCCTCGGACTGGTTGTTCCAGGCATTGGCATTGCGGTAGCCCATCGCCGCGCCCGGTGCACAGTAGCCGCTGCTGCCGACGCTGCCGCCCATGCCGGCGCAGGCGCTGTTCCAGATCTGCTGCAGGCTCTGACGCTCGGCCACGCTGAAGGGCAGGGTGCGGCCCTTGTTCTGGGTTTCTACGTAAGCCAGCGATACCAGCGAGTTGCCGAAGTCCCAGTTGCCTTCGTGGGTCAGCGAGAAATTGTTGCGGGTGAATTCCTGCTGCGGGGCGTAGCCGGCGCGCGGTTCGATGCGGCCGTTGTTGCCCACGCGCAGCATTGCGCCCAGGCTGTCCACGGTGCCGACCGGGTATTCCTCCACGCCGGCATCGTTGACGGTGATCTTGTTGTCGTACTCCTGGCGCGAGACATCGGCATCCAGGGTGAGGGTCTGGTTGTCGGTCGGGGTCCAGGCCAGGGTGACGCCGGCCGACTTGTTGGTGTTGTCCACGGTCTTGCCGCCGCCGCCAAAGCCCAGCGAACGGCTGTGCGCCTCGCCGGCCGGGTCGATCACATCGGCATAGGTGGGGTTGGAGGCCTTGCGCTCGTACCAGCTGCCACGGGCGCTGAGGTTGAGCTTGCCCGGCACCAGCGGGCCGGTCAGGTAGACATCGCCGGTGGTGTCTTCGCCGTAGGCGCTGTCGCTTTCAATGCTGCGGCCGATGGTGGCCGAGCCGCTCCACTGGTCCAGCTCGCGCTTGGTGATCACGTTGACTACCCCGCCCATCGCATCGGCACCGTACAGCGTGGACATCGGGCCGCGAATGACCTCGATGCGTTCGATCGCGTCCAGCGGCGGGATGTGGTTGAACTGGTTGCCGCCGAAGCTGTTGGGGTAGATGTCGCCGTGGTTGTTCTGACGGCGGCCGTTGATCAGCAGCAGGGTGTAGTCGCTGCCCATGCCACGCATGGACACCGTGCCCTGGCCGGTCTTGTCGCGGGTTTCGCCGATGTCCACGCCTTCCAGGTTGCGCACCGCATCGAGCAGGGTGATGTACGGGCGCTGGGCCAGCTCCTGCGCGGTGATGATCGAGATCGAGGCCGGGGCATCGGTGATCTTCTGCTCGAAGCCCGCTGCGGTCACCACCACCTTGTCCAGGGTCTGGGCGTCGCCGGCCAGGGTGGCGTCAGCGTGCGCGGCCAGCGGTGCACTCATGGCACACAACAGGGCCAGGCCCAGCGGGGAACGGAGGAGGGGTCGGCAGGAACGGTGTCGGGCAGTCATGGATTGTTCTCGGCTGAGGCGGCCGGTGGCGGGCGGCGGCTGACCATCCCGGCAGATTGGGCGCTGAATGAAAGGCCATTCAGCAACGAAGTGCGCGCATCATATTGAGAATCAGTCGCAGTTGCAATTGATTTGCATCATTGCCGTTGCCGCGCCGACGCGCTCAGCCTGTCGCTGCCACCAGGGCGCGCAGTCGCGGGTCGGCGCTGGCCTGCAGCTGCGGGGTGATCACCGCCAGGAAGGACGGGCTGCCGTTGGCCAGGGCCTGTGCCAGCCAGGGCAGGGCGGCGTCGGTCTGCCCGCGTTCGACCAGTACCGAGGCCCAGGCCGCCTGGCCGCGGAAGTCCCCGGCATGGGCGGCGCGCTGGTACCAGACCGGCGCGGCGGACGGGTCGGCGGCCACGCCCTGGCCTTCCTCCAGGCAGCGGCCAACCAGGTTCATCGACTTGGCATGGCCGGCCTCGGCGGCACGCCGGTACAGCGCATAGGCCGCCGCGTCGTCGCGGTCGATGCCCTGGCCGGTGGCCAGCAGGTTGGCCAGGTTGTACATGCCCCAGTCCAGCCCATGCCGGGCGGCCTGGCGGTACCAGACCACCGCCAGCTCCGGGTTGGCCGGGGTGCCGTGGCCCAGCTGGTGGCAGCGGCCGAGCATGTTCATTGCCAGGGGCAGGCCGGCATTGGCGGCACGTTCCAGCCAGGCCACGGCGGTGGCGGGGTCGGCTGTGATGCCACGGCCTTCAAGCAGGGCCTGGGCCAGCACGTATTGCGCAGCGGGTTGGCCCTGGGTGGCCAGCACAGCCAGTTGCTGCAGCGTCTGGGCCGGTGCCCGGGCCAGCCCGGTGGCCAGCGCTTCGATGCTGCTCATGCCTGCGCCCATTGCCGCAGCAGGTTGTGGTACACGCCGGTCAGGCTGATCAGGGCCGGGTGGTCGGGGTGGTCGGCGCTGAGCTGGCGGATGGCCTGGTCCTGTTCCCACAGCAAGCGGCGCTGGCCGGCATCGGCCACCATCGACTGGGTCCAGAAAAAGGCGGCGATGCGTGCGCCGCGGGTGACCGGGGTGACCCGGTGCAGGCTGGTGCCGGGGTAGAGCACCAGGTGGCCGGCCGGCAGCTTGACCGTCTGGTTGCCGTAGGTGTCCTGGATTTCCAGTTCGCCACCGTCATATTCCTCCGGCGCGCTGAGGAACAGGGTGGCCGACAGGTCGGTACGCACCGGCTGCGGGTTGCGCGGGTCGCTGATGTGGTCGTAGCGCACCGCGTTGTCGACGTGGTAACCGAAGTCCTGCCCGGCCCGGTAGCAGTTGAACAGTGGCGGGAACACCCGGCGCGGCAGCGCGGCGGCAAAGAAGGTGTCGTTGCGGCCCAGCGCATCGAGGATGGCCGAGCCGATCGCCCGCGCGGCCGGGTCGTCATCGGGCAGTTGCAGGTTGCGCTTGGCCTGGGCGGACTGGTAACCGGCGGTACGCCTGCCGTCGGCCCAGCCAGCCGTGGCCAGGCGCTGGCGGGCGGCCAGCACCTGCTCGGCAGTCAACACGTCGGGGATGTGCAGCAACATGGCGGTGTCCTTGCGCGGGCCGGGCAGTGCAGCATGCACCGGAGCGGCAGGCTGCAACGGGAAAGGGGCTGTCTGCCGGCGACATGTGGCCGCCGGCAGACAGGGGGATCAGAACTTCAGGTTCAGGGTCAGGCTGGCCGAACGCCCCGGGGCAATGGCGGCGTAGTGGGAGGCATAGGCCTTGTTGAAATACAGCTCGTCGGTCAGGTTCTGCACATTCAACTGCAGGCTGGTACGCGGGTTGAAGGCGTAGCCGAGCATGGCGTCCACCCGGGTGCAGGACGGGATCCACTTGCTGTTGCTGACGTTGCCGTACTGCTTGTCCACGTAGTTGGCGCCCAGGCCCAGGCTCAGCCCCGGGGCGAAGGCCGGGGCCCAGGTGGTCCACAGGCTGGCGCTGTGCTCGGGGGTGTTGGGGAACTGGTTGCCGTTGAACGGCGAGGGCACATAGGCACCGTTGACCAGGGCAAAGCCGTTGTCCTCGATTTCCCCGTCCATCCAGGTGTAGCCGCCGAACACCTGCCAGTTTTCGGCCAGGCTGCCGGTCAAGCCCAGTTCCACCCCGGTGACCGACTTGCTGCCGGCGTTTTCGGTGGTGCCGCTGTCACTGGTGACGCGGGCGTTGCGCATTTGAGTCTTGAACACGGCCGCGGTGAGCGAAAGCCGGCGCTCGAGCAGGTCCCACTTGGTGCCCAGCTCGACGCTGCGGCTGCGCTGCGGTTCCAGGTCCTTGATCGCGGCGGTCACCCCGTCGGCACCGTCGCCACCGTCCATGCCCACCGGGGTGGAGGAAGTGCCCCAGGACAGGTAGATGCTGCCGTTGTCCACCGGCTTGTAGACCAGCCCGGCCTGGCCGTTCCAGAACCCGGACTGGCTGCGCAGCACGCTGGCCGGGGCGGTGGTTGAGGGGGTGAGGTGGCGCACATCGTAGTCGTCGTAGCGCACGCCCAGGTTGAGCTGCCACTGCGTGTTGAAGCTCAGGGTGTCAAACAGCCAGGCCGAGCGGGTGCGGGTGCTCTGGCGCACGTCCAGCGCCGGGTCGGTGCGGTTGACGCTGTGCCCTTGCAGCCACGGGTCGTGCGGGTTGGGGTTGGCAAAGTCGGTGCAGTTGTAGCCGGTGGCCGCGCCGGTGGTCGGGCAGCTGGTGTTGCCGCTGGCCGGGTTGTGGGTGCCGTTGATCGGCTGGCCATTGGGGCCGGGCACCTGGGCCACGGCAAAGCTGCCGCGGCGCATCTTTTCCTCGGCGTACTCGATGCCGGTACTGAAGCTGTGGCTGACCGCCCCGGTTTCCCATTCGCCGGTCAGGCTGGTCTGGTTGATGAAGCTGTCCGTTTCCACCGCGCGGCTGTTGGTCCGCCGCCACAGGGTGCCGTACAGCTGCGGGTTGCCCTTGCTGTCGTCCGGCTGGGTCCAGAAGTAATCGTTGCTGGTGCTGCCGAAGCGGGCAATGTTGCGCAGGGTCAGGCCGCCGATGTCATGCGACAGGTTGGCGGTGGTGATGTCGGCGCGGGTCTTCTGGAAATCGCGGTCGACCAGGCCGTAGAAGTTGTTGCGGTCCGGCACGATCGGGCTGCCATCGCCGTTCAGGGCGGTGTTGGCACCACTGTTGAACGGGTTGTTGTACGGGAAACCACCGGCATCGGGCAGGTCGTCGGTTTCCATGTGGTAGTGGCCCAGGGTGAAGTGGGTCGGGCCGTTCAGGCCCCAGGCAATGGACGGCGCAATACCGAAGCGGCTGACGTTGACCTCGTCACGCCCGGCAATGTCGCTGTCGTGGGTCATCAGGTTGAGGCGGGCGGCAATGCCATCGCCGATCACCGTGTTGGCATCCACCGTGGCCCGGCGGTAGCTGTCGGTGCCCAGGCCGATGGAGGCATTGACGAATTCCTGCAATTTGGGGGTCTTGCTCACCAGGCTGATGCTGCCGCCGGCCGAGCCACGGCCGCCGTAAGCCGAGGACGGGCCCTTGAGCACCTCGATCTGCTCCACCGCGAACACCTCACGGGTCTGGCTGCCGGGGTCACGCAGGCCGTCGACATGGATGTCGCTTTGCGAATCAAAGCCACGGATGAAGGGCCGGTCACCGGTCGGGTTGCCGCCTTCGCCGGCGCCGAAGGTGATGCCCGGTACGGTGCGCAGGGCGTCCAGCAGGGTGGCCGCGGCGGTCTGCTCGATCACCTGCTGGCTGATCACGGCCACCGTCTTGGGAGTGTCCAGCAGCGGTGCGGTGAACTTGGACGATTGCAGGCGTGCCTGGTCGGCATGGACATCCACGGTGTCCAGCGCGGTGGCCTGGGGGGCGGCGTCGGCGCTGCCCTGGGCAGGCGCGCTGGCGTGGGCCAGGGCAGGGGTGGCGATGGCCAGCAGCAGGGCCGAGGACAGGGGATGGTGGTGCGGAGTGCTCATGCAAGGGTCCGTTGGGCAGCACACAGGCGCGGGCCGGCCGCGCGCTGGCGGGCCGGTGGCCATGTCGTGTCAGAAGGTGGGAAGACAGCGGGGCGCGCCGCGGGCGGCGCAGGTACCGATCAGGCCAGTGGCGGACCGTTGCCGGGGTTCAGGCGCAGGCGGGGATCGGATACGGGAAAGCCGGCAAGGCAGGGGCGCATGCCGGCGTTGCAGTGGTTTGGCGCCAGCAGGGCGCGAGGTGGCGGCAGGCCACGTGGGGAGTCGTTGTCTTCGTGCGCGCTGCCGGCTTCGCCAGCGGCCTCGATGGCCAGGCCCTTGCCCTCGGCGGGCAGGGGCTGTGGCTGGCCGTCATCAACCAGCGCAGGGCTGCCGCTGGCCGGCACCGCGGCATGCAGCTGCCCGGCGATGCCCACGCAGACCAGGCTGAGCACAAACAGCAACAACAACAGCACGGTGCTGTAGCTGCGCTGGCGATGCCGGGGGCTGGCGGTCGGTGCGGACAAGGGGCATGGGCGAAAGGCACGGCGGGGTGCCGTTCGAACATGCTAATGCGACTAATTCGCGTTTGCAATAATTGTGTGGCCGACGAGATCAGTCCTCGCGGTCGTCGCGGGCCCAGATGCCGTCGTTCTCGCGCTTGACCGGGAAGCGGGTGGCGCTGGTGTAGGCCGGCGCACAGAGGGCGCGGCCGTCACGTACATCGAAGCGGGCGCCGTGCAGCACGCACTCCACGCTGCCTTCGTCTGCGTTGAACACCCCGGCCGACAGCTCGAACTCGTCGTGGGTGCACAGGTCTTCCAGCGCGTACAGGGTGCCGTCCAGGTTGAACACCACGATGGCCGCTTCGGTGACCTCGTCATAGCCGGTGCGCATCTCCCCCGGCAGCAGATCGGCGCTGGCACAAATAAAGGTCCACTGGCTCATGCCTGCACCCCCAGCGGCTTGCGCAGGATCTCGAAGCGCAGGTCAGAGCGCCGGGGTACACCGAAGCGGGCATCGCCATACGGGAAGGGCTTGGTGATGCCGGTGCGCACATAGCCGCGGCGCTCGTAGAAGGCGATCAGCTCGGCGCGGCAGTCGATGACCGTCATTTCCATCACCGACAGCCCCCACTGCCGCTGCACGTACTCCTCGGCCCGGGCCATCAGTTGCTTGCCCAGGCCATTGCCCTGCTGCTGCGGGTCGATGGAGAACATGCCGAAGTAGCCATGGCCCTGCTCATCGCAGACATGGCAGCAGCCCAGCAGCTGCCCGTGTTGTTCGGCCAGCAGGATCACGCTGCGCGGCCGGGCAATGTCGGCGGCCAGGCCGTCGGCATCCACGCGCTGGCCGTCCAGGATGTCGGCCTCGGTGGTCCAGCCGGCGCGGCTGGCGTCGCCTCGGTAGGCCGAGGTGACCAGGGTGATCAGGGCCGGGATGTCGGCCGGGGTGGCCACACGGTAAGTGATTGCTGGGGGAGTGCTCATGTCAGGATCGAACAGCCACAAAAAACCGGTGCCCAGTATCGCCGCAAATGCACGCGGTCGCTGCTGGTTGCGATGGATCGAACACACGCCCACGGCAGGGGCTGGAAACAGCACAGGCCGGCAAGGCCGGCCTGTGTGGGGGACAACGCGGCAGCGGGTCAGCCCAGCAGGCGGCGCACCTTGGTCAGCGCGGCCATGAAGGCCTCGATTTCCTCATGCGTGTTGTAGAACGCCAGCGAGGCGCGGCAGGTGGCCGCCACACCGTAGTACTGCAGCAGCGGGTGGGCGCAATGCTGGCCCGAACGCACCGCCACGCCCTCCAGGTCAAGCAGGGTGGCCAGGTCATGGGCATGGGCACCGTCGATCAGGAAGCTGACCACTGCCGCCTTGTCCCTGGCCGTGCCGATCAGGCGCAGGCCATCAACCCTGGCAAGCTCTTCGTTGAAGTGGGCCAGCAGCTCGGCCTCGCGTGCCTGCACCTGGTCCAGCCCGAGGCCGGTCAGGTAGTCGGCAGCGGCGCCCAGGCCGATGAAACCGGCAATGTTGGGAGTGCCGGCCTCGAACTTGTGCGGGGCATCGTTGAAAGTGGTGCCTTCGAATGACACTTCCTTGATCATCTCGCCGCCACCCAGGAACGGCGGCATCGCCTGCAGGTGCTCGCGGCGTGCCCACAGCGCGCCGGTGCCGGTCGGGCCGCAGACCTTGTGCCCGGTGAAGGCATAGAAGTCGCAGCCGATCGCCGCCACGTCCACCGCCATGTGCGGCACCGCCTGCGAACCATCGACCACAGTGGTGATCCCGCGCTTGCGCGCCAGCTTGCAGATCTCGCGCACCGGGTTGATGGTGCCCAGCACGTTGGAGACATGGGCAATGGCCAGCAGCTTGACCCGGCCATCCAGGGCCTTGTCCAGGCCGTCCATGTCCAGCGAGCCATCGGCCAGCAGCTCGGCCACCCGGATGGTCGCGCCGGTGCGCTGGGCCACCAGCTGCCACGGCACGATGTTGGCGTGGTGTTCCATGCGCGAAACCACGATCACATCACCGGCTTGCAGGCGCGGCAGGGCCCAGCTGTAGGCCACCAGGTTGATTGCAAAGGTGGTGCCGCTGCACAGCACCAGCTCGTCGCTGCGCACGTTGAGCAGGCGCGCCAGGGTGGCACGCGATGCCTCGTAGGCGTCGGTGGCCTCGCTGCCCAGGGCATGCACGGCGCGGCTGACGTTGGCGTTGTAGCGGCGGTAGAAGCCGTCCACCGCCTCGATCACCGGTGCCGGCTTGTGCGCGGTGTTGGCGTTGTCGAAGTAGACCAGCGGCTTGCCATGCACCTGGCGGGTCAGCAACGGGAAGTCGCCGCGGACCTTGGCCCAGTCGATGCTGCTCATGCCATGCCAGCCTTTTCCAGTGCGGCCTGCAGGTAGCCGTCCAGGGCCTGGCGCAGCTGCTCGCCCACCGTCTTGAGCGGCTCGACGCAGAACGCGGCAGAGAGCATGGCCTCGGCGGCGGCGGCGCCAATGCCGCGCGAACGCAGGTAGAACAACGCGTTCTGGTCGATCTGGCCGACGGTGGCACCGTGGGCAGCCTGCACCTCGTCGGCGTCGATCACCAGCACCGGCTGGGTGTCGATCTCGGCATTGGCCGAGAGCAGCAGGTTCTTGTTGGACAGGTTGGCATTGGTGCCATCGGCGCCGGCACGGATGCCGATGCCGCCGTGGAACACCACCCGTGAACGCTCGGCACCCACGCCGCGCCAGAGCAGCTCGCAGGCGGTATCGCGGGCGATGTGCTCGATCCCCAGGCGGGTGTCGATATGGCGGCGGCCACTGCCCAGCAGCACGCCGTTGGCGGTGAGCCGGGCGTTGTCACCTTCCAGACGGGCATTGAGCTCGTGCCGGCTCAGGGCCGCGCCCAGCTCCAGGTCAACGCGGTTGTAGTGGGCATCACGGGCCAGTACCGCATCGGTGCGCAGGAAGCTGGTCAGGCCATCACCCTGGGCCTGTACGCGGGCGTGCTCGAGCTCCGCACCGCTGGCCAGGTGGGCATGCAGCACGCTGTTGACCAGGTGCTTGCCCGCACCGGCCTGCAGGTGATGCTCCACTACCTGCAGGCTGGCGCCGGCACGCAGTTCGATCAGGTGGCGCATGTGCCAGGCCAGTTCGGCGGCCTCGCCCTGGGCGACGAACACCAGGTGCAGCGGGGCATCGGCGACGACGCCGTCATCGACCTTGACCACCACGCCTTCGTTGGCCAGTGCGCCATTGAGGCGGGCAAACACTTCTTCGGCCTTGTCGTAGCGACGGGCCAGGAAGCGGGCATTGTCCTGCTCGCCGGCCAGCAGGCTGGACAGCGACTGCACGCTGACCCCGGCCGGCAGGCCGGTCAGGTCGGAGGCGCCCGTATCGAGGTGACCGTTGACCAGCACCAGACGCGGTGCCGGAATGCCGGCCACCAGGCTGGCATCGGCCAACGCTTCGGCCGGGCTGGCCACGCCGAAGCTGCGCCGTTCCAGGGCCTTGAGCGGGGTGTACTTCCAGGCTTCATTGCGGGCAGCAGGCAGGCCGGCGGCCAGGGTGGCATCAAGCTCGGCGCGGCGCGCGTCGCTGCCGGCAAAGCCTTCGGCCAGGGAGGTGAGCAGGGCACTCATTACTTGGCAGCCTCGCGTACGACACGGTCCTTGAGGAAGTCATAACCGTGGGCTTCCAGCTCCAGTGCCAGCTCCGGGCCGCCGGTCTTGACGATCTTGCCGTCGGCCAGCACATGCACCACGTCCGGCTTGATGTAGTCCAGCAGGCGCTGGTAGTGGGTGATGACCAGGAACGAACGCTCCGGGCTGCGCAGGGCGTTGACGCCATCGGCCACGCTCTTCAGCGCGTCGATGTCCAGGCCCGAGTCGGTTTCATCCAGGATCGCCAGCTTGGGCTCGAGCACGGCCAGCTGGAAGATCTCGTTGCGCTTCTTCTCGCCACCAGAGAAGCCTTCGTTGACCCCGCGGTGCAGCAGCTCGTCCTTCAGGTGCAGCACGGCCAGCTTCTGGCGCACCAGCTTGAGGAACTGCATCGAGTCCAGTTCGTCCTCGCCACGGGCCTTGCGCTGGGCGTTGAGCGCGGCGCGCAGGAAGTAGGTGTTGTTGACCCCGGCAATTTCCACCGGGTACTGGAAGGCCAGGAACAGGCCGGCGGCGGCGCGCTCTTCCGGCTCCAGTTCCAGCAGCTCGGCATCGGCAAACTGCACGGTGCCTTCGGTCACTTCATAGCCATCGCGGCCGGACAGCACATTGCCCAGGGTCGACTTGCCGGCGCCGTTGGGGCCCATGATGGCGTGCACTTCGCCCGGCTTCACTTCCAGCGACAGGCCCTTGAGGATTTGTTTGCCGGCGATGCTGGCGTGCAGGTTCTCGATCTTCAACATGATGTTTTTCCGTGTGGCGGCGGCAAGCCGCGCAGATAAGGGGCAGGGGAGGGCGGCAGCGAGCGTGGCTCAGCCAACCGAACCTTCCAGCGAGACGTCCAGCAGCTTCTTGGCTTCCACCGCAAACTCCATCGGCAGTTCGCGGAACACCTGCTTGCAGAAACCATCGACGATCAGCGACACCGCGTCTTCCTCGGCGATGCCGCGCGAGCGGCAGTAGAACAGCTGGTCATCGCTGATCTTGGAGGTGGTGGCCTCGTGCTCGACCGTGGCAGTGGGGTTCTTGACCTCGATGTACGGGAAGGTGTGGGCACCGCACTGCTTGCCGATCAGCAGGGAGTCGCACTGGGTGTAGTTGCGTGCACCCTCGGCGCCACGGTCGATCTTGACCAGGCCACGGTAGGTGTTCTGGCCACGCCCGGCGCTGATCCCCTTGGAGACGATCTTGCTCTTGGTGCGCTTGCCGACGTGGATCATCTTGGTGCCGGTGTCGGCCTGCTGGCGGTGGTGGGTCAGGGCGACGGAATGGAACTCGCCGACCGAGTCATCACCCAGCAGCACGCAGGACGGGTACTTCCAGGTGATCGCCGAGCCGGTTTCCACCTGGGCCCAGGTCACCTTGGAGCGGTCGCCACGGCACTCGGCGCGCTTGGTCACGAAGTTGTAGATGCCGCCCACACCGTCCTCGTCACCCGGGTACCAGTTCTGCACCGTGGAGTACTTGATCTCGGCATTTTCCAGCGCCACCAGCTCGACCACCGCGGCATGCAGCTGGTTCTCGTCGCGCATCGGCGCGGTGCAGCCTTCCAGGTAGGAGACGTAGCCGCCGTCCTCGCAGATCAGCAGGGTGCGCTCGAACTGGCCGGTGTTGCTGGCGTTGATGCGGAAGTAGGTGGAAAGCTCCATCGGGCAGCGCACGCCCTTGGGAATGAACACGAAGCTGCCATCGGAAAACACCGCCGAGTTGAGCGCGGCGAAGTAGTTGTCGGCCACCGGCACCACCGAGCCCAGGTACTTTCTCACCAGCTCCGGGTGCTCGACGATGGCTTCGGAGATCGAGCAGAAGATGATGCCCTTCTCGGCCAGTTCCTCGCGGAAGGTGGTGCCGACGGAAACCGAGTCGAACACCGCATCCACGGCCACGCCGGCCAGCTTGGCGCGTTCGTGCAGCGGCACGCCGAGCTTGTCGTAGGTGTCCAGCAGTTCCTTGGGCACTTCATCCCAGGACTTGTACTTCGGGCCCTTGGGTGCGGAGTAGTAGCTCAGGGCCTGCAGGTCGATCGGGGCGATTTCCAGCTTGGCCCAGTCCGGCTGCTCCATGGTCAGGAACTGGCGGTAGGCATCCAGGCGCCACTGGGTCATCCATTCCGGCTCGTTCTTCTTGGCCGACAGGGCACGGATGGTGTCCTCGTTCAGGCCTGGCGGCAACGATTCCGATTCGATCTCGGTGACAAAGCCGGCATCGTACTTACGGCCCAGTTGCTCGTGGATCTCACGGTTGGAGGTGTCGGCGGGAACGCCGGTGTCAATGGATTCGGTGGCCATGGGGGCTGCCTACTGCAGGTGTGATCAGGAGACCAGGGCGGCGTTGATCACGCGCGCACCATGGCCGTCGGAAGGAGGGGGAAGCATCTGTGCCAGGCTGACACTGCGCAGGGCATCGGCCAGCACGTCGTTGATCTGGCGCCACTGGCTGCGCACACCGCATTGGTGGGCAATGCCGCAATTGTTGTGGTCCTGGCTGCACTCGGTGATGGCCAGCGGCCCTTCCATGGCCTGCACCACTTCCATCAGGGTAATCGCCTGGGCCTCGCGGGCCAGCCGGTAGCCACCGTTGACCCCGCGCAGGCCCACCACCAGCCCGGCCTGGGCCAGCGGCTTGAGCAGCTTGGCCACGGTGGTGGCCTCCAGCCCGGCAGACTCGGCCAGCTCGGTGGCACTGAGTACCTGGCCGGGCCGTGCGGCGAGCACGGTCAGCACCACGGTGGCGTAGTCGGTGAGCTTGGTGACGCGAAGCATCGCAGGTCACAGGAAGGTTCAAAGGGGACTGAAATTGTACGCTTTCTGCCGGAGGCCTCCAAGTGGTGCCGGCAGACAGGATTCAGCCATGCGCTGAGGCCGCCGCCGCGCATGGTCACGGGGGGCTCGCAGCTGGCTTGCCGCACAGCCGGCGGACCAGCAGCCGGCGCGCATGGGGCTGGGCGTGACGGCGGCGATCGCGCAGAATCCCACCAGACCCTCAACGTGCTCCCTGCCCATGCCCCTGAAAATCCGACAGCGTAAATCCAGCATCCATGGCAATGGCGTGTTCGCGCTGGCCGCCATCGCCGAGGGCGAGCGCATCATCGAATACAAGGGCGAACTGCGCAGCCATGACGAGGTGGATGGTGGCGACGCCGGGGATGTGGAAAGCGGCCATACTTTCCTGTTTACCCTCAATGACGAGTGGGTCATCGACGGTACCCGCAAGGGCAATGTCGCGCGCTGGATCAACCACAGCTGCGCGCCCAACTGCCAGGCCCTGATCGTCGAGCATGCCCATGACCGCCGCCGCGACAAGGTGGTGATCGAGGCGCTGCGGCCCATTGCCGAGGGCGAGGAGCTGACCTACAACTACGGCATCCGCCTGGCCGAGCGCCACACCGCACGGTTGAAGAAGATCTGGGCCTGCCATTGCGGCGCGGCCAGCTGCACCGGCACCTTGCTGCAGCCCAAGCGCTGAACCGGCAGCCACGGTGTGCAGCAAAGGCGCAGCACCTGCTGCGCCTTTTTTGTTCGCCCGCCGGCGGCGGATCAGCGCAGGCGTACGCGCAGGCGGCCGTTCTCGATCTGCAGCGAATCCACTCCGGCGGCCATCGCCGCATAGGCCGGCGGCAGGGTGTAGACCGGCTGCTGGCGGGCATGGCTGGCCAGCACTTCGTTGATCATGCCGGCGGTCTGCGCATCGATGGCCACGGTCTGCCCGTCTGCCAGGGTGAAACCGAGCAGGCGCGGTTGCTGCAGGTAGACCGCTGCCTGCACCGGGTCCAGGCGCAGGCCGCTGCTGACCAGGGCCCGGCCCAGCTCGCTGCGCTGGCCCAGGGTGGTCACGCTGATGTCCACCGCCAGCTGCGCCTGGTCTGCCAGCAATTGCAGCTGCGGCCGGGCCAGCTGCACGCTGACCACCCCGGGCATGACTTCGTGCTGCCATGGGAACTGTTGTTGCAGGTGGGGGCTGATCTGCTCGATGCCGACGCTGAAGCCATCGCTGTGACGCTGCATGGCGGCGCCGGCACTGGTGGGCAGGGAGATCAGGCAGGAGGTGGCAAGCAGGCCGCAGAGCAGGGTCTGGCGCAGGCGCATGGCAACTATCCGGGAAGGGGCTGGCCTGTATCCTGACGCATCTGTCGGCGTGCTGGGGGCAGCGCTGTTGCCGGGCACAGGCTGCGGTTCAACTGCGCAAAAAAAACGGGACGGTGCAAGGCCGTCCCGTTCGACGCCGCCTGATCAGCCGATCAGAGCGCGGCGTCCTTGAGCTTCTTCAGCGCACGCACCTTGATCTTGGTGGTGGCCGGCTTGGCTGCAAACACCTGCTCTTCCTTGGTGAACGGGTTGATGCCCTTGCGCTTGGGCTTGGCCGGCACGTGCACGGTGGTGATCTTCATCAGGCCCGGCATGGTGAAGCTGCCGGCACCCTTCTTGTGCACCGAGGCGGTGACGGTGGCTTCCAGTGCAGCCAGCACGCCACGGACATCCTTGGCGGCAACCCCGGAGGTTTCGGCCAGGTGGGCAACCAGACCGGACTTGGTCAGGGCTTCCTTGATCGGCTTGATGGTGGCCGGCTTGGCGGCAACCTTGGTTGCGGCCTTCTTTACTGCCTTCTTCGGGGCAGCCTTGCTGACAGTCTTTGCCATTTTTTCCTGTTCCGTGAGCGGTTGGGTTGTTAGGTCTGCCGACCCCGTCGGCAATCGAAATGTAGGGCAATCATGCGGCTGCGCCAATAGGCAGCAAGCGCTTTTTCGGTAAAAACCCCGGCTTTTTGTCCGGCGCCGGGCAAAACCGCCACCGGGATGCGCCAACCGGCAGTGCAGGCGCGTGCTGCCGGGGGCCGCCGGCCCATGGTTGAGTGGGCCGTGCGTGGGGCATAGTTGTGCTACCGATACCATTGTTGTCTGAGGGGAAAACCATGCGTCGATACACGGGGGCCTGTGTGGCCCTTGCCAGTTTGTTGCTTTCGCCCGTTGCTGCCGCCCAGGTGCAATTGGTCACTGCCGGGCAGATCATCACCGCCGACCGCGCCCAGCCGGTGGTGCAGGCGATGGCCATCGATATGCGCAGCGGGCGCCTGCTGGCGGTGGGCAACCGCAGCCAGTTGCAGGAGCGCTATCCACGGGCACAGGCCATTGACCTGGCCGGCGCGACCATCGTGCCGGGGTTGATTGATGCCCATGCGCATCTGGTCAATCTCGGCCACATGCTCAGCGAGGCCAACCTGTGGGGCGTGACCAGCAAGGCCGAGGTGATTGCCCGCCTGCAGCAGGCTGAGCAGCAGCTGGCGCCGGGACAGTGGTTGATCGGCCGTGGCTGGGACCAGAACCTGTGGCCGGAAAAGGCCTTCCCCACCGCCGCCGACCTGGATGCGGCCTTCCCGCAGCGCCCGGTCTACCTGGAGCGGGTGGACGGCCATGCCGGCTGGGTCAACAGCGCGGCCCTGCGCATTGCCCAGGAGCAGGGGCGTTCGCTGGCCGGCGACTGGCAGCCGGAGGGTGGTCGGATCGAGCGTGATGCCGATGGAGCACCCAGCGGGGTGCTGGTGGATGCAGCCGCCGCGCTGGTTACCGCGCATATCCCGGCGCATACCCCGCAGGAGCTGGACCTGCGTCTGCAGCGTGCGCTGCAGGCGGCGGTGGCCAATGGCCTGACCGGCGTCCATGACATGGGGGTGTCGCGCGACGAACTGGCGCGTTTTGCCCGGTTCGCCGATGCCGGCACCCTGCCGCTGCGCGTGGATGCCTACGCCGCCGGTGACGGTGATGCGCTGGACGACCTGTGTGCCAAGGGCCTGTACCGGCACGGCGGTGGTCGCCTGCAGATGCGCGGGGTCAAACTGTTCGTCGACGGCGCCCTGGGCAGCCGCGGGGCGGCGATGCTGGCGCCCTACAGCGATGACCCGCACAACCATGGCCTGTTGATGCTCAGCCCCGAGGAGCACTTGGCCCTGACCCGCAAGGCTGCGGCCTGTGGCGTGCAGGTGGCCAGTCATGCCATCGGTGATCGCGGCAACCGGGTGGTGCTGGACAACTACCAGACCGTGCTGGAAACCCAGCCCGGCGCCGACCTGCGCTGGCGCGTGGAGCATGCCCAGGTACTTGCGGCGCAGGACATCGGCCGCTTTGCCGAGCTCGGGGTGATCGCCTCGATGCAGCCCACCCATGCCACCTCGGACATGGGCTGGGCGCAGGACCGGGTCGGGCCGGAGCGGGTCAAGGGGGCTTATGCCTGGCAGGACCTGGCCGCCAGTGGTGCGCAGCTGGCACTGGGCTCGGACTTCCCGGTCGAACAGGTGGACCCGCGACTGGGCCTGCAGGCGGCGGTGACCCGCCAGGATGCCCAGGGTCTGCCGGCTGGCGGCTGGTATGCGCGGCAGCGGCTCAGTGCCGAGCAGGCGCTGCTCGGTTTCACTGCCGGGGCCGCATATGCCGGTTTCGGCGAGATGGAGGTGGGGACGCTGCGCCAGGGGCTGCGTGCCGATTTCGTGGTGCTCGATGGCAACCCGCTGCAATTGCCGGGCAACCAGCTGTCGCAGCTGAAGGTGCTGTCCACCTGGGTGGACGGCAAGCCGGTGTACCAGGCTGACGCCGCGCGCTGAGCCAGTGGTCGAGCGCTGAGCGGGACAGGGCCGGCATTGCCGGCCCTGTCCCGGTGTTTCACCAGTCGATATGGCCCTTGATCACCGGCTGCACGCTGCCGCCGATCCAGACCTGGCTGTCGCTGTCGACCTGCACATGCACCTGGCCATTGCGACCGCGTTCGCGCCCCTGGCTGGCCTGGTACTGGCTGCCGGGGGCAATCGCCCCGGTTTCCAGCAGGGCGGCAGCCACCAGGGCATTGGCGCTGCCGGTGACCGGGTCCTCGTTGACTCCGACCCCGGGAGCAAAGGCGCGTACCACGTACTGATAGCCCACATCCGGGCGGTCGGCCGCCGCATATGCCGCCAGCTTGCCCTTGCCGGGCAGTTGCGCAATCGCGGCCAGCTCGGGGGCGTAGCGGCGCAGCTCGGTTTCGCTGCGCGCGCGCAACAGCCACCAGTCCGGGCCGTTGTTCCATAGCGCTGGCGCGGTGTCCGGGTGGGACAGGGCAGCCAATCCGGGGGGAAGTTCGCCGATGGCGGCATCCACACGGTTTGCCTGCGGGCTGCGCACATGCAGCTGACGGAACCAGCGGCTGCCCACCACCCGCACCGGCAGCAGGCCGGCGCCGCATTGCTGGATCAGCTGGCGCGCATCGTCCGGTTCGGCCAGGCCCAGCTCCACCGCCGCCCAGGCCGCACCGACACTGGGGTGGCCGGCAAACGGGAGTTCCTGCACCGGGGTGAAGATGCGCACCTGGTAGCTGGCGCCGTCATCGGCCGGCAGCAGAAAGGCGGTTTCGGACAGGTTGAACCAGGCGGCAATGGCCTGCATCGCAGCACTGTCCAGGCCGTCGCAATCGGCCACCACGGCCAGCGGATTGCCCTGGCCGGCGCGTTCGCTGAAGACATCCAGTTGCAGGTAGCGGCGTTGCATGGGGGCGATTCTCGAAAATGCGGGGTCGAGCAGCTTAACGTGGCGGCGCAGGATCGGTCAGGGCCGTGGGCATTGGCATAGAATCGGCGGCAAGGTGCGCAATGCACTGATCGTGTCCCCTGATCCTCTACAGGTACTTATGTCTGTTCTCGCCCAAGGCGACCGCTGGGTCGTGCTCAAGTTTGGTGGCACTTCGGTGTCGCGTCGTCATCGTTGGGACACGATCGGCAAACTGGCAAAAAAACGCGCGGACGAAACCGGTGGCCGCATCCTGGTGGTGGTTTCGGCCCTGTCCGGGGTCACCAACGAACTGATGGCCATTACCGCCGGCGCCGATGACAGCGCGCAGCGGGTAGAGGCGCTGGTCAGCCGCCACCGTGATTTCTGCCTGGAACTGGGGCTGGACCCGGCGGCGGTGTTGGGCGAGCGCCTGGCGGCGCTGGAAGGGCTGCTCGATGATCCGCGTGCGGCCAGCCTGGCTGTGGATTGGCAGGCCGAGGTGCTGGCCCAGGGCGAGCTGCTCTCCTCCACCCTCGGTGCAGCCTACCTGTCCGGCCCGCGCGGGCTGGATTTTGGCTGGATGGACGCGCGCCAGTGGCTCATCGCCGCGCCGGCCGGGGAGAACCAGAGCGAATGGTCGCGCCGTCTCAGCGTCAACTGCCAGTGGCAGGGCGATGCGGATTTCAAGCCGCGCTTTGATGCCCAGCCCAGCCGCATGCTGATCACCCAGGGTTTCATTGCTGCCCATCCCGAGGGCGGCACCGCCGTGCTCGGCCGCGGTGGCTCGGATACTTCGGCCGCTTATTTCGGTGCCTTGCTCAAGGCCTCGCGGGTGGAGATCTGGACCGATGTGCCGGGCATGTTCTCGGCCAACCCGAAGGACGTGCCCGACGCGCGCCTGCTGACCCGGCTGGATTATTACGAGGCCCAGGAAATTGCCACCACCGGGGCCAAGGTGCTGCACCCGCGTGCGATCAAGCCGTGCCGTGATGCCGGGGTGCCGCTGGCCATCCTGGACACCGAGCGCCCGCACATGCCCGGCACCCGCATCGACGGCCTGGCCGCGGCGGTGCCCGGGGTCAAGGCGATCAGCCGGCGCAACGGCATCGTGCTGGTGTCCATGGAAGGCATCGGCATGTGGCAGCAGGTCGGCTTCCTGGCCGATGTGTTTGCCCTGTTCAAGAAACACGGGTTGTCGGTGGACCTGATCGGTTCGGCCGAAACCAATGTCACCGTCTCGCTGGATCCGTCCGAAAACCTGGTCAATACCGATGTGCTCAATGCGCTGTCGGCCGACCTGGCGCAGATCTGCAAGGTCAAGGTGATCGTGCCGTGTGCGGCCATTACGTTGGTCGGTCGCGGCATGCGTTCGTTGTTGCACAAACTCTCCGATGTCTGGGCCACTTTTGGTAAAGAACGCGTACATATGATCAGCCAGTCCTCCAACGACCTGAACCTGACCTTCGTCATCGACGAGGCGGCCGCCGACGGCCTGCTGCCGGTGCTGCACGAGGAGCTGATTGATTCGGGCGCGCTGCCGGTCAACAAGGGCGAGGTGTTCGGCGTGCGCTGGCGCGAGATCGCCGGTGGCATCCGCCCGCGCCAGACCCCGTGGTGGAAGGGCCAGCGCGAGAAGCTGCTGGCCATGGCCTGGGAGGGCACCCCGCGCTATGTCTACCACCTGCCCACGGTGCGCGAGCGCGCCCGCTCGCTGGCCGCGATCAGTGCCATCGACAAGCGCTATTACGCGATCAAGGCCAATCCGCACCCGGCCATCCTGCGCACCGTGGTGGAGGAGGGCTTCGGCCTGGAATGCGTGTCGCTGGGCGAGATCCGCCATGTGCTGGCCTCGGTGCCCGGGCTGACCCCGCAACAGGTGCTGTTCACTCCCAGTTTTGCCCCGCGCAGCGAGTACACCGAGGCGCTGGGCCTGGGGGTCACCGTGACCCTGGACAACGTCGAGCTGCTGCAGCGCTGGCCGGACATCTTCCGTGGTCGTCAGGTGTGGCTGCGCATCGACCTGGGCCGCGGTGACGGCCACCACGCCAAGGTCACCACCGGTGGCAAGGATTCCAAGTTCGGCCTGCCCACCGCACGGGTGGAGGAGTTCGTGCAGCTGGCCAGCGAGCTGGACGTGCGTATTGTCGGCCTGCATGCCCACCTGGGCAGCGGCGTGGGTGGCAACCGCGAGCATTGGAAGCTGATGTATGACGAGCTGGCAGGCTTTGCCCGCCGTATCGGTTCGGTGCGCACCATCGACATTGGCGGCGGGCTGCCTATTCCCTACAGCGCCGATGACGAGCCGTTCGACCTGGCCGACTGGGCCCAGGGCCTGGACGAGCTGAAGCGGGTGCATCCGCAGTTCGGCCTGATCATCGAGCCGGGCCGCTTCATCGCCGCCGAATGCGGGGTGCTGCTCACCGCAGTGACCCAGGTGGTGGAAAAGGAGGGCATCCGCCGGGTTGGCCTGGATGCCGGCATGCACACCCTGATCCGTCCGGCGCTGTATGACGCCTGGCACGACATCGACAACCTGAGCCGCCAGGGCGGCTATGCTGATGCCGAGTTCGACGTGGTCGGCCCGATCTGCGAGTCCTCGGACATTTTTGGCCGGGGGCGTAAACTGCCTGCTTCCACCGCGCCGGATGACGTGGTCGTGATCAGCGATGCCGGCGCCTATGGCTATTCGATGTCCAGCCACTACAACAACCGCGGGCTGCCGGCGCAGGACATCCTCGACGATGCCAGCTGAGCCGGACAGTCCTGGCGAGTTTTTTCGCTGTTTGCGATGGGCTGCACGTACCGCGTGCGGCCGCTGATTTACTCAGGTTGACCATGACTGCTTTCGACAAACACCAGGTTTCCCGCTTCCGTTTCGTGCGTTGTGGCCTTGATCCGGCCACCGGCGTGGCGCAGTTGGTTTATGCCTTCGACGACGGCCCGGAAATGACCGAAACGGTCACCATTCCCGGGGCCCCGTTCGCTCTGGACCCGGCCCGTTCCGCGGCCGCCGAACAGGCGCTGCGCCTGCTGCACCTGATCGCCGGGGTCAGCTACTACAAGGCCGGCGTGCCGGCGCAGGTGGTGGTGGAAGGCTACCGCGTCGATGCGCAGACCGCTGAACTGGTGGAGCAGATCTACCTCAATGGCCTGGGCGAATTTGCCTACCGCAATGGCCTGGACCTGCGTGGCCGCTTCCGCCTGCCGGTCAGCGGCGAGGCCGAAGCCGCCCCGGTTGTGGGGCTGGATCAATCGGCGCTGGTGGCCATTGGCGGCGGCAAGGATTCACTGGTGTCCATCGAAGCCCTGCGCCGGGCCGGGATGGAGCAGAGCGTCACCTGGATCGGTGGTTCACAGTTGATCCGCGCCTGTGCCGAACGCACCGGCCTGCGCACCCTGAACATCGGCCGCGCGCTGGCTCCGGAGCTGTTCGAGCTCAACCAGCAGGGCGCCTGGAACGGGCACATTCCGGTCACCGCGGTGAACTCGGCCATCTTCGTGCTGGCTGCCGTGCTGCGTGGGGTGGGCCAGGTGGTGTTTTCCAACGAGCGTTCGGCCAGTTACGGCAGCCAGATTCCGGGCACCGGCGAGGTCAACCACCAGTGGTCCAAGGGCTGGGCCTTCGAGCACGCCTTTGGCGAGTACGTCAGCGCCCATGTGGCCGGCGACCTGCAGTATTACTCGCTGCTGCGGCCACTGTCGGAGCTGGCGGTGGCCCGCCAGTTCGCCCGCAGTGACCACTACGACGCGCATTTTTCCAGTTGCAACCGCAATTTCCACATCCTCGGCGAGCGCCCGGTGAACCGCTGGTGCGGGGTCTGCCCGAAATGCCATTTCGTGTTCCTGGCACTGGCCCCATTCATGCCCAAGACCCGCTTGGTGAGCATCTTCGGCCGCAACCTGCTTGACGACGCCGAGCAGGTCGCCGGGTTTGACGCGCTGCTGGAGTACGGTGACCACAAGCCGTTCGAGTGCGTGGGCGAGGGCCGCGAGTCACGGGCGGCGATGGCGGCGCTGGCCGCACGGGCCGAATGGAACCAGGACCTGGTGGTGCAGCGCTTTGCCCGCCAGATCGCCCCGCAGCTGGATGCCGCTGCCCTGCAGATCGAACCGCAGCTGGTGCTGGACCGCTGCCACCGTATTCCTGCCGCACTCTGGGACAAGATCCGTGCTGATTTCACAGCTTGAAGGCAAGGCCGTTGCCCTCTGGGGCTGGGGCCGTGAAGGGCATGCGGCCTACCGTGCGATCCGTGCCCAGCTGCCGCAGCAACCGCTGACCCTGTTCTGCAGCGCGGCCGAGGTGGAGCAGGCGCGCGCGCTGGGTGATGCCCGGCTGCAGGCGCGCAGCGATGCCACTGCCGAGGCGCTGGCGGCCTTTGCGGTGGTGGTCAAGTCGCCGGGGATCAGCCCGTACAGGCCCGAAGCCGTGCAGGCAGCGGCGGCCGGAACCTGCTTCATCGGTGGCAGCAGCCTGTGGTTTGCCGCCCATGCCGGTGTGGACGGGGTGCTGGCCAATACCGTCTGTGTGACCGGAACCAAGGGCAAGAGCACCACCACCGCCTTGCTGGCCCACCTGCTGCGCGCGGCCGGCAAGCGTACCGGGCTGGCCGGCAACATTGGCCTGCCCTTGCTGGAAGTGCTTGACCCGCAACCGCCCGCAGATTGCTGGGCGGTGGAATTGTCCAGCTACCAGACCGGCGAGGTGGCCCGCGCCGGCGTGCGCCCGGCCGTGGCGGTGGTGCTCAACATCTTCCCCGAGCATCTGGACTGGCACGGCAGCGAGCAGCGCTACATCCAGGACAAGCTCAGCCTGGTTACCGCTGGCCACCCCCGTATTGCCGTGCTCAATGCCGCCGATGCACACCTGCGCGCGCTGCAACTGCCGCACAGCCGGGTGGTCTGGTTCAACCAGCCCGAGGGCTGGCACATGGTCGGCAGTGTGGTCCATCGTGGCCAGCAGGCGGTGTTTGATACTGCCGACAGCCCGCTGCCTGGCGCCCACAACCGCGGCAACCTGTGTGCGGTGCTGGCCGCGATCGAGGCCATGGGCATTGATGCGGCGTCCGTGGCGCCTGCCGTCCGCAGCTTCCGGCCGTTGCCCAACCGCCTGCAATGGCTGGGCGAGCGTGATGGCATCGGTTATGTGAACGACTCGATCAGCACCACCCCGCATGCCTCGCTGGCGGCGCTGGACTGCTTCGCCGGCCGGCGCATCGCGTTGCTGGTCGGCGGCCATGACCGTGGCCTGGACTGGCATGATTTTGCCGCCCACATGCAGCAACAGGCGCCGCTGGAAATCATCACCATGGGCGCCAACGGCCCGCGTATCCATGCCTTGCTGGAGCCCATCGCACAGGGGCGTTTCGGCCTGCATGCCGCCGCAGACCTGTCGCAGGCGGTGTCGCTGGCCCGTTCCGCGTTGGCTGGGCAGGGTGGGCTGGTGCTGCTCTCGCCGGGCGCTCCCAGTTTCGGTGCCTATGCCGATTACGTGGCCCGGGGCCGCCATTTTGCCGAACTGGCCGGGTTTGACCCGGGCATGATCACCACCATTGCCGGGCTGGGTGTGGCCTGAGGCGCGCAGGCTGCGATCAGTCGACCTGCTGCCATACCAGTGCCTGTTCCAGTACCTGGTTGAATTCGGCCAGGTTGAACGGCTTTTCCAGGTAGTACACGCCGGGCATATCGATCTTCTGCTCGCTCAAGGCCATGCCGGACATCATCACCACGGGCAGCTCGGCATTGTCCGGGGTCTGGCGTACGGCAGTGATCAGGGCATGGCCGTCCATCACCGGCATCAGCAGGTCAGTGAACAGCACCGAGAAGGGTTGGTTGTGGGCCAGTTCCAGCGCATGGGCGGAGGAGGTCGTGGCCACGGGGGTGTAACCGCTGTTGAGCACCAGCATCTGGATCAGGTCCAGCAGCTCGGGGTTGTCATCGACCACCAGAATGGGACGTGGCTCCAGTTCCATGCGCTTCTCCATTGCACTGCACGGGATCTCCTCCGATCAAGGCTAGCGATCCTGCGTCAGATAGGCAAACCCATTGGTTTCAATGGTTCTGCAGCAGTGACTGGACGGGGTGGGGCAGCAGCGTCTGCTGGATCAGCGTGAGCAGGTCGGTGCCACCGAAGGGCTTGCGTAGGTAGTGGGTGTTGCTGGTGCGCGGATGGGCCGACATCTCGATGCTGGCCTGGCCGGAGATCAGGATTGCCGGTATCTGTGCATTGGCTGCGGTCTTGCGTATTTCCAGCAGCAGCTCCGGCCCTGAGAGATGGGGCATGCGCACATCAGAAACGATCAGGTCAAAGCGGGTGTGCTGGGCCAGCAGGGCCGCCTGCAGGGGAGAGGTCACGGCGGTGATGCGGTAGCCCTCGCCTTCCAGCAGCAGTATCAGGAATTCGAGCAGGGGCTGGTTGTCGTCCACCAGCAGCAGGTGCTGGTCCTGCGGTCCGGTGCTGCTATCCGGCGGGGTGGCCAGGGATTGGTCCACGGTGCTCCTTGGTCTGTCCGCACCGGTGGCGCCATGGTCACCGGCTTTGTCAAATTGGTCTCACTCTACGCCGATCGGGCGTGAAGGAATCCTCATGACAAAGGTGGTGTGCCTGGCTTGCTTGTCCAGCGCCAGGCTGCCGGCGTGTGCCTCGGCAATGCCCTGGGACAGGATCAGCCCCAAGCCGGTGCCCTGGCCGACGTCCTTGGTGGTGTAGAACGGGGTGAACAGGCGTTCGGGGTGGGCAATATTGCTGGTCAGCCCGGAGTCGACCACCCGGAACACGCACTCATCACCACTGCTGTCCACCTGGACCCGTACCCAGCGCGGGTGCTCGGTGGTGGCCACATGCTGGATTGCATTGCTGACCAGGTTGACCAGGGCCTGGGCCAGCTCCAGCGGGTGGCCGAGCAGGGTGAGCTGGGCGGGGATCGGGTCGTGCAGCATTTCCACCCCCAGCTCGCTGGCCATCGCGCGGGTCAGTTGCAGGGTGTCCTGCACCAGGGTGTCGACATGGACCATCTTCATGCTGGTGTCATCGTCCTTGCGCGCAAAGCGCAACAGGCTGGAAATGATGCGGTCCATGCGGGTTACCGCGTCGGCCTGCATGTCGGCAATCCGGGCAATCAGTGGTGTCTGCAGCGCGTTGCTGCCGGCCTGGCGTTGCAGCTGCTCGTTGCCCAGACGCAGGGCCGACAGTGGGTTGTTCAGCTCATGGGCAACACCGGAAACCAGCATGCCGATATTGAAGATGCGATTGGCATGGATGGCGGTGATTTCCTTTTCGTGGCTGTCAATCTCGTCGCGCTTGCGCTGGTCGATATCCAGCAGCATGGCCAACAGCCCGGTTTTTTCCGCGCCGGGGTTGAGCACGATGCTGCACAGCATCCAGTGGTAATGGCCGCTGCTGTCACGCACACGCAGCTCCCGCGTCTGTCGTTGGCCATCGCCTGATACTTCGTCCAGGGCTTGATTGAACCCGGTCACGTCGGCCGGGTGCAGGTGTTCGGAGAAACTGTCCTGGCTGCTGCGGCTGTCCATCGCCAGGCCCAGGTACTGCTTGACGTGGTCATCCAGCAACAGCTCCGGCCGTGACAGGTCCGGGATTTCCAGGTAGCCGATGGTCAGCACCTCCTGCACCAGTTCACGCTGCAGGCGGGCCTGCTGTTCCACCTGCAGCAGCTGTCGGGTGTGGCTGATGTCATACACCGTCACCACCACGCCCTGTACCTGGCCTTCGTGATTGTAGTAGGGGCTCAATACCACCTGCAGCCACTGTTTCTGGCCCAGGTGCACGTCGTGGCGCTGGACCGCCCCGCTGGTCAGCACATGGCGGCCCAGTGCCGGGATGTCCAGCCCTGTCAGGCTGCTGGCCAGGTCGGCGATGGGCCGGCCGATATCCTGCAGCCCCAGCGGGAAGTAGTTGCGCGCTGCCTCGGTGTAGCGGCGGATGCGCAGGGCGTCATCCAGGAAAATCAGGGCGACATCGGTGCTGGTGAGCAGGTTGGTGATGTCGCTGTTGGCTTCGGTGAGCTGGCGGATCTTTTCTTCCAGCTCGGCATTGACCGAATGCAGCTCCTCGTTGACCGAGTGCAGCTCCTCGTTGGTGCTCTGGAGCTCCTCGTTGCTGGACAGCAGTTCCTCGTTGGCGCTCTGCAGCTCCTCGTGGAAGGTCTCCTTGTCCTGAACCGACTCGGTGACCAGCTGGCGCAGTTGGGCATTTTCCTGTTCCAGCCTGGCCAGCCGGCCCAGCCCGCCCGAACCCGATTGCAATGCGGTGAGCACATCGCGGGCATGGTGCGGGGTGTCCTGCAGGTAGTGGACCTGACGGTCACTGGCCAGCATCTGCACCAGTACCCAAGGCTCGCGCTCGAAGGCTGTGGGCAGGCGGGTAAAGCGCAGCTGGTCAAAGTGCAGCTGGCTGCCTTCCAGGTGGTAGGGGTAGTCCCACTGGATCGGGCTCTGGCTCTCCAGTGCCTCGCTCAGGCCGAGCTGCAGCAGGGCCTGCACATCGTCAGCCTGCACGTGGGTGTGCAGGTTCAATGACGGCCGGCCGGGAACCGCGCGCGCGAAGATCTCGCCTGCATGGCCGGTGACATACTGCACCTCGCCATCGGCGCGGATGATCAGGCTGTTGCCGGCCACCGAGGAAAAGGCGGCTTCGAACGCGCCGCGCGGGATTGTCAGGTGCGAGGTGTCACGCGGTACGGCTGGGTGCCGGCTGGGAGGGATCATGGCGATGGACCGGTTCAATTGCCAGCGGTCGCTGGCACTGAGCTTGACCCCGGCACGTTTGCCGAAGATCTTCAGGCGGCCATCAATTTCGCTGAAATAGGGCTCCAGCCCTGCCGGGCCCTCGCTCTCACCCAACACCAGGATGCCGCTTTCCTTCAGGCCGAAGTGGAAGTTGGAGATCACCTTGCGCTGGGCTTCCGGGCGCAGGTAAATCAGCATGTTGCGGCAGAACACCAGGTCCAGCGCATGCAGTGGCGAGTGCGTGAGCACGTTCTGTACGCTGAAGATGATCTTGCGGCGGACGGTCCCGGATACCCGCAGGCGGCCGAAATCCTCGCTGGGGGTGACGAACTCCTGCAGCTCGAAGCGGTTGATGAACGGATGCAGGGTGCTGTATTCGTAGGTGCCCTCGGCCGCGCGGCGGATCGAATCCGGGTTCAGGTCGGTGGCATAGATGCGGAACTCGACATCCCTGTCCATGCGGTTCACCAGTTTCTGCAGCAGCATGGCCACCGAGTAGGCTTCCTCGCCGCTGGAGCAACCACAGACCCAGATTTTCAACGGCTCGCTGTTGCGCTCCAGCAGGTCGGGCAGGATCTTGCTTTCAAGCAGCTCGAACACCTGCGGATTGCGGAAGAACGAGGTCACCCCGATCATCAGGTCGGTGAACAGCGTGCGCAGCTCTTGTCCACCCTGGGCCAGCAGCTTGTAGTACTGGTCGATCGTGGTGAGACCCAGCCGGCGCATGCGCTGGGTGATGCGGCGGTCGATGGTGCCGATCTTGTAGGCATTCAGGTCCAGGTCGAAGCTGCTGCGCATCAGCTCGAAGATGCCGGCGTAGGGGTTGATGTCGCTGCCGGGTGTGGCCTGACTGTCAGCATACAGCAGTGCCAGTGGGTCACTTTCCAGGTTTTCCTGCGGCGCGGCCGGTTTGCGCAGGCCATTTTCCAGCCACGCGGTGATGCGCGCGAAAATCAAGCGTGGCGGTTGCACTTCGTCATACGAGCCGGAATTGATCACCGACAGCGGCATGCCGTCGAACTTGGCATCGGAAAGCTGCTGGACCAGGACAAAACCGCCGTGATCGTGGATGGCCCTGCAGCCGGCGGTGCCGTCGCTGCCGGTGCCCGAGAGCAGGACCACGCAGGCAGCGATCGGTTCATCACGGCGGGTCACCGACTCCAGGAAGACGTCAATGGTGAAATAAGGCCGGTCCGACTCGTCGCGGGTGATGGCGCGGATCGTGTTGTCGGCCTGCAGCATGATTTGTGAGCCTGGCTGGATCACATAGATGTTGCGTGGCAGCAGTTGTGTGCCGTCATGCAACTCGTGCACCGGCTGCTCGCTATGTGACTGCAGCAGGCCGACCAGTTCGCTGCGGTAGGCCGGTGACAGGTGCTGGATCACCACCGTGGCCACATCCAGATCGCCGGGGTAGTCGCCCAGGATCTCGCTGATCGGGTCCAGCCCGCCGGCACTGGCGGCGATCACCACCAGTGGCAGGGTGCTGCCGGGCGGGGAGGGCCGGGAAGGCATGAGGATGTTGGCCATGGCAGGTTCAGTGGTTCATCAGGGCCTCGGCAGCGGCACGCTGGTCGGGCTGGCTGGCAAGAAACGCATTGAGCGCATCCAGGGCCGGCGAACGGTTGGGCCGGGAGCGCAGGTGGTAGAGGGTTTGTTGCCAGTTGCAGTTTTCCAGGTGCTGGATGAAGCTGGCCGGGCTCTGTGAAAAACCCATGTACCAGCGGTCAAGCTCGCGCCCTTGGCGATGGGCATCGGCCAGCAGCTGGATCTGCCGGTGGCGTCCGGAGGCACGGATGCGTGACATCACCTGGTCGGTGGCGTAGTCACTGCCTTCGAAATACTGGAAAAAACGCAGCCCGTCGTAGAGCAGCACGCCGGTGACCCCGATACGCGCATTGAAGGCGCGGGCGTCCAGCAGCAGGTGGTCGATATCCGATGACCGCAACAGCTCGTGTGCGGTACTGGTGTAGGCGATATAGCGGGTCACCATTGCTCCTCGGTTGTACCGGGGCAAGGAATGGCAAGGGCGAAGGCGCCGTTGCCCGCTTCCCTGACCCGCCGCTGCCCTGTGCTGGCATCCTAGCAGTTGCCCATCGTGTTGTGAGCGCCCGCAACAGTGCCGCAGCCGGGCCCGGGAGGGGCGCATGAAAAACCCCGGCGCCGTTGCCGGGCCGGGGTGGAGGGCAGACTGCCGTGAGCCAGGGCTCAGAACGGGATGTCGTCGTCAGCGAAATCGTCCATCGGCGGGGCCGGCGGTGCGGCCGGGGCCTGGCGCTGCGGGCGCTGCTCATAGCCGCCCTGGTTGCCGCCGCCGTAGCCACCGGCATTGCCCGGGTTGCCGCCACGGCCGCCACCGCGGTTGCCATAGCCCTCGTTGCCGCCGCCGAAGTCATTGCCACCCTGCGGGCGGGCCTGGCGCTGCGGGCGTTCGCCGCCGCCGAAGTTGCCACCGCCACCGTCACCACGGCCGCCGAGCATCTGCATTTCATCGGCGACGATGTCGGTGGAATAGCGTTCCTGACCGTCCTGGCCGGTGTACTTGTCGTAACGGATCGAGCCTTCGACGTAGACCGAGCTGCCCTTGCGCAGGTATTCGCCGGCAATTTCGCCAAGCTTGCCGAAGAACACCACGCGATGCCATTCGGTGCGCTCCTGCTGGTTGCCGTCGCGGTCCTTGCGCACCGAGGTGGTGGCCAGCGAGATGCGGGTGATGGCCATGCCGGACTGGGTGTACTTCACTTCCGGGTCGTTGCCGAGGTTGCCGACCAGGATGACCTTGTTGATGCCGCGTGCCATGGGGAATCCTTGTGTGTTCCGTTGGGTGAGCCCGCCGGATACGCGGGTCTAGCCAGTGGATTATAGCCGTCTGGCCGGCGCTGTCAGGACTTGCCGCAAGCCGGCCTGGGAGCGTGCCGGATCTGGCTGTGGCATGCCGGGGGCAGGGGGCTGACCGGGCGTGCACAGCGATCAACGCCTATAATCAGGGCCGGCTTCCACTGTACCGACCGCATGACCACCATCGACGCTACCCGTTCCGCCCTGGACCTGCCGCAGATCCAGGCCTTCGCTGCCCCGGACATGGCGGCGGTGGACTCGCTGATCCGCGCACGCCTGGCCTCGGATGTGGTGTTGATCAACCAGATTGCCGACCACATCATCTCCGCCGGTGGCAAGCGCCTGCGGCCGATGCTTGTGATGCTGGCCGGGCATGCCGTGGGTGCCTCGGGCCCGGCCCACCACCAGCTGGCGGCGATCATCGAGTTCATCCATACCTCGACCCTGCTGCACGATGACGTGGTGGACGAGTCAGACCTGCGGCGTGGCCGCAGCACCGCCAATGCCCTGTGGGGCAATGCGCCCAGCGTGCTGGTCGGGGATTTCCTGTATTCGCGCAGCTTCCAGTTGATGGTCGAGCTGGACCAGATGCCGGTGATGCGCATCCTGGCCGACACCACCAACAAGATTGCCGAGGGCGAGGTGCTGCAGCTGCTGCATGTGCACAACCCGGATACTGACGAAGCGGCCTACCTGCGGGTGATCGAACGCAAGACCGCGGTGCTGTTTGCCGCCGGCACCCGGCTGGGCGCCTTGGCCAGCAACGCCGATGAGGCCGTGCAGCAGGCGCTGTACGACTACGGCATGGCCCTGGGCTATGCCTTCCAGATTGCCGATGACGTGCTGGACTACTCGGCCAATGCGCAGGAGCTGGGCAAGAACCTGGGCGATGACCTGGCCGAGGGCAAGGCGACCCTGCCGCTGATCCATGCCATGGCCCACAGCGATGCGGCCACCCGTGAGCGTCTGGCCGAAATCATCCAGAACGGTGACAGCTCGGCCATGCCCGAGGTGCTGGCGGCGATCCATGCCACCGGTGGCCTGGAATACAGCCGCCAGCGCGCGGTTGACTATGCCGATGCCGCCGAGGCAGCGCTTGATGGCTTGGGCGAGAACGAGGCCATCGCCGCCCTGCGTGGGTTGGCGCGCTATGCGGTGAGCCGCAGCCACTGAGATCGCCCTGCGGCAAGGTGCCCGGATCCGGGGCCTTGTGGTCGGTGCCGCGCCAGCCATCGCTGCTGCGGCCTGCCCGGTGACAGCGGTCACATTCCCGTATCCACGCCTGTTCGGCTGGCGGCAGGCTGACCTATGCTGCCGCCTTTGCTCAATGAGGCGACAAGGATGCGCAGCGGTTTGTTTGTTGGTTTTCTGCTGGGCTGCCTGCCGGCGGCGCTGATGGCCGCGCCGGTGAACCTGGATACCTTCCTGGCGCGTGATCAGTTCCAGCAGATCCAGCTCTCCCCGGATGGCAGCCACATGGCAGCCTCGGTGCCGCTGGATGACCGCACCGGACTGGTCATCATCCGGCTGGGTGACAACGTGGTGACGGGGACGTTTTCCCCGCCCAGGAACAACCATGTTGCCGACTTCAGCTGGGCCAACAGTGACCGGGTGCTGTTGTCGCTGGGCGAAAAGCTCGGACGCCTGGAGCAGCCGCAACCGACCGGAGAGATCTATTCGGCCAGTGCCAGCGGTGGCCTGGGCCAGTTGCTGGTGGGTTACCGGGTGCGGTCCAACTCGGCCGGAACCCGCATCCCCGGCAAGCAGGCCGAGGGGGTGGCGGCGCATGTCATCGCTGGCGGTCAGGTGGATGCCGATCATGTCCTGATCCGGGTCATTCCCTTCAGCGATGAACCGGTGACCCGGGTCGAGCGCATGAATGTACGTACCGGCAAGCGCACGCTGGTGGTGCGTGCCCCGGTGCGCGGCGCCGATTTCCTGACCGACCCTTCCGGTGCGGTGCGTTTTGCCTGGGGCTCGGACAGTGACAATGCGCAGAGGCTTTACCACCGCACGCCGAGGGGCGAGGGCTGGACCCTGATCAATGAGCAGCAGGCAAGCGGACGGGTGATGTTGCCGCTGGGTTTGAACGAGGCCGGCACGGTGGCGTATCTGCGTGTCAGCCAGCCGCTCGGGCCCGATGCGGTGGTGGCCTGGGATATTGCCAGTGACCAGCGCCGCGAGATCCTGCGCCCGGCCGTGGGTGACCCGGTCAGGGTGCTGTACCGCCCCGGCACCCGGATCCCGGTCGGGGTGGAGGTGGCCCTGCCCATGCCCCAGACCCTGTTCTTCGATGAGGCCTCGGCCGATGCCCAGCGCCAGCGCAACCTGGAAAACGCTTTTGGCAGCCCGGTACGGGTGACCAGTACCAGCAGCGATGGCCGCTGGCTGCTGGTCAATGCCTACAGTGACCGCAACCCCGGGGATTTCTACCTGGTCGACAGCCAGAACCAGAAGGCCCAGCACCTGGTCAGCCGCGCCCGCCAGATCGATCCGGAGGCGATGGCCGCGACCCGCGCCATCAGCCTGCCGGCGCGGGATGGCATGACCCTGCATGGTTACCTCTCCGTGCCGTCAGCTGGCGGGGAGGGACCGCGGCCGATGGTGGTGCTGCCGCATGGTGGCCCGTATGGCATCTATGACGAGTGGGAGTTCGATGCCGAGCGTCAGCTGCTGGCGGCGGCCGGCTATGCAGTGCTGCAGCTCAACTTCCGCGGTTCTGGTGGCTTGGGCATGGCTTACCAGCGTATCGGTGCGCGCCAGTGGGGGGCGACGATGCAGGATGACCTGACCGATGCGACCCACTGGGTGGTGTCACAGGGGCTGGCCGATCCGCAGCGCATCTGCATCTACGGCGCCAGCTATGGCGGTTATGCCGCATTGATGGGGGTTGCCCGCGAACCGGCGCTGTACCGCTGCGCGGCCGGCTATGTCGGGGTTTATGATCTGCCCACGTTGCACCGTGAGCGCGCCGACCAGGCGCGCTGGGCCGGCAAATGGTCGCTTGAGTGGGTCGGCGATGACATGCAGCAGCTGCGTGCGCGTTCGCCCATTGCCCTGGCCGGGCAGATCCAGGTCCCGGTGTTCCTGGCGGCCGGTGGCGAGGACCGGGTCGCGCCGGTGCGGCATACCGAACAGATGGAGGCCGCCCTGCGCCAGGCCGGGGTGCCGGTGACCACGTTGTACCGGCGCAACGAGGGGCACGGTTTCTACCTGCCGGAGAACCGCCGCGCCTACTATGCGGCACTGCTGGATTTTCTGGCTACGCACATCGGCGGTGAGCGTGCCGCGCCCTGAGCGGGAACGCCCGGGTTACCGGGACCTGGAAACAACAACGGCGCCTTGCGGCGCCGTTGTTGTGTTGCTCTGATGACTCAGCCCTCGCGGGTCAGGCGCTTGAGCAGCGGGGTGGCGGCGAACAGAGCCACACCGGCGGCCAGTCCGATCCACATCATCGAGGTGAACACATCGGCATAGGTGGCCAAGGCCATTTCACGGCTGGCGTCATGCGGGACGGCGGCCCAGGTGCCCAGACGGCCGGCGATGATTTCACCGAAGGCCGAGAACAGGAACCAGGCACCCATCATCATGCCCACTGCACGCGGGATGGACAGGCTGGTCACTGCCGACAGGCCGACCGGGGAGAGCACCATTTCGCCCATCACCAGCACGAAATAGGCCAGCACCATCCACCACAGGCTGACCAGCCCGGTGTCGGCGCTCGGGTTGGCCGCGGCAAAGGCGAGCACGCCGAAGGCCAGGCCGCAGAACACCAGACCCCAGGCGAATTTGGCCGGGTAGGACGGGTTCATGCCGATCTTGTCCAGGCGAGGCCAGATCCAGGCAAACACCGGCGACAGGCTGATCACGGCCAGCGCGCCGATCGCGGTGGTCTGCGCGGCGTTCCAGCGGATGCCGAAGGTGGTCAGGTCCATCGCACGGTCGGCCATGGCCAGCCACGGGCCGTAGGTCTGCTCGTACAGGCCCCAGAACAGCGCGCTGACGGTGATCAGCACCATCAGCATGACCATCCGGCCCTTTTCGGCAGCCGAAATGCCCGACAGCAGCAGGCGGATGAACCAGATGTACAGGCCGGCGCCCAGGACCACAGCCACCAG
The DNA here is from genome assembly GCA_051885115.1 of Stenotrophomonas sp. Lineage (GTDB taxonomy): Bacteria > Pseudomonadota > Gammaproteobacteria > Xanthomonadales > Xanthomonadaceae > Stenotrophomonas. Next base: position 79,069 of record JBJEWP010000164.1, on the reverse strand, counting down.
TTCGGTCAGGGTGACCTCGTGGCCGCCAGCCAGGGCCGACAGCGGGCCCAGGTTGATCTTGGTCTGCAGCACCTGCCAGACCACGAAGGTCAGCAGCACGCCGGCGGCATAGATCAGCCCTTCGGCCTTGGCGGTGTGGTTGGCTGGCGGTTCGGCCTGGCCCAGCAGGTGGCGCTTGCCCAGCACGAACTGCACCAGACCCAGCGCCATCATCAGCCCGGACAGGGCAAAACCATAGCCCCAGCCGTAATTGATGCCGACGTAGCCGACGATCAACGAGGACAGGAAGGCGCCGACGTTGATGCCCATGTAGAAGATGGTGAAGCCCGAATCACGGCGTGGGTCATGTTCGGGGTACAGGCGGCCGACGATGGTGGAGATGTTGGGCTTGAGAAAACCCACGCCAACGCCGATCAGGGCCAGCGAGAAGTACATTACCTGGATGGCAGTGCCATCCTGCACCGCCTGGCCCTGCACACCTTGCGCAGCATGCCCGGTCCAGGCCATGCCCAGCTGGCCCAGGACCAGCAGGATGCCGCCATAGACCACGGCCTTGCGCATGCCCAGCCAGCGGTCGGCGAGGATGCCGCCGAGCAGGGGCAAGGCGTAGGCCAGGCCGGCATAGGTGCCCAGCAGCAGGTAGCCGTCGGCATCGTTGAACAGGTGGTGCTTGGTGAGGTAGAGCAGCAGCAGCGCTTTCATGCCATAGAAGGCAAAGCGCTCCCACATTTCGGTCAGGAAGCAGACAAACAGGCCCTTGGGGTGGCCAAGCAGCTGCTCGCCGGCCAGCGTTGCAGCTGGAACGGAAGTGGTCACGGGATGGGTTTTCCGCAATGGATGGGTGGCTGGCAGTATATGCCTGCCTCCACACCGTGGGCAGGGCATGACTGCCGGCCCTTGGACTGCGCCACCTTGGGCACTACCATCGGTGGTTTGCCGTAAATCCATTGGAGAGAGTGCGATGACGCTTCGCCACGCCCTGCTGCCGCTGTGCCTGCTGGCCGCGCTTCCTGCAGTTGCCGATGCCACCCCGACCCGCGGGCTGGAAGTTACCGACCTGGTGTCGATCAACCGTGTCTCGGCACCGCTGCTGGCCAATGGCGGCAACACCGTGCTGTTCGTGCAGCGCACGGCCGATGCCAACTACGGTGGCAGCAGCGCGGTGTTCAAGCGCGACCTGCGTACCCGCGATGCCCGCCCGCCGCAGCAGCTCACCCCGGAAGGCTGGAATGTCAGCGCTCCCAGCCTGTCGGCTGACGGCGCCACGCTGTACTTCCTGTCGGCCCAGTCCGGCAGCAACCAGCTCTACGCGATGCCGGTGGCCGGAGGCCAGCCGCGCCAGCTCACTGCGCTGGCCCGTGGCATCGATTCGTACAAGGTTTCGCCGCAGGGCGACCGTGTGCTGTTCTCGGCCGATGTGTTCCAGGACTGCGGCTCGGACCTGGCCTGCACCACTGCGCGACTTGATGCAAAGAAGGCCGACAAGGCCAGTGGCGTGATCTATGACGGTGTCTTCGTGCGTCATTGGGATACCTGGGCCGATGGCCGCCGCAACACCCTGTTCGTGGCGCCGCTGCCTGCCGGCGATGCCGGCCCGGTCGCTGGCGCCTCGGCCATCAGCGCCACCCTGGCCGGCGATGCCCCGTCCAAGCCGTTCGGCGGCAATGACGACTACACCTGGTCGCCGGATGGCAAGTCCATCGTGGCCGCCGTGCGCGTGGCCGGTGCTGGCGAGCCGTGGTCAACCAATTTTGACCTGTACCAGCTCGACCCGGCCGGCAAGAAGGCGCCGGTCAACCTGACCGCCGACAACCCGGCCTGGGATGCCGGCCCGGTGTTCAGTGCCGACGGCAAGACCCTGTACTACCGCGCGATGAAGCGTCCGGGCTTCGAGGCGGACCGCTTCGGCCTGATGGCCAAGGATCTGCGCAGTGGGCGCACCCGCGAAATCGCCCCGTCCTGGGACCGCTCGGCCGATGGCTTCAAGCTGTCCGCTGACGGCAAGACCCTGTACACCGCAGTGCAGGACACCGGCGAGCATCCGCTGTTCAGCGTGGACATCGCCAGTGGCCAGGTCAACAAGCTGGTCGGTGGTGGCACCATCGGCAGCTTCGATATCGCCGGTGACAGCCTGGCCTTCACCCGCAACACGCTGCACAGCAATGACCAGGTGTTTGTGACCAACACAGCCGCCGATGCGCCGCTGCGTGCGATCACCCCGTCGGCCGGCGAGCAGCTCAAGGACGTGGGCTTTGGTGCGTTCGAGCAGTTCAGCTTTGCCGGCTGGAACGGCAACACCGTGCATGGCTACGTGGTCAAGCCGTGGAACTATGAGGAAGGCAAGCAGTACCCGGTGGCCTTCCTGATCCACGGCGGCCCGCAGGGCAGCTTCGGCAATGCCTGGAGCCAGCGCTGGAATGCCCAGACCTATGCCGGTCAGGGCTATGCAGTGGTCATGATCGACTTCCACGGCTCCACCGGTTACGGCCAGGCCTTCACCGATGCGATCAGCCAGCACTGGGGTGACCGCCCGCTGGAAGACCTGAAGAAAGGCTGGGTTGCCGCGCAGGAAAAGTATGCGTTCCTGGACGGTGACAACGCCTGTGCCCTGGGCGCCAGCTACGGCGGTTACATGATCAACTGGATCGCCGGCAACTGGACCGATGGCTTCAAGTGCCTGGTCAACCACAACGGTGTGTTCGACACCCGCTCGATGGGCGCGGTGACCGAGGAGCTGTGGTTCACCGAATGGGAATTCGGTGGCCCGCTGTACAGCAAGCCGGAAGGCTACGAGGCCTACAACCCGGCCCGCCACATCGACAAGTGGCAGACCCCGATGCTGGTGGTGGCCGGCCAGAACGACTTCCGCGTGCCGCTGGACCAGAGCCTGTCGACCTTCCATACCCTGCAGCGCAAGGGGATTGATTCCCAGCTGCTGTACTTCCCTGACGAAAACCACTGGGTGCTCAAGCCGCACAACTCCATCCTGTGGCATAACACCGTCAACGCCTGGCTGGAAAAGCACCTGGGCCAGTAAGCACTTTGCCGCGGCACGCACCGGTGTGTGGTGCGTGCCGTTCCTTTTGTCTTTCAACCATCCAAGGGAGGGGCGATGACGCCCGATACCACCACCCCCGCGTTGATCACCAATGACATCGTGGGCCTGGGCCTGATTGCCGCCACCCTGGCAGTGGTCTTTCACCTGTCCAGCAAGACCGAGGGCTTCTGGAAGAAGTTCTTTGCCATCGTGCCGGCCCTGCTGCTGTGCTACTTCATTCCGGCCATCTACAACACCGCCGGAATCATCGATGGCCACAGCACCAAGCTGTACAACCCGGTGGCCCGTGATGTGCTGCTGCCGGCGGCACTGGTGCTGCTGACCCTGTCCATCGACCTGAAGGGCATCATCAAGCTGGGCCCGAAGCTGTTGATCATGTTCGCCACCGGCACCATCGGCATCATGCTCGGCGCGGTGGTGTCCTTCCAGGTCATGAAGCTGATCCACCCGGCTACCGTGGCGGGCGACACCTGGGCCGGGATGGCGGCGCTGGCCGGCAGCTGGATCGGCGGCGGCGCCAACATGGCCGCGATGCGCGAGACCTTCAACGTCGATGCCACCACCTTTGGCCAGTTCGCCGTGGTGGACGTGGTCTGTGCCAGCATCCTGTTGATGCCGGGCCTGATCTGGCTGGCCGGGCGCGCGGAGAAGATCGATGCCCGCAACGGCGCCGACACCTCGGCCATCGATGACATGAAGCGCCGGATTGCCGATTACGAGGCCAAAAGTGCCCGCATCCCGACCCTGACCGACCTGATGGTCATCGTCGGTGTCGGCCTGGGCGTGGTCGGTGCAGCCCATGCCCTGGCTGCGCCGCTGGCAACCTGGTGTGCGGCCAACATCAGTTTCGCCAGGCAGGCCTCGCTGGACAACCAGTTCGTCTGGGTGGTGATGCTGTCCACCTTTGCCGGACTGAGCCTGAGTTTCACCAAGGTGCGCAACCTGGAAGCGGCCGGTGCTTCCAAGGTCGGTACCCTGTTCCTGTATTTCCTGATCGCCTGCATCGGCATGCAGATGGACCTGCTCTCGCTGCTGGAGCGTCCGTGGCTGTTCCTGCTCGGGGTGATCTGGATGGGCACCCATGTACTGCTGCTGTACGTGGTCGGGCGCCTGCTCAAGGCTCCCATGTTCTTCCTGGCCATCGGCTCGCAGGGCAATGTCGGTGCGGCGGCCTCGGCCCCGGTGGTGGCGGCAGCCTTCCACCCGACCCTGGCCCCGGTCGGTGTGCTGCTGGGGACCGTGGGCTATGCCACCGGTACCGTACTGGCTTATCTGACCGGGTTGATGCTCAAGTGGATGGCCGGGGCCTGAGGCTCCGGCGCCTACCCGCGCAGCGGCGGGCAGGTTGCGACACGACGAGGGCGCCTATTGGCGCCCTCGTCGTGTCTGTTACCGGAACTGCCAGCCGCTTCAGTGGCTCAATGCGCCTTGTCGGCTGTGGTTTTGTTCCTGGCTGGTGGAGATCTCCTGCTGGCGGTGGCAGCACTGCTCCAGGCGCTGGTAGCTGTGCAGGGCCGGTTCGCGTGCGGCGGCCTCGGCCAGCACCACGCTGCGCCGCTGGGCCGGGTCATCCATGGCTCCTTGCACCGCGACCAGGCGTTGCTGGTCCGGTGTGGTGACCAGGTGGTCGATACGCTGCAGGCCATCCTGGCTGGCATGGGCGGCGACATGGCTGGCGGCATTGAAGAAGCGGTTGTCATCGTGCAGGCCCAGTGGCGCCCGTTGCCCGGACAGGCCGCGGGCAGCATCAAGCAGCAGCTGCTGGCTGTGGTCGTTGGCCGCGGTCTGCCAGGGGCGCTGTTCCAGCCCGGCCTGTTCGTAGGCCTGCAGTACCGAGTCGATGCTGTGCAGGTCCAGCCGGTGCCTGAGCATCACCCCTGGCACCAGACGTTCGAACACGCCCTTGGGGTCCGGGTCGGGCAGCTCGATCCGGTGACCTGGCGCATCGGGCATGACCCAGCGGGTGAGCAGGTTGTCTTCCTGCAGGTAGGTCAGCAGCTCATTGCGGACTTCGTAGCTGCGCACCAAGCCGTCGCGCGCCTGCTGCTTGAGCACCCCGGCATCGCGGTCATAGCGTTCCAGAGTGGCATTGTGGACACCGGCAGCATTGAAGGTGACCGTGGGGATGTCATGGACCATGCCGGCAGTGGCCGCCAGGCCGCCGCCGAGCGAATGCCCGCTGATCACCAGATCATTGCCGAAGGCCGTGTGGGCCTTGCTGGCCAGCGCCACCGCCATGTCGTACTGCACGTCGGTCAGGCCCAGCCCCTGGCGCAGGTTGCTGCGCCAGTCGCGGCCCTGGTCGGTACCGTTCATTGCCAGCACCACCAACCCCTGCTCATTGCGGTACAGCGCCGCATCGAAGCCACTCTTGGCATCGCTGAGGTCGGCCGCGTTGATGCCGGCCTGCTGCAGTTGCAGGGCCGACAGCGGCTGCCAGCCGGCGGGCAGGGTTTCCACGCTGACTGCCGGGTCACGGCGTTGCGCGGCCAGGGTGTAGGTGCTGGCCAGCAGCTGTGCCAGCTCACGGTCAACGGCATGCGGGGCCTGCCCCTGGATGGTGGCAGACAGGTTGCCGTCGGCGGCAGGCTGAAGCGGAGCGGACATGCGCAGTTCCTTGTGCGGGTCAGCGGTGTTGATGGATGAAAGGCTCATTGGTTGGCCACCAGCCATTGGGCAACCGCTTCACGCTCGGCCCGGCCTTTGGCACTGAGTCGGCCGGCATCGCCGGCAAACAGCACACTCTGGAAGCGCACCCCGCGCACGTTGGCGCGGTCATGCTGTGCGCCGGCCTGCAGCAGCTGCAGCACACGGCCGGCGTCGCCGACCTCGGCAGCCACGTGCAGCAGGGTGTTGCCCATGGCATCGGTGCGGTTGATGTCCGCGCCGGCGGCCAGCAGCAGGTCGAACTGGGCATCGCGCCGGCTCTGCACCGCTCGGAACAACGGGGTGCGTGCGGCCTGGCCACCGATCAGGTCGATCGGGGCACCGTGCTCGATCAACACCTGCAGATAGCGGGGGTCATCCACGCTGGCGGCCAGGTGGGCGACGCTTTCGCCATCCATGCCCGGCGCTGCCGGGTCGATGCCGGCCAGCAGCAGGGCGGCGAGGGAATCGGCGCGGCGGTTCCAGATGGCCCATTCCAGCAGGGTGACATTGTCCTGGCCACGGGCATGCGCCGGGACCCCACTGCCCAGTATGGCGATGTCGCCGGTGTCACCGGCCGCCACCGCCTGGGCCAGCGGTTGCAGGGTACTGGGGAACGGTGACGGCGCGGCCGTGGATGACAGGCTCATGGGCGGGGTCTCGGCATCGGCAGGGGGCAGGCACGCAACCAGGCCCAGGGCCAGGGCGGCATGCAGGGGAATGAGGGGCGGGCGAACGGACATCGTCAGCTCCGGAACACGCACGGCTGCGTGCCGGTGATCCTACCGTGGCCATTGCGCAGGATGTCGCCTGGTTTTGTGACCCGGCTCCCAGCTTGGCAAACCTGTGTGCTCAGCAGCAGCGGCCGCCACCCTTCCTGCCGTAGCGGGCATCCTGGCGCTCGCGGAAAAAGCTGGCGTAATCCATCACCGGGCGATCAGGGTGATGCAAGCGCATGTGCGCACGGTAGGTGTCGTAATCGGGCAGGCCACAGACCAGACGGCCTGCCTGTACCAGCCGTCGCCAGGTGTGACCCAGGGCCTGCCCGATGGTGGCCATTACGGCTGCACCTGTTCCGGCTTCAATGCCACATAGGCACTTTCGCGGTCGCTGCGTTGTGGATTGGCGCGTGCGGCGCGGATGGTCTTGAACGAGTACACCAGCACGGCCAGCACCACGAACAGGAACAGTACGGTCAACCCGGCATTGACGTAGTTGTTGACCATCACCTGCTGCATCTGGCCAAAATCCTTGGACGGCGGCAGCAGGTTGCCGGCAGCGATGGCATCGCGGTAGCGGTTGGCCTGGGCCAGGAAGCCCACGCCCGGGTCGCTGGCAAACAGCTTGATCAGGCCGGCACTGATGGTGCACACCAGCAGCCATGCTGCCGGCAGGGCCGGCACCCAGGCGTAGCGGTCCTTCTTCAGCTTGAACAGCACCACCGTGCACAGCAGCAGGGCGACGCCGGCCAGCATCTGGTTGGCGATGCCGAACAATGGCCACAGCATGTTGATGCCGCCCAGCGGATCGGTCACCCCTTGGTACAGGAAGTAGCCCCACAGCGCCACACAGCCGCCGGTGGCAACGAAGCTGGCCACCCACGAATCGGTCTTGCCCATGGCCGGGATGAAACTGCCCAGCAGGTCCTGCAGCATGAAACGGCCGGCGCGGGTGCCGGCATCCACCGCAGTGAGGATGAACAAGGCCTCGAACAGGATGGCGAAGTGGTACCAGAAGGCCATCATGCCGTCACCCGGGATTACCGCATGCAGGATCTGCGCGATACCCACGGCCAGGGTCGGGGCACCGCCGGCGCGCGAGAGGATGGACGCCTCGCCGATGTCTTCGGCCGTTTGCCTCAGTTGCTCCGGAGTGATGGTGAACCCCCATTTGCTCACCGTCTGCGCCACCTGCACCGCGTCGGTGCCGATCACCGCGGCCGGCGCGTTCATCGCAAAGTAGATGCCCGGCTCGATCACCGAGGCGGCCACCATGGCCATGATCGCCACGAACGATTCCATCAACATGCCGCCGTAGCCGATGTAGGCGGCATGGCCTTCGTTGGCCAGCAACTTGGGCGTGGTGCCCGAGCTGATCAGGGCATGGAAACCGGACACCGCGCCGCAGGCGATGGTGATGAACAGGAACGGGAACATCGAGCCCTTCCACACCGGGCCGCTGCCGTCGGTGAACTGGGTCAGGGCCGGCATTTTCAGCTCAGGCATCACGATCAGGATGCCCAGGGCCAGGCCAACAATGGTGCCGATCTTCAGGAAGGTGGACAGGTAGTCACGCGGGGCCAGCAGCAGCCACACCGGCAGCACTGCGGCAACGAAGCCGTAGCCGATCAGCATCCAGGTGATTTCGGTGCCGGTGAAGGTGAACATCGGCCCCCAGGTCGGGTGCGCGGCCACCTTGCCGCCGTAGATGATCGCCGCGATCAGCAGCACCAGGCCGACGAGGGAGATCTCGCCGATCCGGCCCGGGCGGATGTAACGCATGTAGATGCCCATGAGGATCGCAATGGGCATGGTGGCGATCACCGTAAACATGCCCCAGGCACTCTCGGCCAGGGCCTTGACCACGATCATCGCCAGCACGGCGAGGATGATGATCATGATCATGAAAACGCCAAACAGGGCGATGGTGCCGGGGATGGTGCCCATTTCCTCGCGCACCAGCTCACCGAGCGAGCGGCCGTCACGTCGGCTGGAAATGAACAGCACCATGAAATCCTGTACTGCGCCGGCCAGGACCACGCCGGCGATCAGCCACAGGGTGCCGGGCAGGTAGCCCATCTGCGCGGCCAGTACCGGGCCGACCAGCGGACCGGCGCCGGCAATGGCCGCAAAGTGGTGGCCGAACAGCACATGCTTGTTGGTCGGCACATAATCCAGGCCGTCATTGCGGGTCCAGGCCGGAGTGGCGCGGCTGCGGTCCACACCGAGCACCCGGTTGGCAATGAACAGGCCATACCAGCGGAAGGCGACCAGGTACAGCGACACCGCAGCGGCGACGATCCACAACGCATTGATGTGCTCGCCGCGGCGCAGGGCGACCACACCCAGGCAGGCGGCGCCGATGACGGCCAGCAATGCCCACAAGCCTTTGTTGAACCCTTTCATGGAACGATCTCCTGCCATGGTGGTTGATGGCATTCAAGCCTGCCGGCGCAGCGGCCGCCATACGGCTTTGGGTTGAGGACCGGGCTCAGCGGTTGCCGAGCAGGGTATGGTCCAGGCGCAGGTTGCCGATCTGCTCGATCCGGGTGTCCACTTCGGCCTGGTTGCTGGCACTGAACCACAGCTGCGCGTAGCGCTGTTTGCCCAGCTTGCTGATGCTGATGCGGCGGTAGCGGGCCAGTTCGTCGCTGTCATTGGCCAGATCCATCCGGTACCAGTGGATGGACTGGTCGGCGAAGCGGGCCTGCTCGGCACGCAGTGAGCGGGCCAGGCGGATACTGGGTTCCTGCTCGGTGAGCATCAGGTTGAAGGCGGTTTGTTGGTTCTCATCCAGTGCCCGGCACAGCAGGTAACCATCGCGTTGCTGCTGCTCCCAGTGCAGGTTGCTGCCGCCGGGCAGATCGGGGCAGCTGCTGCGTGGAGCGGGCTGGGCGAGGGCGGTGCTGCTCAGCAGCAGGGTGCAGGCGGCAAGCAGGATGGATTGCAGTGGATTCACTTCGACTCCCGGTAACGTGCTCGTGGGTGGAGAGCCGGGACAGGGCCGATCTTGCATGGCCGTGCCCGGGCTTGGGCATACAGGGCAAGGCAGTTTCAACAGCAGTGACAGGGCGGCATTCGGCCCATGTGTGAATGAATCGTGTACGGGAAGTTGTAACGCATTTGCCGCAATGACGCGAGGGGCGCGTGCGCGGGATGTCGTCTCCGGCAGGGCAACAGGACAAAAAAAGGCCCGCAAGGTGCCTTGAGGCTGCACCTGCGGGCCGCGTGCGCGGTGTTGTGCGGGATCAGCGCCGGTTGTTGCCCAGCTGCCGGTAGATCGCCCCACCGAGCAGGCCGCCGATGATCGGTGCGACCCAGAACAGCCACAGCTGCGACAGCGCGCCGCTGCCGGCGAACAGGGCCACGGCGGTGGAGCGGGCCGGGTTGACCGAGGTGTTGGTCACCGGGATGGAGATCAGGTGGATCAAGGTCAGGGCCAGACCGATGGCGATCGGGGCAAAGCCGGCCGGCGCGCGCTCATGGGTGGCGCCCATGATCACGATCACGAACATGGCGCTGAGCACGATTTCGATCAGCGCTGCGGCGACCACGCTGTAGCCACCCGGCGACATGGCGCCGTAACCGTTGGTGGCAAAGGTGCCGGCCGCGGTCGGGTCAATGGCAAAGCCGTTCTGGCCGCTGGCGACCTGCAGCAGGATGAAGCCGGCCAAGGCGCCGCCGGCGACCTGGGCCACGATGTAGGGCAGCAGGTCACGGCCATCGAAACGGCCGCCGGCCCACAGGCCAAAACTGACCGCCGGGTTGAAGTGGCCGCCGGAAATGTGGCCCAGGGCATAGGCACCGGTGAGCACGGTCAGGCCGAAGGCCAGCGAGACACCGAGCAGGCCAATGCCCAGCGGGTTGCCTTCGCCACCGAAGTTGGCGGCCAGCACGGCGCTGCCGCAACCGCCCAGGACCAGCCAGAACGTACCGATGAACTCGGCAAACAGGCGTTTACTCATGTGATTTTACCTTTGGGATGGACAGGGGCAGGCAGTTGCAGGGCAATCATGCGATGGCTTGCCGTACAAGGGAAGCATGGGCGATGGGGTTGGCAGGTGCAGCGGGTACAATCAGCACTCAACTTGCCCCCGGAGATTGTGCAGTGACCCGTACCCTTGTGCTGTTGCGCCATGGCCAGAGCCAGTGGAACCTGGAAAACCGTTTCACCGGCTGGGTGGACGTGGACCTGACCGAGCAGGGCCGTGCCGAGGCCGCTGCCGCCGGCCAGGTGATGCGCGCGGAGGGCCTGCAGTTTGACGTGGCCCACACCTCGGTGCTCAAGCGCGCCATCCGCACCTTGCAGGGCGCGCTGGCCGCGATGGACCAGGACTGGCTGCCGGTGAACAAGAGCTGGCGCTTGAACGAGCGCCATTACGGCGCGCTGCAGGGCCTGGACAAGGCCGAAACCGCCGCCAAGCACGGCGAGGACCAGGTCAAGGTATGGCGGCGTTCGTACGACATCCCGCCGCCGGCGATGGATGCCGCCGATGCCGGCCACCCGGCCAATGACCGCCGTTACGCCGGGCTGGATGCCGCTGCCCTGCCGGGCACCGAGTCGCTGGCCACCACCCTGGAGCGCGTGCTGCCGTACTGGCACGACAACATTGCCCCGCAGCTGAAGGCCGGCAAGACCGTGCTGGTCACTGCCCATGGCAACTCCCTGCGCGCGCTGTACAAGTACCTCACCGGTGCCAGCGAGGCGGAGATCCTGGAAGTGAATATTCCCACCGGCATGCCGCTGAAGTTCGAGCTGGATGACAACCTGAAGGTCATCAGCTGGCGCTACCTGGGCGACGAGGAGGCTGCCAAGGCGGCCGCCGAAGCCGTGGCCAACCAGGGCAAGGCCAAGTAAGGCGTCGTCAACGCACTGGTGGAAAAACAAACCCGGCCAAGGCCGGGTTTGTTGTATGCGCAAGCGACTGAGGGACCATCAACCCGGTTGGACCGCGCACTTGAGGTAGTTGTCCATTACCGCCTGCCAGGACGCGGCGGGATCAAAGCCGGCGACCAGCTCCGGTGCGTTGCCTCCGGTGAACTGACGCATGCCGTGGTTGATCATCCACGACGGGTGATAGGTGGGTGGGCCGATGCTGGCCACGGCCTGGCACAGCGGGGCGCGTTTGCCGGGATCGGCGGACAGCTCGGTGATGATGCCCATGAAACGATCGTGATCGGCCTCCCCCAGGGCCTCACGCAACTGCATTTCCAGTGCGCTACTGGCTTGGTGGGCGGTGGTGTCGGCTACCCGGGCGCGGTCGAAGCGGCCGTAGGCTGTGCCCAGGAAATACAGTGGCAGGACCGGTGCCGCCTGGCCATCGCGCAGGCAGTTGAGCATGGAGCGGTACAGCTGTGGTGGAGACATGGTCCGGCTGTCGGCTGAGAGTGGCAGGCACGCGGCCGGATCGTAGGTGTCGGTTGCAGGCGCGGCATTGGCCACGCCTGCCAGTGGCAGGATCAGTACGGCGGTGGCCAGAAGGCGGGTGTGCAGCTGCATGCGGTCACTCCTTGCAGGATGGGCGAACGGTCCGTCGCCCGGCCACTTTAGAGCACGCCGCCTGCAGCCTGTATGTTTGGATGTGACGGGCTGCGCATTTTCAGCTTTCGCTGCTGCTGCCCATCTGCTCCATGAAGCAGCGTGTCACCCGCGGATCCAGACGAGTACCTGCTTCGCTGGCCAGGATCGCCAGCGCCTTGCCCATCGGCATGCCCTGGCGGTAGGGGCGGTCAGTGACCATGGCGTCATAACCATCGACCACGGACAGGATGCGTGCAGGCAGGGTGATCTGTTCGCCGGCCAGACCATCGGGGTAGCCACTGCCGTCCCAGGCCTCGTGGTGCTGGCGGATGATGCAGGCCACTGCCGCCGCGTCATCCCGGCCGGTGGCCAGGAACACCCGCTCGCCGCGGACGGGGTGGCTGCGCATGATGGCCATTTCGCTGGCATCCAGGCGCCCGGGCTTGAGCAATACCGCGTCGGGAATGCCGATCTTGCCGATGTCGTGGAAGCGCGCGGCCAGTATCAGCTGGGCCAGCTCCTTCTCGTTCAAGCCAAGCCGTTGGCCCAGGGCCTGGGCCAGCTGGCAGACGCGGTTGCAGTGCACGTTGGTGTAGGCATCACGCTCATGCAATGCGGTGGTCAGGACAAGTACCGAGGCAGACAGGTCTTCGGTATCGATGGGACAGGCAGCAGAATCCAGTTCGAACATAATCTCGCTGCGGGTGGGGGAACACGCAGCGTTTGCAGGTGGGGTGGGCAAGTCTACCTGCTGGACGATGCGCCGGGGCAGCTTGAAAACGCGGCAATTCAGCTGTTTGCCCGATGCAAGGGGTATGCCGGACTGCAGCGGGCGGCGGGCGGCGGGCGGCGGGCGGCGGGCGAAGAGTAACGAGTGAAGAGCAACGAGTGAAGAGTGAAGGCCAAAGAGCAACGAGTAACGAGTAACGAGTGAAGGGCAACGAGTAACGATGGATGGGGAGCGCCGTGCAGCAGGGTGGCCTGCTGCACGGTTTATCTGCCTGTGGGTTACTGCGGGCCCGGGCTCAGGGTGGTCAGCAAAGCACGGGCGGCGTTGAAGCGGTCTTCGGCATCGGGCAGCGGGTGCTTGATGCGCAGCTTGTCCGGGCCATCCATCTGGTACAGCCTGGGCTGCTTCTGGATCATGCTGATCACCGCCATCGGGTCCACATTGGGCTGGCTGTTGAACACGATGCGTCCGCCGTTCTCGCCCAGTTCCAGCTTGCTGATGCCCATCGCATCGGCCTGCAACTTGAGCTCGGCAATGGCGAACAGGTGCTTGGCGGCATCGGGCAGCAGACCGAAGCGGTCGATCATCTCCACCTGCAGCTCGCGCAGGGCCGCACTGTCGCGGGCGCTGGAAATGCGCTTGTACAGGGTCAGGCGGGTATGCACGTCAGGCAGGTAGTCATCCGGGATCAGCGACGGCACGTTCAAGGTCACTTCGGCCCCACGTACTTCCTCGCCCAGGTCCACGCTGGTCAGCTTGCCCGAGCGGATGGCCTTGACCGCCCGTTCGAGCATCTCGGTGTACAGGCTGAAGCCGACCTCGGCCATCTGCCCGCTCTGGTCTTCGCCCAGCAACTCTCCGGCACCACGGATTTCCAGGTCATGGGTGGCCAGGGTGAAGCCGGCGCCCAGTTCGTCCATCGAGGCGATCGCATCCAGGCGCTTGCGTGCGTCGGCACTGATCGCCTTGATGTCCGGCGGGATCACCAGGTAGGCATAGGCGCGGTGGTGCGAGCGGCCGACGCGGCCACGCAGCTGGTGCAGCTGGGCCAGGCCGAACTTGTCGGCGCGGTTGATGATGATGGTGTTGGCGTTGGGGATGTCGATGCCCGACTCGATGATGGTCGAAGCCAGCAGCACGTTGAAACGCTGCTTCTGGAAATCCAGCATCACCCGCTCCAGCTCGCGCTCGGGCATCTGCCCGTGGGCGATGCCGATACGGGCCTCGGGCACCAACTCGGAGAGCTCGCGCTGCATCCGGCCGATTGACTCCACATCGTTGTGCAGGAAATACAGCTGGCCACCACGGCCCAGCTCGCGCTGGAAGGCTTCGCGCAGCAGGGCGTTGTCCCAGCCGGTGATGAAGGTCTTGACCGCCAGCCGGTTGGCCGGCGCGGTGGCAATGATGGACAGGTCGCGCAGGCCGGCCATGGCCATGTTCAGGGTGCGCGGGATCGGGGTGGCGGTCAGGGTGAGCAGGTGCACATTGGCCCGCAGCGCCTTCAGTCCTTCCTTCTGGCGCACGCCGAAGCGCTGTTCCTCGTCCACGATCACCAGGCCCAGATCACGGAACTTGACATCCGGCTGCAGCAGGCGGTGGGTGCCGACGATCACATCGATGGTGCCTTCGGCCACCTTGTCCAGCGCGGCGCGGATCTCCTTGGTCGACTTGAAGCGCGAGAGCACTTCCACCCGCAGTGGCCAGTCGGCGAAACGGTCGGCGAAGTTGCGGTAGTGCTGCTCGGCCAGCAGGGTGGTGGGCACCAGCACCGCCACCTGTTTGCCAGCGCTGGCGGCGGCAAAGGCTGCACGCACGGCGACCTCGGTCTTGCCGAAGCCGACATCACCGCACACCACCCGGTCCATCGGCTGGCTGGACTGCAGGTCGCGCAGGGCAGCCTCGATCGCGGCCAGCTGGTCCGGGGTTTCCTCGAACGGAAAGGTGGCGGCGAATGGCTCGTACATGGCGCGGTCGATCTTCAGCGCCAGCCCGGCCCGGGCCTGGCGGCGGGCCTGGATCTCCAGCAGCTCGGCGGCTACGTCGCGTACCTTCTCGGCCGCCTTGCGCTTGGCCTTGGTCCATTGTTCGCCACCGAGCGAGTGCAGCGGTGCAGTTTCCGGCGAGGCGCCGGAATAGCGGTTGATCAGGTGCAGCTGGGCCACCGGCACGTACAGCCGGTCACCCTTGGCGTATTCGATTTCCAGGAATTCACCGGGCATGCCGCCCACGTCCATGGTCACCAGGCCGCGGTAGCGGCCCACACCGTGATCCTCATGGACGATCGGCGAGCCTTCGCTCAGTTCACCCAGGTCACGGATGATCGCTTCCGGCTCACGTCCGCTGCGGCGGCTGCGGCGCGGGTTGCCGGCACGCTCGGGGAACAGCTGGCGCTCGGTGAGCACGGCAATGGCCGGTGATTCCAGGGCAAAGCCGTCTTCCAGCGGGGCCACGGTGATGGCAAAGGGTTGCTTGCCGTCGAGGAAGGTGTCCAGCGTCGGCACCACGGCCGGCTTGAGTTCGCCGGCGGCCAGGACCTCGAGCAGGGCCTCGCGGCGGCCGGCGGTATCGGCGGCAACCAGCACGCGGCCGTTGTAGCCGTGCAGGAAATCGCGCAGGGCACTGCCGGCGGGGGCGTGCGGGGCCGCGATCGGCAGCGGCGGCAGGGTGATGTCGCCCAGTGCGTGGGCCTGCTCGTGGCGCAGGTGGCCCGGAGGGCAGACTTCGATCCGCGGCAGGGTGTTCAGGCGTTCGCGCAGCTGCTCCGGCGGCAGGTAGAGCTCGGACGGCGGCAGCAACGGGCGCTCGACATCATGCCGGCGCTGCTCGTAGCGCTGCTTGGTTTGTTCCCAGAACGCATCGGCCGCTTCCACCGTGCCCGGGGCGACCACGCTCATCACGTTGCCGGGCAGGTAATCCAGCAGGTTGGCGGTATCGCGGTAGAACAGCGGCAAGTAGTACTCGATGCCGGCCGGCAGGGTGTGTGCCTTCAGGTCCTGATACAGCGGGCTGCGTCGGGTATCGACGTCAAAGCGTTCGCGCAGCGCATCCATCGCCCGGGACAGGGCGGCGTCATCGCTGGGCACCTCGCGTCCGGGCAGCAGGCGTACCTGCTTGACCGGGTCCTGCGAGCGCTGGCTTTCCGGGTCGAACAGGCGGATGGTGTCGATCTCGTCATCCAGCAGCTCGATGCGCAGCGGCGCGTCCACGCCCATCGGGAATACATCGAGCAGGCCGCCGCGCACGGCGAAATCGCCCGGGTCCATCACCTGCGGCACATGGCGGTAGCCGGCCGCTTCGAGCCGGCGCTTTTCCGCGTCCATGTCCAGGCGCTGTCCCAGCTTGAGGTCAAAGCTGTTGCCGGCGATATGGGCCACCGGGGCCAGGCGTTGCAGCAGGGTCTGCACCGGAACCACCACGATGCCGCGTGCCAGCGCAGGCAGCCGGTTCAGCGCGGCCAGGCGCTGGCTGATGATTTCCGGGTGCGGGCTGAACTGGTCGTAGGGCAGGGTTTCCCAGTCCGGGAAGGCAATCACCGGCAGCGACGACGAATCGCCGCTGAGGATATTCAGGTCGGCCAGCAGCTGCTGCGCGCTCTGGTTGTCGCGGGCGATCAGCAGCAGCGGGCCATCATGGGCACGCGCAGCGGCGGCGATATACCAGGCCAGGGCCGAGGGCGAGGACGGGGCGCGCCACCAGGCGCGGGCTTGGCCGGCACGCGGAAGCGGCGGCGAGGGAAGGCGATCGTGCGACATGACCGGCCGATCTTAGCAGACCGGCCGGGGGCCTCAGGCATCCAGTTCCAGCACCATGCGCACCAGCCCGCTGGCGGTGCCGGGGTGGTTGTCCACGCGCACGAAACCCAGCGAGGCGGCCAGCTGCAGCATCGGCACGTTGTCCTCGGCCACGTAGCCGTAGAGGCGGTCCAGGTACTTGCCGCGGGCCCATTTGACCAGCTTGCGCATCAGCTGGCGCCCCAGACCCTGACCGGCCAGGAAGCGGCTGACCAGGATGGCGTACTCGGCCTCGCGCGTGCCGGGGATGATGCTGGCCCGGGCTACCGCACCAACCACCGCCTCGCCCGGGGCTTCCGGCTCGGCGGCCACCAGGCAGATCTCGGTCTTCGGGTTGGGATGGGTCAGACGCTCGGCGGTCTGGTCGGACAGTTCGTTGACCGCCTGCAGGAAGCGATCGCGGACTTCTTCGGGCCCGAACAGCGAAAAGGCACCCTGCAGCGGGGCGGCGTCTTCGGGTCGGATCGGGCGGATCAGCAGCTCACGGCCGCTGGGTGCCTTGAAGTGTTCATGCCAAGGCGGCATGCGATTGCGTGTGGCCATCGTCCGGACAGCTCCTGAGGATTGGCTGGATTCTGGCACTGTGACTCCTGATGGATTGTGAATATGCACAATCCACCGTGCCGGCCCTTATTGCGGGGCCTTGAGCCAGTCCAGACGGTGGCTGCCGCCGGTCTGCGCCAGGTGGGCGCGCAGCGAGGCCAGGGCCGGGGCCAGCACCTGGTCGAACTGGTAAGGGGCGTTGAGCAGCAGCATGCCGCTGCCGTTCAGGCGCAGCGGGGAGTCATCCGGGTGCACCATCAGTTCGGCCACCAGTGCCGAGCGCACCGGCAGTTTCACGCAGGCGCGGAAGAACGGCTGCAGGGTGCGGCGCTGCTTGATCGGGTACCAGATGGCGAACATGCCCTGCGGCCAGCGCGCCAGGCCATCGGCCACGGCCTCGACGATGCGCGGGTATTCGGCCTGCTGGTCTTCATAGGGTGGGTCGATCAGGACCAGGCCACGGCCGATCTTCTTGCCCTCGGCCTTGGGCGGCAGGAAGGCACGCATGCCGGCATAGCCATCGCCGGCACGCACCTGGATGCGGTTGTCGCCGGCAAACAGGGATTTGAGTGTCTGCACTTCCTCGGCCTGCACTTCACACACGCCCATGCGGTCCTGTTCGCGCAAGGCGCGGCTGGCCAGCAGCGGCGAGCCTGGGTAGGTGACCAGGGTGCCCGGTTCGTTGTCGGCCTGCACCGCCTTGAGATAGCGCTCCACCGCTTCGGGCAGGCGCGGGGCATCCATCAGCTTGAGCACACCCTCGCTGGCTTCACCGGTCTTGCGGCTTTCCTCGCTGTGCAGCAGGTAGCGGCCGGCTCCACCATGGGTGTCGAGCACGAAGAACGGGCTGTCCTTGCGCTGCATCTGGTCAAGCAGGGCAAGCACGGTGACGTGCTTGAGGACATCGGCATGGTTGCCGGCATGGAAGGCGTGGCGATAATTCATGGCCCAAGTGTACGGGCAGGCGCCGGTGCCAGCTATGCTGGGCCGATGAATGCCGCAATCCAGATCCTGCTGGTGGAAGACGAGGCGGCCATTGCCGCCGCCGTGGTGTATGCGCTGCAGGCCGAGGGCTGGCAGGTGGAGCATGTGGGCCTGGGCAGCCAGGCATTGGCCCGGCTGCAGGCCGGGGCGGTGGACCTGGTGGTGCTGGATGTGGGCCTGCCGGACATCAGCGGGCTGGAGGTGTGCCGCCAGCTGCGCCAGAGCAGCCAGGTGCCGGTGGTGTTTTTGACCGCGCGCAACGATGAGATCGACCGCGTGCTCGGGCTGGAACTGGGCGGCGATGACTACCTGGGAAAACCCTTTTCGCCGCGCGAGCTGGTGGCCCGGGTGCGGGCCCGGCTGCGTCGGCCGGCGCTTGGCGCTGCCGATGTCCATGATCCGGGCCAATGGCAGGTAATGGGCGGGCTGCAGATCGACCGCCAGGCCCGGCGCGTGCGCCATGGCGGCCAGCTGCTGGAACTGACCCGCTACGAATACCTGCTGCTGGAGGCGCTGGCCCGGCGCCCGGGGGCGATCCTGAGCCGTGCCCAGCTGATGGACGGCATCTGGGATGCGGCCAGCGACAGCGCCGACCGCACCGTGGACACCCACATCAAGACCCTGCGCGGCAAGCTGCGCCAGGCCGGGGCGGGGGAGCAGCTGATCCGCACCCATCGCGGCCTGGGCTATGCGCTGGAGGTCTAGGCGATGCGCCGTCTGGCCCTGAAGGTGATGCTGGCCTTTGCCCTGGTGGCGCTGCTGGCCGGGGTGTTCGTGGCCCAGGTGCTGGTGGCCGAGGTCAAGCCGGGGGTGCGCCAGGCGATGGAGGCCAACCTGGTCAACACCGCCAACCTGCTGGCTGAACTGGCCGCAGCCGACATGGCGGCCGGGCAGATTGCCGATGGCGCCTTCGCCCAGGCGGTGGCACGGGCGGTGGCGCGGGATCCGCAGGCCTACATCTGGCGTTTTCCCAAGCGCGCGGTCGAGCTGCAGGTGCGCATCGCCGATGATCACGGCACGGTGGTATATGACTCCACCGGCCGCCACCTTGGGCAGGACCACAGCCGCTGGAATGACGTGCTGCTGACCCTGCGTGGCCAGTACGGGGTGCGCTCCAGCCCGGTGGACCCGGATGACCCGGATGGGCCCAGCGCGATGCATGTGGCCGCGCCGCTGCGCGATGGCCAGGGTCGGCTGCGTGGCGTGCTGACGGTGATCCAGCCCAACGCCACTTTCGACCCTTATATCCATGCCGCCGGCGAGCAGGTGGTGCGCAAGGGGCTGTGGCTGGCGGTGCTGTGCGGGGTGGTCGGTGCCGGTTTCTCGGCCTGGCTGGCCTGGCGGGTCGGCCGCCTGCGCCGCTATGCCGAGGCCATCACCCGTGGCGACAGCGTGGCCCAGCCCGAAGCCAGCCGCGACGAGCTTGGCCAGCTCGGCCGTGCGCTGGCCACCATGCGCCAGCAGCTGGACGGCAAGGCATATGTGGAGCAGTACGTGCAGACCCTGACCCATGAAATGAAAAGCCCGCTGGCCGCGATCAATGCCAGCGCCGAGCTGCTGGCCGCGCCGATGCCCGAGGCTGACCGCGAGCGCTTTGCCAACAGCATTGGCGAGCAGGGCGCGCGGCTGGCGCAGATGATCGACCGCCTGCTGGCGCTGGCCACGCTGGAACAGCAGCAGGTGCTGCCGGAAAGACAGCCGCTTGACCTGGCGATGGTGGTGGCCGGGGTGGTGGCCGACAGCCAGGCCCGGGCCAGCCAGCGCGGCCTGGCCATTGACTGCCAGCTGCCGGTTGCGGCCCCGGTGGTCGGTGATGCCTTCTTCCTGCGCCAGGCGGTGGCCAACCTGGTCGACAACGCGCTGGATTTCGCCAATGCCGGGCCGGTGCAGGTGCAGCTGGGCGCTGCCGACGGCGGCTGGTGCCTGCGCGTGAGCGATGACGGCCCCGGGGTGGCGGACTATGCACGCGGGCGGATCTTCGAGCGTTTCTATTCCACCGCACGACCGGGCAGTGGCCAGCGCAGTTCCGGGCTGGGCCTGAACCTGGTGGCCGAGGTCGCGCGCCTGCACGCTGGCCGCATCCGTCTGGACAACCTGCCAGGCGGCGGGGCCTGCGCCAGCCTGTGGTTGCCCGGGCGCTGAGCGCCACTTCACCCACACTTCATATTCACTTCCTGCTGCCCACACCGGCCGGGCCCAGGCTGGCCACTCCTTGGATTGAAGGGTGGCAACGATGGATAGCTTGCGTTTGTTCGGCCGCATCGCGGTGGCCGGGGTGGTGGTGCTGGTGTTGATGCTGGCCTTGTTGCTGGTGCGCTCACTGGTGGCCGAACGGGCCGAATTCCGCGACCAGGCGGTGGCCAAGGTGGCGGCCAGCCGCGCCGGTGCGCAGGTGCTGGCCGGCCCGCTGCGGGTGATTCCATGGACCGAGGAGCAGCTGGTCAAGGGCCAGGACGGGGAGAGGCTGCGGGTGGTGCACGGGCAGGAAGTACAGATGCCGCAACAGCTGCAGGTCGATGGCCAGCTGTTGCCCGAGCAGCGCCGGGTGGGCATGTTCCAGGTGCCGGTCTACACCTGGCGCGGCAAGCTGGCCGCGCGCTTTGCACCGATGGCCCCGGCCGGGGTGCCGGGGCGGGTGTATGGAAAGCCCTACCTGGTGGTGGGCATTGCTGATGTGCGCGGGGTGGTTGGCACCCCCACCTTGCAGCTGGATGGGCGCAATGCCGTGCTGCAGGCCGGCAGCCAGGGCCTGCACAACACCATCGGTGGGGTGCATGTGCCGCTGGCCCTGGATGCCGGAGGCAACCTGCCGGCCTCGTCGCTGCAGCTGGAGCTGAGCCTGGATGGCACCCGTTCGCTGGCCCTGCTGCCGGTGGCCGATGACAACCGCGTGCAGCTGGCTTCCAGTTGGCCGCACCCGTCCTTCGGTGGTGCCTTCGCGCCGGTCCGGCGTGAGGTGGGCGATGCCGGTTTCAATGCCAGCTGGGCGGTGTCCTCGCTCGCTTCCAAGGCCCAGGACGAGCTGCAGCAGGCCATTGCCCAGGGCCACCCGGTGCACGGCGAGCAGATCCAGCTGAGTCTGGTCGACCCGGTCGATGTGTATACCCAGGCCCTGCGCGCGGCCAAGTACGGCGTGCTGTTCATCGTGCTGACCTTTGTCGGCTTCGGCATCTATGACCTGGTCAAGGGCCTGAACCTGCACCCGCTGCAGTACCTGCTGGTTGGCCTGGCGCTGGTGATGTTCTTCCTGCTGCTGCTCAGCCTGTCCGAACAGCTGCCGTTCGTGCTGGCCTACCTGGTGGCCAGTACCGCCTGCATCGCGTTGCAGGCCTGGTACCTGTCCGGGGTGCTGCACAGCTGGTCGCGGGCACTGGGCTTTGCCGCCATGCTCACTGCCCTGTACGCGGCCCTGTATGGCCTGCTGGTCAGCGAACAGAACGCGCTGCTGCTGGGCTCGTTGCTGCTGTTTGCGGTGCTGGCGGCGGTGATGGGGCTGACCCGGCGGTTGGACTGGCGCCAGCTGGGGCGCGGCCATGAGTGAGTTGTTGATACCGGCCGGGCGGCTGTGGCAGCGCCTGCGCCGGCAGTTGCCGGCCAGCATGGTGGCGGCCGGCTGGCGACGTTGGCCAGCGCTGTTGCATCCGGGCCGGCTCAGCCTGGAGCTGGCCCGGCCCTGGGCACCACAGCCGGTGGACCTGGCCGGTGGCTGGCAGTGGCAGGGCCGGCGCTGGTGCCGGCAGTGGGCCGGCTGGTGCTGGTGGCTGTCGGCCGATGGCTGCCGGTTGTACGTCTGCCGCCAGCGCTGAACCTGTGGCGGTGGTGGAACAATGCCGGGCATGACCACCACCGCCCTGACCATCGATGTACTGAGCGCGGCGCAGGTGCTGCCGCAGCTGGAGGCCGTGGTCGCCCTGCGCATGGGCGTGTTTGCCGGCTGGACGCATCCGGCTGCTGCTCGGCCAGGCCCACAGCGCCGGTGCGCGCATTGCGGTGCTGCCTGAGTACCTGTCACTGGAGCTGGCCGCCAGCCTGGGCGCGCCGGTGTTTGCCGACCTGAAAGCCTCGCTGGCCGGGATCCAGCCTTATCGCCAGCCGTGGCTGGCGCTGTTTGCCGGGCTGGCGGCCGAGCTGGACATGCACATCGTGGCCGGCAGTTTCCTGCTTGAGCAGGTGCCGGGTCGCTACCGCAACCGCTGCGACTGGTTCACCCCCGATGGCCGGGCGTTGTGGCAGGACAAGCTGCAGTTGACTGGTTTTGAGAAGAAGACCGGGGTGATCGATGCGGGTGATGCGCTGAAGGTATTCGACATCGACGGCCTGCGCGTGGGCGTGGCCATTTGTTATGACAGCGAGTTTCCGCTGCCGGTGCGCGCCCAGTACGAGGCCGGCGCGCGCCTGCTGGTGGTGCCCAGCTGCACCGACACCGCCGCCGGGGCCACCCGGGTGCGGGTGGGCTGTCTGGCGCGGGCGCTGGAAAACCGCCTGTTCGTGGCCCAGTCGGTTACCGCCGGGCTGGCCGTGTGGAGCCCGGCGCTGGATGTGAATAACGGCCAGGCGGCGGTGTTTGCGCCGATGGATGTGGGCTTTCCCGCTGACGGGGTGCTGGCGCAGACCACCGATGACCAGGTCTGGGCGCTGGCCGGGCTGGACTTCGCCGGGCTGGAGGTCAGCCGTGCCAGGGCCCAGGTGGCCAATGACCGCGACTGGCCCGGGCAGTGCCGCCCGGCCCTGCAGCAGGCGGTGCTGGGCGGACGAGCGTGGGGTGCGGGCATGACCTGTGGCCCGTTCCGGGCCCGGTGGCAGTTCATTAAGCTGTCATCTTTCTGTCCTGTTGGAGTCATGCGCGTGTTCAAACGTTGCCTGCTGGCCCTGGCCATTACCGTGGCGGCACCGCTGCCGGTCACCTTCGCTGCTGCCCAGGCCGTGGAGCCGGTGAACCTGGATGTGGTCACCCGCATCCGCGCCGAAGCCTTCCACAACTCGCAGGTGATGAACCACCTGACCCACCTGACCGAGAACATCGGCCCGCGCCTGACCAACTCGCCGGCCATGGCCGCCGCCAATGCCTGGGCGCGCGGCCAGTTCAACCAGTGGGGCCTGGCCAATGTGCATGACGAGGCCTTCCCGGCCTTTGGCCGTGGCTGGGAGTTCACCCACGCCAGCGTGGCCATGATCGGCGACCGCGAGCTGCCGCTGCACGCCCTGCCCAAGGCCTGGACCCCCGGCACCAACGGCGAGGTCGAAGGCGAGCTGGTACAGGTGGAGATCAAGACCCTGGCCGACCTGGACAAGTACAAGGGCAAGCTGGCCGGCAAGGTACTGCTGCTGGGCGACTCGCGCGCCTACAAGCGCGGCACCGAGGCCGACAGCCACCGCCATGACGCCACCTCGCTGGAAGGCCTGCAGCAGTTCACCATCCCGGCCACGGCCGGCGAGGACCGCGCCAAGCGCCTGCGCGAATACAACGAACGCCAGGAACTGGCCCGCAAGACCAATGAGTTCTTCGTGGCCGAGGGTGCGCTGGCGGCGATCTCGCTGTCCAGCTGGGACAACGGCATCATCCGGGTGGCCGGCGGTGGCTCGCGCAAGGCCGGTGAGTCGGCCGGCATTCCCGAGCTGACCATGATCACCGAACACTTCAACCCGCTGGTGCGTGCGCTGGCCGCCGGGGAAACGGTCAAGCTGCGCATCCGCGTGGATGCCCGCTTCACCGACGAAGGCGACCAGCCCGGCTACAACACCCTGGCCGAAATCCCGGGCAGCGGCAGCAAGGCCGGCGAGATCGTGATGATCGGCGCCCACATGGACTCCTGGCACACCGGCACCGGTGCGGCCGACAACGGCGCCGGCGTGGCGGTGGCGATGGAAGCCATGCGCATCCTCAAGGCGATCGGGGTCAAGCCCAGGCGCACCATCCGCGTGGCCCTGTGGAGCGGCGAGGAGCAGGGCCTGATCGGCTCCCAGGACTACGTGGCACGCCACTTTGCCCACTTCCCCGAACCCACCGACCCGGCCCAGCTGGCGCTGCCGGCCAGCTTGCGCGAGCCGACCGGCCCGCTGCGCAAGCTGCGTGATTACGACCGCCTGTCGGCCTACTTCAACATGGACAACGGCTCGGGCCGCTTCCGTGGCATCTATGCCCAGGAAAACCTGGCGGTGATGCCGATCTTCGAGGCCTGGCTGAAGCCGTTCAATGATGTCGGCGCCACCACCGTGGTCACCCGCAACACCGGCTCCACCGACCACATCGCCTTTGACCGCGTCGGCCTGCCGGGCTTCCAGTTCATCCAGGACCGTCTGGACTACTTCTCCAACGTCCACCACACCCACCTGGATACCTGGGACCACATCGAGGCCGAAGACCTCAAGCAGGCGGCGGCGGTGATGGCCAGCTTTGCCTACCACGCGGCCATGCGTGAAGAGAAGCTGCCGCGCAAGCCGGAACCGCAGCCGGCGCCGTAAGCGACGGCAGCAGGTGTTTTCGCAAGGGCCGGCATTGCCGGCCCTTGTTGTTGGCGCGGCGGCAAAGCGGGGTGCTGCCGGCCGGGCAGGGCAACAGGTCAGGCAAGGCCGCGCCGGGCGGGGTAAAATCAGCGCGATACCTGTTTCCCAGACCCGCTGACATGACCGTCCGTACCCGTTTCGCCCCCAGTCCCACCGGCTACCTGCACATCGGTGGCGCGCGCACCGCGCTGTATTGCTGGCTGCAGGCCCGCCACCACGGCGGCGAATTTGTCCTGCGCATCGAGGATACCGACCGCGAACGCAGCACCCAGGGCGCGATCGACGCGATCCTGGAGGCGATGGACTGGCTGGACCTGAACTACGACGAAGGCCCGATCTACCAGACCTCGCGCGTGGCCCGTTACCTGGAAGTGGCCGAGCAGCTGGTGGCGCAAGGCAAGGCCTACTACGCCTACGAAACCCGCGAAGAGCTGGACGCGATGCGCGAGGCCGCCATGGCCAGGCAGGAAAAGCCGCGTTACAACGGCGCCGCGCGTGAGCTGAATCTGCCCAAGCGCGATGACCCGAACCGGGTGATCCGCTTCAAGAACCCGCTCGATGGCACGGTGGTGTTCGATGACCTGATCAAGGGCCGCATCGAGATCGCCAACAGCGAGCTCGATGACATGGTGATCTTCCGCCCGGACGGTTTCCCGACCTACAACTTCGCCGTGGTGGTTGATGACATGGACATGCGCATCAACCAGGTCATCCGTGGCGATGACCACATCAACAACACCCCGCGCCAGATCAACATCTACAAGGCGCTGGGCGTTGAGGTACCGGCCTTTGGCCACATGCCGATGATCCTGGACGAGCAGGGCGCCAAGCTGTCCAAGCGCACCGGTGCGGCTGACGTGATGCAGTACAAGGATGCCGGCTACCTGCCGCATGCCCTGCTCAACTACCTGGCCCGCCTGGGCTGGTCGCACGGTGACCAGGAAATCTTCAGCCGCGCCGAGCTGGTCGAGCTGTTTGACGTGACCAACTGCAACTCCAAGGCCTCGCGCCTGGACATGGCCAAGCTGGGCTGGGTCAACGCCCATTACCTGAAGTCCGACGAGCCCGAATCCATCGTTCCGCACCTGGTCTACCAGCTGGAAAAGCTGGGCCTGGACGTGGCCGCCGGCCCGGCCCCGGTGGACGTGGTGATTGCCCTGCGCGAGCGCGTGCAGACGCTGAAGGAAATGGCTGAAAAGGCCGTGGTCTGGTACACCCCGCTCACCGCGTATGACCAGGCCGCTGTGGCCAAGCACTTCAAGCCGGGCGCCGACAAGGCACTGGCCAAGACGGCCGAGCTGCTGGGCGGGCTGGAAAGCTGGAGCGCGGAAAGCGTTTCGGCGGCCCTGCACGAGGTGGCCGCAGCGCTGGAAATCGGCATGGGCAAGGTGGCCCAGCCGCTGCGCGTGGCCATCACCGGCACCCAGGTCAGCCCGGACATCTCGCACACCGTGTACCTGGCCGGCCAGCAACAGGCCATCGCCCGCATCAACGCCGCCATCGCCATGGTGCCGGCGGACTGACACCCCTGGAGGAACCCTCATGAGCAACCCGCATGCCTGCACCGCGCCGCACCACCATGTGGACGATGCCGCCGCCTTCATCACGGTGGTGCAGCGGGTCTGCCATGAGCGTGGCCTGCGCCTGACCCCGATCCGGGCCAATGTGCTGCGCCTGATTGCCGAGGCCGGCAAGCCGGTCAAGGCTTACGAGCTGCTCGAATGGGTGCGTGCCGGCAAGGGCGTGGGCGCCGATGCCCCGCCCACGGTGTACCGCGCGCTGGATTTTCTGATGGCCAACGGCTTCGTGCACAAGCTGGCCTCGGTCAACTCGTTCGTCGCCTGCCACCACCCGTCCAGCCACCAGCACTCGGTACCGTTTTTGATCTGCAACGGTTGCCACAACGCGGTGGAGCTGGAAGACAGCGAGATCGTGCGCCTGCTGGACGCCCGCGCCCGCGCGCTGGGCTTCAAGCCCCAGGCCCAGACCCTGGAAGTGCACGGTCTGTGTGCCAGCTGCGCTGGTTGAAGCCTGGTATTTGCTGGTTACTGCAAAGGCCGCACATCGTGCGGCCTTTGTTTTTCAACAATCGTGCGCGGTAACGCTTCCGCCAGCGAGAACTGGTCATCGGCAAGTGTTGCATCGACGTTGAGGGGGCCGGGAGCAAGAGAAGTGAACCTGACCTTGGGGTTCAGGCGGGCTGATGTCATGACAACTCCACTTGGCGGTGTGGTTGCCCATTACAAGTCGTCAGGGCCGTTTCACCGTTGAGGGTGTTGCTTCGCCGAGTTGAATTCGCCCTTCTGAAACCGCCATTCTTCAACACTGATCACAGACTGCGTTCTTTCTTGCGCAGCCACATGGATTTCCATAACCACCAATTCCTAAAATCGGCACTTGATCGCCAATCGCCCGTTCGGTTTTTGCGTGCATGCGCCTGGTCAGCTGGTGCCCACTTTTTCAAGGCAAGCCCAACGCCGGAAGGGTACACGCAGACGCCGCATCACGACCAACATGGAGTCCCCCATGCTCCCGATCCAGATCGCTGATAGTAAAAACAACCGAAAAATGCGCACGCGACGCCATGTGGTCAGCTATGTCCGGACGTTCCTGACCACTCTCGTTACGCTCACAGGAATACTTCTCATGACCGCATGCGCGGAAAACAGCCGGATTTCCCCTCCGGAACCATCGCTTCGCTCCGGGAACTTCCCCGTCGTCGAACCATTCGCCATAGATCAGGGGGGGAGCAAGCACTCCGTGATCTTCGAACTTCCGGATGCACGCGACAAAGGCATCCTGCGCCCGGTATTCATCGGATTCCGAGCGGTCAATGCAGCGGGCGGAACCGAAAAAAAGTTCCGTAACTCTCAAAAAGTCATGGACTACCTGCATGAAGCCCCCATGCCGGTGAGACTGAAGCTCTGGCGAATTGATGAAGGAGAACCCAAGCCCATCGTGCTCAGCGACATGCACTGGGACGTGCCGGCCAAACGCGCCTCATGGCATCTTCACCCAGATGCGACGTTTACCCATCACAGTGCCGCAAGTACGGACAACCGCCCATTGATTGATTTCGGACACTACGATTTGGACAGGGCCTACTACATTCATGGGTTCGCCCGGATCATCCCGCCTACCCCGGGCCGTTACCGACTGGAAGTTGAAAGTCTGGAGTCGCATCCAATCCTGATCGATCTGAAACGCGAACTTCCCGTCTTGCACTATGAATTGTTGGTGTCACACTACTACCAGCGTGGTATTGAGTAGCAATCTCTTGTCCTGCCTGCAATGACACAAAAAAGGAATTCTGTCATGATCACTCCACAACCCGAGTTCGTATCGACACAAAAATATATACGTTAACAGTTTATGTTGCCGCAGAGGGAAGGAACAACGGGGTCGGTTGGCTTCCATAGTGAGTGTCGAGGGCTCAGCGCCCACGTTGCGGCGGGGCGGTGCGCGCCAGCGCTACCAGAATGCAAAAAGCCTCCGTCAGCTGTGCTGGCGGAGGCTTTCATCCAATAACCGGGCCTGGCTGCTGGGCTCAGTAGCTGCCCATGTAATCGCGCTTGCCGATCTCCACCCCACAGTGGCGCAGGATGGCGTAGCTGGTGGTCACGTGGAAGAAGAACTGCGGCAGGCCGTACTGCAGCAGGTAAACGTTGCCCGGCAGCTTCTTTTCCTTCGGGGTGCCGGGGCGCAGCACGATTTCGCGCGATTCGCTGCCCTCGAACTGTTCGGCGCTGAAGCTGTCCACGTGGGCCAGTGCCTTGGCCAGCAGCTCCTGCAGCTCGGCAAAGCCAGCTTCGGGGTTGTCCGGCCACGACGGCACCTCGGTATTGCTCAGGCGCGAGCTGATGCCCTTGGCGAAATCCGCCGCGATCTGCACCTGGCGCACAAGCGGAAACATGTCCGGGAACAGGCGGCCCCCCTGCCGATCGGAGGGGGGCTTACCTTGAGACCGCCAGGCTTCTTGCGGAATTGTTGGGTTTTGCGATTTTCAAGCTAAGTAAAAGAAATGATATGGCTGGAGTGATAAAAAGCAAGCAGGTAATGGTGGTTGATAGCCAGTTGACGGCCTCTCTCAATCGGATGGCATCAATGGTTGACATGCCTTGCGAGGTTAGTTGTTGAAATAAAATCCAGAGCGGGAGTATGGAGAGTGAGACGAACATCGTCCTGCTGCTTCTGGTTTTGATTGTTTTCATTATCTTCCATGCGCCAATCAGTATTGGGAAATAGGTGCAGGCTGCAGTCACCGTGAGTGCAGCCTGGAGCGCATCAGAGTTGGCGATTGTTGACATGGTCTAATGCCCTGAATTGATTCGCACCGCTAAGCGGCTTCGGCTTCAATGGGTGAAAGTAAGATTTCCGGCCCTGACGGGCAAGCGTCAAGTGCCATGATTGAGCTGGGCCACAATCAGATGGTAGGGAAGTCTCTGATAGCTGATTCAACCACGAAAGCGGTTGGAATGAATCTGTCAAAGCAGGTCTTTGCCATCTGTTAAACCAACCGCAGTGGACACATCATCCAGCGCATTGAACTGCGCCGGGCTGCTTTCTGTCACTGGCTGCTCCTATTGTCTGCCGGTACGGTGGTTGCGATGGGTGCGTGCAGCGGTGGGCACCAACGGATGCGGTTTTGCTTGCGGCACGGCCTGCAGGCCAGGCTGATGGCGACGCAGTTCGCTCCTCGTTCCGCAGCAGCCCACGCAGCAA
Organism: Stenotrophomonas sp.; assembly: GCA_051885115.1. Taxonomy (GTDB): domain Bacteria; phylum Pseudomonadota; class Gammaproteobacteria; order Xanthomonadales; family Xanthomonadaceae; genus Stenotrophomonas. The sequence goes on along the minus strand of JBJEWP010000164.1, from coordinate 49,851 downwards.
GAACGACCGCTACGACGCCGAGGCGATAGCCAACGCCGCACGCCCGGAAAACATGTGCATTGTCGCGGTCAAGGATGCCCATCAGCCGCCGCGCCTGGGTGGCATCAGCGCCCACGTTGCGGCGGGGCGGTGCGCGCCAGCGCTACCAGAATGCAAAAAGCCTCCGTCAGCTGTGCTGGCGGAGGCTTTCATCCAATAACCGGGCCTGGCTGCTGGGCTCAGTAGCTGCCCATGTAATCGCGCTTGCCGATCTCCACCCCACAGTGGCGCAGGATGGCGTAGCTGGTGGTCACGTGGAAGAAGAACTGCGGCAGGCCGTACTGCAGCAGGTAAACGTTGCCCGGCAGCTTCTTTTCCTTCGGGGTGCCGGGGCGCAGCACGATTTCGCGCGATTCGCTGCCCTCGAACTGTTCGGCGCTGAAGCTGTCCACGTGGGCCAGTGCCTTGGCCAGCAGCTCCTGCAGCTCGGCAAAGCCAGCTTCGGGGTTGTCCGGCCACGACGGCACCTCGGTATTGCTCAGGCGCGAGCTGATGCCCTTGGCGAAATCCGCCGCGATCTGCACCTGGCGCACCAGCGGGAACATGTCCGGGAACAGGCGCGCACCGAGCAGGGCATTCGGGTCTATCTTCTTCTCGCTGGCGTGCGCCTCGGCCTTGGCCAGCACCTCGGACAAGGCAGTGAGCATCTGCTTGAGAACCGGGACCGAGGCGCTGTACATCGAAAGGGACATGGTGGAACTCCGTGTAAAGAGGAAGCTGGCGCGGCGGCCGCCGCACACGTCGTGACCGGCACAGCATAGGCCGTTGCTGCCTGACTCGTCGCCTGCATGGGCCGCGCAGCAGCGAAGGCTTCGCCCGGCGGTGCCTATGTGGCGCTTCAAGGCAGCAAACCTGAGCGGCATCCCCCCGATGGCAGCCTTCGCCGGCGCAGGGCTTCAGTGCTGGTGGCCGAAGCCGGTGCCGGCCAGGCGGCGGGCGCATTCGGGGTTGTCGGCGCAGGAGCCCCCTGCGCTGTCGCTGTCGCTGGCCGCGTCGTAGACCACGTCACCGTCCTTGATGGTCTGCAGCACCTTGATCGTATGCAGGTCCGGGTGGGCGATGGTCAGCGGGTTGTCGGACAGCACCACCAGGTCGGCGCGCTTGCCGGCCTCGATCGAGCCCTTGCTGTCCTGCTCGCCGTATTGTTCGGCCGCCCACAGGGTGAGCGCCTTGAGTGCTTCCAGCGGGGTGACGCGCTGCTCCGGGCCAAGCACCTGGCCGCTGCGGGTGGTGCGGTTGACGGTGGCATCGAGCACGCGCAGCGCGTCGGGGAACACCACCGGGGCGTCGTGGTGGGAGGTGAACTTCATGCCGGCATCGCGCACCCAGCGGGTGGGCGAGATATTCTGCGCGCGTTCCGGGCCCAGCACAGAGTCCCGGTGCCAGTCACCCCAGTAATAGGTGTGCATCGGAAACAGCGAGGGGAAGATGCCCAGCCGGGCGATCTGCGACACCTGGTCGCGGCGCAGGGTCTGGCCGTGGATCAGCACCGGCAGCAATGTCTTGCCCGGGTGCGCCTGCTCGGCCGCCTCCACGGCATGGATGAACTGGTCGATGGCGGCATCGCCGTTGGCGTGGGCCAGCACCTGCCAGCCGTGTTGCCAGGCGCGGCCGATCAGCTCGGTGACCCGGGCGTCGGTGAAGATCGGGTAGCCGGCGTAGGACGCCGGCTGGCCTTCGGGCACCTGGTAATACGGCTGGCTGAGCCAGGCGGTCTTGCCCTGCGGCGAGCCGTCCAGGGTGATCTTGACCCCGCCGATGCGGAAGTGGTCGGTGTAGTGCTGGCTGTAATGCGGGCCCTGCATTGCCGTGCTGGCCAGAGCCACCTCGATGTTGGGGTAGGCAACCACGTCGATCTTCAGCCGCCCTTGCTTGCCGGCCAGCGGCAGCATGGCCAGGGTGCCGGCATCGGTGTTGCCGTCCTGGGCGGTGGTGTAGCCGTATTTCATGTACAGCGCCTGGCCGGCCTGGAGCATGGCCATGGCCTGGTCCAGGCCCAGGGCGGGCATCAGTTTGGCCAGGGTGAGGTTGTGCGCGTTTTCCTCCATCACCCCGTTGGGCTGCTGCGCGCCGGGTTCGCGGCGGATCACCCCGCCATCCGGGTCGGGCGTGGCGGCGCTGATACCGGCCACTTCCAGCGCCTTGCTGTTGTAGGCGCCAAGGTGGCCGGACTGGTGCATCAGGATCACCGGGAGCTCGGTGCTGATGGCATCCAGTTCCTGGCGGGTGGGGTGGCGGCGTTCGACCAGCTGTGAATCGTCATAGCCGAAGCCGATCAGCACCGGGTAACCGCCGGGGGTGGCGGTGTCGGTGAGGAACTGGCGCATGATCCGCTGCAGCGCCGGGATCGAATTGCCCTGGCCATCGGGCGCCGGCAGCAGGTTGGCCGACAGCGCCTGCAGGCCGGTGCCGGAGACGTGGCTGTGGCCGTCAATGAAACCGGGGGCCAGGGTGCGGCCGTGCAGGTCCACCACCGTTGCCTGCGGGCTCAGGCGCAGCGCCTGCCGTCGCTCGCCGACGAACAGGATGCGGCCGTCACGTACCAGCACCGCTTCGGGGGCGGAGCTGGCCGGGTCCAGGGTGATGATCGGGCCGCCGCTGTACAGGGTGTCGGCCGCAAGGGCGGCCGGCGTGGACAGCAGCAGGCAGGCCAGCGCGTGCAGGTGCTTCATGGTCATTTCCCGGTAGGCAGGGCGGCCAGTCTATGGCGCTGCCAGCAACTGCTGGGTGACGCGTTGCTGATGCCGGCGCCGGGGGCTCAGCTGCTGCCGGTGTTGGCCGGCAGTGGGCATCGGCAACAAATGCTGGCTGCCGGCACGGGCAGCATGGCAGGCGTGCGGTCACTGTGGACCGCCGCATTGCAGTGGGGGCGATCCCGGCCGCGTGTGCGGCGCGTTGCAGGCAATCCCCGGCAGACAGCGCCGTCGGGGATTGCTGGGCCGATTGCCGGACTCAGAACCAGGTGCGGATGCCGAAGGACACGCCCCGGCCGGGCAGCACGCTGTAATTGCGCAGCTGCGAAGTGTGCTCACGGGCCAGACGGTCGGTCAGGTTGCGGCCGTCAAGGAACACTTCCCATGCCTTGCCGTCGTTGCCCTCCTTGCGCCAGGCCAGCTGGGCATTGACCAAGGTGTAACCGGCGGTGGGCTGTTCGTTGGCGGCCACCTTGTCCTGGCGGGCATGGTGGGTGGCGCCGGCACTGGCACGCCAGTTGCCCAGGCTCCAGCGCAGCTCGCCACCCAGGCGCGCCGGGGCAATGCGCGGCAGGTAGCCACTGTTGTCCAAGCTGACCTGGTAGTGGTGCGCGTGGTCGCCATGAGGCACATCGAACTGGATCTCGCGCTGGCCGCGGCCATTACGCTTGGCACGCACGATGTCGCCGAACAGACGCAGGTCCCAGTCGCCCTGGTTGCCATGGGCAAGGTGGAAGGTGGCCTCGGCCTCGGCACCGCTGAAGGTGGCATCGCCCTGGGTCCAGACCCGCACCGGGGTGCCGTGCTCGCTCACCCCGGTATCGGCCAGGTGGATGTAGTCGGCAAACCGGGTGTGGTAGAGCGCCGCGCTGAATTCGACCCGGTCGGTATGGGTGTGCAGGCCGATTTCCACCCGCTGCCCACGTTCGGTGCCCAGCTGGTTGTCGCCGATCTCGATGCTGCCGGTGGCAATGTGCTCGCCGGCGGCATACAGCTCCTCGTGGGCCGGGGCACGCTCGCTGTGGTCCAGACCAAAGCGCAGGTCCAGGCTGGGGTTGAGCGTCCAGATACCGCCCAGCGAGGCGCTGATGGCATCAAAGTCACGCGCCGGCTGGCCGTCGTGCGGGCGCAGCTGGCTGTGGTCATAGCGTGCGCCCAGCTCCAGCTTCAGCGCACCGAAGCGCTTTTCCTGCAACACGAACAGGCCGGTGTTGCGGGTGTCGGTGCCGGGTACGAAGGCTTCGGCACCATCGGCGCGGAAGCGTGTGTTGCTGGCCTGCAGGCCGAAGGCGCCGTCCCAGCCGTTGAGGGTCTGCTGCACCGCTTCGATCCGGGTCTCGATGCCCTGGTTGGCGAAGCGGGTGATGGCCTGGCCATCCTCCAGTTCGTGGTGTTCGTAGTCGGTCCAGGCACTGCGCAGGTGCACGCCCTTGAGCCAGCTGAGCGGGTCGGTGATACCGGCGCGCAGCTCGGCCCGGTTGCTGACCATATCCACCCGCACCTGCGGCTGGTGTTCGCCGCCATGGTCATGGCCGTGGTCGTGATCGTGGTCATGATCGTGACCTTCCTCGCCATGGACGTGGGCACCGGTGGGAATGCCGTAATCGCTGCGGTAGGTGTTCACGGCCAGGCCGGCGTAGGCGCGCTGGCCGAACCAGGTGGCGCCGACGCCACCGGCGCGGGTGGACAGCCGGCTGTTGTCCAGGCGGCCATTGAAGGCCTGCTGCTGATGCTCGTCATGGTCGTGGTCGTGGTCGTGGTCGGCCAGCTGAGCCGGGCCGGGAATGCGCGCATCCTTGCTGTCGCGGTACAGGCCATCCACATGCAGCACCCAGTTGCCATTGGCTACGCCGTCCAGGCGGAACATGCCGGTGCGCTGGTCATCGACACTGCCGCCGCGCAATTCCGCACGCCCGGACAGGGCACGCTCGGGTAGCTCGCGGGCGATGCGGCCATCGGCCAGGTTGACCGCCCCGCCCATCGCGCCGCTGCCGAACAACAGTGTTGCCGGGCCTTTGAGCACCTCGATCTGGTCGGCCAGGAACGGTTCCACGCTGCTGGCATGGTCGGCACTGAGGCTGGCCGCATCCAGGTTGGCCAGCCCGTTGCTCAGCACCTGCACGCGCGGGCCATCCTGACCGCGGATGATCGGCCGGCCCACGCCGGTGCCGAAGCTGGCGCTCTGTACTCCGGGCAGGCTGCCGATGGTCTGGCCCAAGGTGGCCCCCTTGGCGGCATCCAGGGCCTCGCCGGCCAGCACATTGACCGGGCGGGCCAACGATTCTGCGTCCCCGTGCAGCGGCGAGGCGGTGACATTGACGCTGCTCAGCTCGGTGAGGTGGTCACCATGATCGTGTGCCGGTGGTGGGTTGGCCTGGGCATGGGCGACAGGCGCCAGCAGGCTGGCGATGCTGGCGGCCAGCAGATGGCGACGCAGGAGGGAGGGCTGGGTCATGGCGGGTCCTGTTGTTACTTTGTATCAATAGGGGGCTAAAAAACGGCCGACGTGCTGCCGGCTGGTCCGAAATGTTATAGTATTCCAATTCCAGTCTCCACCCGTCAAAAGTCATGTCCCCAGAATCTGCGCTGCGTACCGTGGTCGATCGTTTCGGCGCCCTGTGGTCGATGCTGTGCGCGGTGCATTGCGCGGTGCTGCCACTGGTGCTGGTGCTTGCCCCCGGCTTTGCACTCGGGGTCTGGTGGGATGACCAGGTCGAACGCATCACCGTGATCCTGGTCAGCCTGGTGGCCAGTGCCTCGCTGGGCCTGGGCTTTGTCCGCCATCGCGGCTGGACAGCGCTGGCGCTGATGGCCCCCGGTCTGCTGCTGATGTGGTCGGCCCTGCTGCTGCCGGCCGTGCACCATTCCGTGCCGGCGCATGCGGCGGCCATGGCCACCGGCGGCGTGCTGGTGGCCATGGCCCATTTGGCCAACCTGCGGCTGGGCCGGGGCCACATCCATGGCCCGCAATGCGTGCACTGAATGACGTGCTAGTCTGGCTCGGCCGATGGCATGTGCGGTGAGGCTGACCGCGGCTTTGCCTGCCAATGCTGTACGGCTATCACTATTTTCCAGGAGTGAACAACGATGGGTAAGGGTGACCGCAAGACCGCCAAGGGCAAGCGTTTCAGTTCCAGCTACGGCAATGTCCGTCGCCATGCGTTGCCCGGTGCGGTGGTGCACGCCGGGGGCAGTGCCGCGCCGGTGGCCGCTGCCGCCCCGGTGGTGAAGAAGGCTGTGGTGAAGAAGGCCACAGCCAGGAAGACTGTGGCGAAAAAGGCGGCGGCCGCAGAGTAAACGCAGCGCTGCCTCGCAGATTACCGGGCAAGGCGCGACGGCAACCGTCGCGCCTTGCTTTGTTTGCGCTGGCGCTCAGGGGGCCATGGCGTCAAGGGTGGCCTGCGGATCACCGTCATGTGGGGGCAGCTCGATCTGCAGCAGGCGGCCCAGCAGCGGGTAGACGTCCACATTGTGGATCGGCTCGATCACACCCTGGCGGCGGAAAGCCGGGCCGATGGCAATGAACGGTGAACGCATCGATGGCAGTGCATTGTCATAACCATGCGAACCACGCACTCCCGGCCGGCGCCGGGCCAGGACCTGGCGGGTGTTGGCATCCCAGCCCTCGTGCATCTGGCAGATGACCGCCGGGATACGGCGATGGCTGCCGTACGCCCAGCGTGCCGGCAGTTGCTGCCGCGGCCAGCAGTCGTAGTTGTCGTGCTGGCCGACCAGCAGCCGCTGCACGGTGTCGTGCTGGCCTTGAGCGGGGGCAAACCCGACCACCTGGCCAACGCTGACAACATGGGCGAGCTCGGGCGCGATCATGTCTTCCACCGCCACGGTCTGGCCATCGGGGACCTCGGCCATGCCATGGTCGGAAACGATGACCAGATTGGTGCTCTCCAGCAGCCCACGTTGCTGCAGCCCGTGCACCAGCTGGCCGACTGCGTCGTCGATCAGGCTGATGGCCTGGGCGTATTGGGTTGAGTTGGGCCCGTAATAATGCCCGGCCTTGTCCACATGTTCGAAATACGCAGCCAGCAGGTGCGGGCGAGTGGGCTGGTCAAGCCATTGGACCATCATCTGCGCCCGTTGATGTGGCTGCAGCGATTCATCATAGGGGTGCCACTGCTCGGCCTGCTGGCCGTCGATGGCAGTTTCTCCACCCGGATAGCTCAACGTTGCCGTGCGCAGCCCGGCACGGCTGGCCTGGATCCAGATCGGCAGTGCATCGGACCACCATCCCGGCGTGGTGACTGCATCGCGGTCACTCAGTTCGAAACGCCCCAGCTCGGGATCCTCCATCTGGTTGTGGACGATGCCGTGGCGGTCCGGTCGCAGGCCGGTAACCATGCTGTAGTGGTTGGGGAAGGTGATCGTGGGATAGGACGGGGTCATCCAGCGTGCCTGTACACCGGCAGCGGCCAGACGGTCCAGGTTTGGGCTGTGGCCCTTGCCCAGGGCATCCACGCGGAGTCCGTCAATGGAGATGAGCACCACGCTGTCGCGCTGCACCGGGCTGACCGGCGCAGGGGCGTCAGCGGAGGGCGTGGGCGGCAGGCTGGCACAGGCACAGAGCAGGCTCAGGGCGAAGCTGGACAACAGACAAGACACTTTCATGTGCTCAGGATACCGGGCAGGGGGTGTGCAGGCATGTGTCGATGGTTCAGTGTGTGTTCGTCGCAGTCACGGCCCAGCCCCTAGACTGCGCATCTGCACCTGCGTAATGGATGGCTGTCGATGAACCCGGTTGTGCGCTGCCTGTTTCCCCTTCTGCTGTTGACCGCCTGCAGCGTGCCTGCTCCCACGCCGGAGGATCTGAGCGATGCGGCCCTGCGTGCCCAGGCCGCCGATGGCGAGCACATGGTGTCGATCAACAGTGCTGATGCCCCGCCGTTGCCGCCGCGGCCGCAGACTGACCAGTGGCCGGAAGTGGACCTGGAGGGCAACCGGATCTTCATCAGCTGCGACGTTGATTACGCCGGTGGCGGTGATGGCCAGGAGCTGGACGGGCTGGGGCGCGAGGGGCTGGCCCAGGTCCTGTCGGCCTGCCAGGAGCGCGGGCTGCTGCGCGTGCGTTACCAGGGCAAGATCACCGGAGTGTTTGTCGAGGCGATGTGGCGCATCACCCAGGTGGCCGATGCCCTGCAGATCACCCGCCGGGTGCTGGACCTGGATTCCAGCGGCGGCCAGGTCGAGGCGGCGATCCGCGTCGGCGACCAGATCGGCGAGTCGGGCTGGACCATCTGGGTACGCGAAGGCTCGGTCTGCCACAGTGCCTGTGTGTTCGTGCTCGCTGCCGGCGACAACCGTCTGCTGGCCGGCAAGGTGGGCATCCACCGGATGATGCGCATTTCCTCCAAGGCCACTTCGCGCGCCGAACTCAATGACGAGCTGCAGCAGGTGTACGGCAAGGTCAAGGACTACCTGCAGCGCAATGGCGTGGCCATCGGCGTGGCCGACCTGATGATGACCGTGCCCAACCGCAGCCTGCGCCTGCTTACTGCAGAAGAGCTGCGCCAGTACGGGCTGGATGGCACCAATGCGGTGCAGGACGACCTGGAGCGGATCCGCCAGATGCGCAAGTGCGGTGCCGATTTTGTCCGCCGCAAGGATGCCTTCCTGGTCTCCTTCGACCAGCGCTGCAAGAACGGCCGCAATGACCTGGAAGCGCTGACCAGCTGCGGCCAGGGTTTGAAGGAGCGCTTCGGTTTCCCCGATGCCACCTGCCCGGAGGAAAGCCCGCTGGCCGAAATCGACAACGGCCATGGCGACCTGGTGCCGCCGGCCGCCACCCCGGAACCGGAGGCCGAGCCGGGCGATGACGCTCGGACTGCGGATGCTGACGCTGCGCCGGCAGCACCGCAGGCCGGGACCGCTGCCGCCGAACATGCGGCGGACAAGGATAACCCCGCGTCCGGAGCGCGCCGTCAGTAATCCCGGGCCTGTGCCTCCAGCGCCAGCAGGGCCTGCTTGACCGCCAGCCCACCGGCAAACCCGGTCAGCTGGCCGTTGCTGCCGATCACCCGGTGGCAGGGCAGGATGATCGGTAACGGATTGCGGCTATTGGCCGCCCCCACCGCGCGCGTGGCCGTGGGCCGGCCGATATGGGTGGCCAGCTGGCGGTAGCTCCAGGTCTGGCCGAACGGGATGCGCGCCAGTGCGGCCCAGACCGCCTGCTGGAATGGCGTGCCCACCGCAGCCAGACGCAACTGGAAATCCTGCCTCTGGCCCTGCAGGTACTGCAGCAGCTGCCGCCGTGGCTCGGCCAGCACCGGCGCGTCGGGGGCGTGCTGCCAGAGCGCCTGGCCGGCGGCCGGGCGGCAGTGCTCGGCAAACAGCACATGGCGCAGGCCGAGCGCATCGGCGGCGATGGTCAATGGCCCGATCGGGCTGTCGAAACGGTCGTAGTACAACGTGCTCATGGCGATTCCGGTGCGATCGGTGAGGGCGGTGTGGCGGCCAGCTGCCACAGGTGCAGCACGGCATAGGCGCGCCAGGGCCGCCAGGCTTGGGAGCGTTGTTCAGTCTGGGCCTGACTCAGGCGCTGGCCCTGGCCGAGTACCTGCTGCACGACCAGGTCACCGGCCGGGAAGGCATCGGGCTGGCTCAACGCACGCAGGGCAATGTAATGCGCGGTCCACGGGCCGATCCCGGGCAGGGCGGTGGCCTGGTCAATGAATGCCTGCAGCGGGCGGGCCGGGCTGAAATCCAGCTGGCCCAGAGCGCTGGCACTGGCCAGGGCGCGCAGGGTGGCTGCCCGGCTGCGTGGCAGGCCGATCTGTTCCAGCGGCGCCTGCTGCAACTGCTGTGGGCTGGGGAAGCGGCGATCCAGCCCGGCCGGCATACCGGCCAGCGGCGTGCCGAAGGCATCGACCAGACGCCGGGCCAGAGTGGTGGCGGCAGCGACACTGACCTGTTGTCCGAGTACCGCGCGCACCGCCACCTCGAAACCGTCCCAGCCGCCGGGGATGCGCAGGCCGGGGCGGGCGGCAATGCCCTGTGCCAGCAGCGGTTCGTGCTGCAGGCAGGCGTGCACGGTGGCCAGGTCGGCATCCAGGTCGAACATCTGGCGTACCCGGGCCAGCACGGCCGCAATGGCGGCCGGCGCGGTATCGCCCAGTTCCAGCAGCAGCTCGGGGCGGTGGGGGCAAGCGCGCACGCCGATCACACTGGCCCGACCGTTGACCACCACCACCCGGCGGTAACTGTGGGCATCGACCTGTTCGATCCCCGGCAGGCTGCGCCGGGCCAGGAAGGCGAGCATGGCGGCAAAGTCCAGCGGCGGCCGGTAGGCCAGGCGCAGCACCGGCTGGCCGGCGCTGAGCGGGCCGGCGTGCTGGCGCAGGGCCGTCGGTGGCATCTGGCAGGCGGCGGCGAATGCTGCATTGAAGCGGCGCAGGCTGTTGAAGCCGGCAGCGGCGGCCACTTCGGTGATGGCCAGGCGGGTTTCACTGAGCAGTTGTTTGGCCAGCAACAAGCGATTGTTGCGATGCAGTTGGTGGGCGGTGACGCCCAGCTGCTGGATGAAAAGGCGCTGCAGCTGGCGTGGCCCCAGGCCGATGCGCCCGGCCAGGGCGCTGACCGGTTGGTGTTGCAGGAAACCGTCGTTGACCAGGGCCAGGGCTTGCTGCAATGGCTGTTGCTGGCCTGGCGGGGCGGGGGACAGCTCGGGCCGGCAACGCAGGCAGGGGCGGTAGCCAGCGGCTGCCGCGGCGGCGGCACTGGGGAAGTAGTGCACGTTGCGCTGCTGCGCCGGGGGCGCCGGGCAGACCGGGCGGCAATAGATGCCGGTGGTGCGTACGGCGGTGTAGAACAGCCCGTCAAAGCGGGCATCACGGGCCCGACGGGCCTGTTCGCATTGGGCTTGGCTGGGCAGGGAAGTGGCGTGCATGGCGCCAGTGTAGAACTGCGGGATGCAGGCCGCTGGCCGTTTTCGGACAGCAATGCGGTGGTCTGTGGGCAGGCATGGCAGTGGTGCTCTATGCTGCCTGCGCCGGTATTGGCCGGCCGCAATTACCACCGGTAAGGGCGCCTTGAAGATGACCACGGAGTTGATGATGCGTGTGATGCTGTCTGTCGTGTTCTCTACCGCGCTGCTGGCTGCGCCGCTGCTTGCCTGGGGCCAGGGCGCTGCCCCCCGGGCACAGACGCCGGCCCCGCCGACTGCCGCCGCGGTCACTGCCGAGCAACGTCAGGCCCTGGCCCGCCAGGACAGCCAGATGGCGGCAGCTGCTGCCCAGGTGGCGGTACTGATTGATGGCGGCCGTGCCGGTGAAGTGTGGGATGGTGCTTCCGAAGTGATGCGCAAGGCGGCAGCCCGCCCGGCCTTCATCCAGGCCATGGGCGATGACCGCCAGCGCCTGGGGGCCATGCGCCAGCGCGGTGAGCCCAGTGTGACCCGGGTGCAGTACGCCGCCGGTGGTGCGGTGCCGCCGGGCGTCTATCTCAATGTCAGTTTTGCCACCCTGTTTGCCAACAGTGCCCAGCCGGTACGCGAGCTGGTTTCCTTCCGCCTGGATGAGGACCGCACCTGGCGGGTTTCCGGCTACAGCGTGCGCCCGGTCGGCCAGTAAACCGGTGCCCCGGCCCTGATCCTGATCAAGGCCGGCAAGGGTGCCGGCGGCTAAGGTCAGCTGCCCGGGTAGTCAAGGAGCGGTACGTGGACAAGCTGGATGTGGCAATCATCGGCGCCGGCCCGGTGGGCCTGAGCCTGGTCAACCTGCTGGCCGGCAGTGGTCTGAAGGTGGCGGTGATCGAGCAACAGGCCGAGGCCGGTTTGTCGGCCCCGGCGTTTGATGGCCGCGAGATTGCCCTGGCCCATGCCACGCGCGGCTGGCTGGAACAGGCCGGGGTCTGGCAGCAGCTGGACCCGGCGGCGATCTGGCCGTTGCGCCAGGCCAGTGTGCGTGATCGCCACCTGCCGTTTGCACTGGACGTGGACAACCGCCGCGACCCGGCCGGCGCACCGCTGGGCTGGCTGGTGGCCAACTGGCGGATCCGCCAGGCCGCCTGGCAGGCCGCGGCCCAGCACACTGATTGGCAGCTGCATGCCGGCGTGGGCCTGGTCGGCCTGCAGCGGCAGGATGCAGGCTGGCAACTGCAGCTGGCCGATGGCCGCTACCTGCAGGCGGCTACCGTGGTGGCGGCCGACAGCCGTTTCTCGGCCACCCGGCGCCTGCTCGGGGTGGGCGCGCGCAGCCGCGACCATGGCACCGCCATGGTGGTGCGCAACATGTGCATCGAGCAGGACCACCAGCAGGTGGCCTGGGAATGGTTCGGTGAAGGCTGCACCCGGGCCCTGCTGCCGTTGCAGCCCGGGGTGGTGTCAGCGGTGGTGACCCTGCCGGCCGCGCGCGCGCAGGCCCTGCTGGCCAGTGATGATGCTGCCTATGGGCGGCAGGTCAGCGCCTTGTTCGAACACCGCTGGGGGGCAATGACGCCCTGTTCCAGCGCCCATCTGTACCCGATGGTCACCGTGTATGCCGACCGCTTTGCCGGGCCCGGCTTCGCCCTGGCCGGTGATGCGGCGGTGGGCATGCATCCGGTCACCGCGCACGGTTTCAATTTCGGTGTGCGCAGTGCCGGGGTGCTGGCCCGGGTGTTGCGTGGCAGTGCCCACGGCGGTGGACGTGATGCAGCGCTGGCCCGTTACGGGCGCGAACACCGGCTGGCCACCGCGCCGCTGTTCAATGCCACCGGGGTGGTGGCTGGGCTGTTTGCCGACAGCCGCTGGCCGGCGCGCCTGGCCCGGGGCGGGGCGATGGCCCTGGCCACAGCCTTGCCGCCGTTCCGCCAGCTGCTGCGCCACCACCTCACGGCCTGAGCGCAGGACGGCCAGACCGGCTTCAGGCCGCTTCGATCAGGATCGTGGTACCGGCAAATTCGACCACCTGGCCCAGCCGGATCTTGCCGGCCTTGCGGGTTTCCACCTGGCCATCGACGGTGACCTGGCCATCGTCGATGACGATCTTGGCCTCGCCGCCACTGTTGACCAGACCGGTCAGCTTGAGCAGGGACTTGAGTTCGATATAGTCGCCGTCGAGGGCGAATGCGAGGGTTGTCATGCGGTTGTTAACGCTGCGGTTGGGGAAAATGCATTATCCTCCCAAACCTTAGGGTCTAACCGTACTTCCGGCGTGCAGCGGTAGGGCCTGAATTCAACACTGCCCTGACCGAGTTCCTGACCGAATACCGCGCAGGGCGCAATTATGCGCCTTACCTGCCCGTTGCCGCTTCCGGCAATGGCGCCCCCGGAGTTACCCCATGTCGCAAGAAACCCCCTCCCTGCGCTTTGCAGACCTTGGCCTGTCCGACGCCGTCATGCAGGCCGTGGCCAGCATTGGCTATGAAAACCCGTCGCCGATCCAGGCCGCCACCATCCCGGCCATGCTGGAAGGCCGCGATGTGCTCGGCCAGGCCCAGACCGGTACCGGCAAGACCGGCGCCTTTGCCCTGCCGGTGCTGTCCAAGATCGACATGAACGCGCACAAGCCGCAGGTGCTGGTCCTGGCCCCGACCCGCGAGCTGGCCATCCAGGTCGCTGAAGCGTTCCAGAGCTACTCGGCATCGATGCCGGGCTTTCGCGTGCTGCCGGTCTACGGTGGCCAGCCCTACGGCCTGCAGCTGTCGGCCCTGCGCCGTGGCGTGCACGTGGTGGTGGGTACCCCGGGCCGGGTGATCGACCACCTGGACCGCGGCACCCTGGACCTGTCCGAGCTGAAGACCCTGGTGCTGGACGAAGCCGACGAAATGTTGCGCATGGGCTTCATCGACGATGTCGAAGCGGTGCTCAAGAAGCTGCCGGAGCAGCGTCAGGTGGCCCTGTTCTCGGCCACCATGCCCTCGGCCATCCGCCGCATCGCCCAGACCTACCTGCGCGAGCCGGTGGAAGTGACCATCGCCTCCAAGACCACCACCAGTGCCAACATCCGCCAGCGTTACTGGTGGGTGGCCGGGATGCACAAGCTCGATGCGCTGACCCGCATCCTGGAAGTGGAAAACTTCGACGCGATGATCATCTTCGCCCGCACCAAGGCCGGCACCGAAGAGCTGGCCGAGAAGCTGCAGGCGCGTGGCCTGGCCGCTGCGGCGATCAACGGCGACATGCAGCAGGCCCAGCGCGAACGCGCCGTCGGCCAGCTCAAGGATGGCAAGCTGGACATTCTGGTGGCCACCGACGTGGCTGCCCGTGGCCTGGACGTGGAGCGCATCACCCATGTTCTGAACTACGACATCCCGTACGACACCGAAAGCTACGTGCACCGCATCGGCCGTACCGGCCGTGCCGGCCGTAGCGGCGAGGCGATCCTGTTCGTGACCCCGCGCGAGAAGGGCATGCTGCGTTCGATCGAGCGCGCCACTCGCCAGCCGATCGAGGAAATGCAGCTGCCGAGCGTGGAAGCGGTCAATGACAACCGCATCAGCAAGTTCCTCGGCAAGATCAGCAGTGAGCTGGAAAACAAGCACCCGCTGAAGTTCTACCGCGAAATGCTCGAAGGCTACTGCAACGAAAACGAGGCCGATCCGCTGGATGTGGCCGCGGCACTGGCCCACCAGCTGCAGGGTGATACCCCGTTCCTGCTGACCCCGCCGGTGCGCCAGCCGCGTGGCGAACGTCCGGAACGTGCGCCGCGCGAAGGCTTCACCCGTGCCGCTGACCGTTTCGACCGCGGCGAACGCCATGAGCGTGGCCAGGGCCGTTTCGACCGTCCGGAACGCGGTGAGCGTTTCGAGCGTGGCCCGCGCGAAGACCGCTTCGGCAGTGAAGAGCGCCCGCGTCGCGAGCCGGCCCCACGTGGCAACCCGGAAAGCGGGATGGAAACCTTCCGGATCGAGGTCGGTTACCGCCATGGGGTGAAGCCGGGCAACATCGTCGGCGCAATTGCCAACGAGGCCGGGCTGGAAAGCCGCTTCATCGGCCGCATCGACATCCATGACGAACACTCGGTGCTGGACCTGCCGGCCGACATGCCGTCCGATGTGCTCGGTCATCTGCAGAAGGTCTGGGTGGCTGGCCAGCAGTTGAAGATGCAGCGCATCGATGCCGAACAGGCCCGTGCCGATTACGAGGCCAAGGCCCGTGCACCGCGTCCGCCGCGCGAAGGTGGTTTCGAGCGTGGCCCGCGTCGTGAAGGCGGCTTCGAGCGCGGCCCGCGTGCCCCGCGCGAGGGTGGTTTCGAGCGTGGTCCGCGTCGTGAGGGGGGCTTTGATTCCCGTCCGCCGCGCCGCGAGGGTGGTTTCGAGCGCGGCCCGGGTGCGGGGCAGCGCGGGTCGCGTGGTCCGCGCGAATTCTGATCGATGAAAAGCACGGCGCCCTGCGGGGCGCCTTTTTTTCATGTCCCGCTGCAGCCGGGCGGGCGACACTGCCGCCACGCCGGCAACAACGGGCGATAGTGAAGAAGGGCTGGCGTTTGCCGATACAGCCCGGGTGACGGGGACGACAACCGATGTTGCAGGGGGGCAGCAGTTGCAAGTCATTGAAGCGGTGGAGCGGAGGCGGGAGCCGGTGCGTGTGAAGTGCTGCCGTCCCTGGCCTGTGCTGTTGTGGCTGTGCTGGCTGCTGCCGTTGCCGTTGATGGCACAGAGCTGGTCGGCCGCCTCGTTCGAGCGTGGCTATGTGCTGGAAGGTCAACCCAGCGAGCAGCTCAAGCCGCAGCGTGGTTGCGAGGCGCAAACCATTGCCCGGCTCGACCGCCAGGCCCGGTTGCCGCCACCGCCGGGTGGCTGGCCTGGCACGCCGCAGGCGGTGCTGGTGTTCAACGCCCATGTTGGTGAAGTGATGATTGCCCATGGCCAGCGCATCACCTGCGGGGTGATGTCCGATGCCCGTACGCGTGACTCGCGCTTCCGCAGCAGCGTGGGCCAGGTGGTGGTGCCCCCGGCCGGCAACCAGGAGCCGATTGTGGTGGCCTGGCAGTCGCCGGTACGCCCGGAGTGGATTCCCACCATCATGATCGGCGGGCCCAGCCCGTTGCAGCAGCACGATACCGCCCGTCTGCTGGCCCGCGCCGCCTGCATGGCGGTCACCCTGGCCCTGGCGCTGAGCGCCCTGCTGGGCTGGATGGCCAGCCGTGACCGCATGTTCCTGTACTACACGGTCAGCTGCGTGCTGTTCTTTGTCTGGCAGGCCCTGATTACCGGGTTGTTTGGCTACCCCTATCCCTGGCTGCCGGTGGGCAGCTGGCTGGCGCAGTGGCAGGCGGTGACCACCTTGCTGGTGACCACCCTGATGCTGGCCGGGCTGTGGTTGCTGTGTGCGGGCACCCAGCTGCTGCCGGCATCCCGGGTCATTGCCCGCCAGTTGCTGTTGCTGACCCTGCTGTTGGCGGCGGTGGGCTTCGTACTGCCTTCTTCGGTTTTTTCCATGTACGCCATCGCGCCCCAGGTGATGATGGCCCTGGGTGCGGTGGTGTTGATCGGCATGGCCGTGCTGGCCCAGTTGGGTGGCCTGCGCGATGGCCTGCTGGGTTGGCTGGGGCTGGTGCCGTTCGTGGTGCTGGTCATCGGCGAGCTGCTGGGTGCGCGCTGGCTGGTGCTGTACCGGGTGGAAGCGATGCAGCTGGTGGCGACCTGGTTGTTGCTGATCACCGCCTTCGCCTTCAACCGCCGGCTGGGCCTGCTGCGCGAGCAGCGCGATGAAATGCGCCGGCTGGCCAACACCGATGGCCTGACCGGGCTGCCCAACCGGCGGGTGGGCTTGCAGCGGCTGGCGCAGTTGATGGAGCACACCGGCCAGAACGGCCTGTTGTGTGTCGGCTTTGTCGATGTGGACCACTTCAAGGCCATCAACGACACCTACGGCCATGATGTGGGCGACAAGGTGCTGGTCGAGGTGGCGCGGGTGATGTCCGAGACGGTGCGCCGGGACGATGTGGTGCGCATGGGCGGGGAGGAATTCCTGGTCATGCTGCCGGGGCTGGCACTGGCCGCAGCGCGCGAGCGCATGCAGACAATCGGCGAGCAGCTGGCGCAGATCCAGCTGCGTGCCTCGGCACCGGGGCTGGTGGTCACCGCCAGCATCGGCGTGGCCCAGTACCAGCCAGGTGATGTGGACATGGCCTGCCTGCTGCGCCGGGCCGACCAGGCCATGTATGCGGCCAAGCAGCAGGGGCGCAACCGGGTGTTCGAGGGCTGAATCGGTGGCTGCCAACGGTTCTTGTCCAGCCCGGCTTCGGCGATAATGCCGGGCATGAGCAATCGACTGAACAAACATATCGCCGAGACCGGGTTCTGCTCGCGGCGTGAGGCCGACCGCCTGATCAGCGCGCGTCGGGTCACCGTCAATGGCAAGCCGGCAGGAATGAGCGCCCAGGTGGCGGAGGGCGATACGGTACTGGTCGATGGCCAGCCGCTGCGGGCCCGTGCCGTGGTCAAGGCCACCGGTCGCCGCCATGTCTACATTGCGCTGAACAAGCCGGTCGGGGTGACCTGCACCACCGACAGCGAGGTCAAGGGCAACATCGCCGACTTTGTTGGCCATGAGCAGCGCATCTTCCCGATCGGCCGCCTGGACAAGGATTCGGAAGGCCTGATCCTGATGACCAGCAATGGCGACATCGTCAACCAGATCCTGCGCGCGGAAAACAAGCGGCAGAAGGAGTACCTGGTCGAGGTCAACAAGCCGGTCACCGACGAGTTCCTGCGCGGCATGGCCCGCGGCGTGCGCATCCATGACCAGATGACCCTGCCGTGCCGCACCTCGCGCATTGCCAAGTACGGCTTCCGCATCACCCTGGAGCAGGGCCTGAACCGGCAGATCCGCCTGATGGCCGCCGAGTTCGGCTACCGGGTGACCCAGCTGCGCCGGGTGCGCATCGACAACATCAAGCTGGCTCCGCTCAAGCTGGGCCAGTGGCGCAACCTGACCGACCACGAGCTGCACGGGCTGCTGCCCGGCTTCAGCCAGTTCTGAACCGGGATCGGGACAACGGAAAAAGCGGCCGCAGGGCCGCTTTTTTCATCTGCCCCGGCGGGCCAGGGCGTTGCGCACCGGATCGAGGAAGACCACCGCCAGGATCAGCCCGACCCCGGCATAGAAGGCCGGGCTGAGCTGGCGCTGCTCGCCCAGCAACAGCATGGCCAGCACGATGGCGTAGATCGGCTCCAGGTTGGTCACCAGCTGCACGGTGTAGGCCGACAGCTGCTTCAGCGCCACCAGGCACAGGGCAAAGGGCAGCAGGGTGCAGACAATGGCCAGCAGCAGCAGCAACAGGCCGTCGTGCAGCTCCGGGACCACCCACAGGGTGCTGGCCAGGGCCGGGAACAGGGTCGGCAGCGCCGGCGCGATCAGGGTCAGCAGCACGGTGCCCGCACCCAGCTCCAGCGCGGTGACGGTCAGTGCGTCGCCACGCCCGGCCATGCGCTTGTTCAACGAGCCAAACACGGCCACCAGCAGGGCCGAGGCTGCGCCCACAGCCACTCCCAGGCGCATGCCATCGGGCACGCCGCCGACCACCAGGCCGACACCGGGCAGCACGGCCACGCCCAGCGCCAGCTCGCGGGCCTTGAACGGTCGCTTGGCCAGCCAGGGTTCGACCACCGCAGTGAAGGCCGGCGCCAGGGCGATGCAGGTGGCCGCCACCGAGGCATTGGCCAGCTTCACCGCGCCATAGAAGGTAAGCCAGTGCAGCGCGACCAGGGCGCCGATCACGCTGTAACCGGCCAGATCCTTGGCGCTCATCGCGCGCAGGCCACGCCAGACCCGTGGCAGCATGGCCAGTACGATCACCACCAGGATCATCCGCCACCAGACCAGGGGCAGGGCATCCAGGCTGATCAGCTTGCCGAGGATGGCCGTGACGCCCCAGAGCAGGACGCACAGGTGGATCTGCAGGTGGGCGTTTCGTAATTGGGAATCCATCTCCCATTGTCGCCGTTTCGCCCGGCCATGCCGAGAGTGCCGCAGGTCATTGCTGGCTGGCCGTACAGCTGCAGCCGGCAGCGCCGCCCGGGCCGCGCTGGCGGTTAAAGTGGTGGGCATTGGCGCAGCGGCGGTGGCGAAGGGGGCTTCGCGTACCAGCCTGCGTATCGTCTGCAACAGGAGATGGCTGTGGAAAAGTGGTTGTGTGGCACCGTTGCGGTGCTGGCTTCGTTGAGCGTGGGAAATGTCATGGCACAGGTCCCGCCGGCACCGTTGCAGGGCCTGGATGCCACCGTCGAACAGGTGCGCCAGCAGTTCCAGGTGCCCGGCATTGCGGTGGCGGTGGTCAAGGATGGGCAGCTGGTGATGGCCCGTGGCTGGGGCGTGCGTGAGCAAGGCAAGCCTGCGGCCGTGGATGGTGACACCCTGTTTGCCATTGCCTCCAACACCAAGGCGATGACGGCCACTGCGCTGTCGGTGCTGGCCGAGCAGGGCAAGTTGAGCCTGGATGACAAGGTCATCGACCACCTGCCGTGGTTCCGCATGGGTGATGCCTACGTGACCCGGGAAATGACCCTGCGCGACCTGCTGGTACACCGCTCCGGGCTGGGCCTGGGCGCCGGGGACCTGCTGTTCTGGCCGACCACCGACTACACCACCCGCGAGGTGGTGCAGCGCCTGGCCCATGTGCCGCTCAGTGGCGGTTTCCGCGAGCGCTATGCCTACGACAACATCCTCTACGGGGTGGCCCAGCTGGTGATCGAGGAAGTGTCCGGGCAGTCGTTTGCCGACTTCCTGCAACAGCGCATCTTCACCCCGGCCGGCATGACCAGCACGCGCTTCAATGCCGACCACCTCCAGCGGGGCGACAAGGTGGCTGTCGGCCATGCGCTGTATGACTGGCGCGAACTGCGCCCGGTGGCGCCGCTGACCTGGCACAACAACTCGGCCGCCGGCGGGGTGTATTCCTCGGCCAATGACATGGCGCGCTGGATGAACGTGCAATTGGATGGTGGCCGCCTGCCCGGCAGCGATACCCGCCTGTTCGGCGACAAGCGCCAGCAGCAGATGTGGTCGGTGGTCACGCCGCAGGCCGTGGCCGAGCCGGCGGTGCCGGAGCTGGCACCGATGAAGCCGAATTTCGCCGGCTATGGCGAGGGCTGGAGCCTGAGCGACTACCGCGGGCAGAAGCTGGTCTGGCACACCGGCGGCTGGCCGGGCATGGTCTCGCGGGTGACCCTGGTGCCGGAGCAGAAGCTGGGCATCGTGGTGCTGACCAACCAGGAAGTGGGCGCGGCCTTCAACGCGATTACCTACAGCGTGCTCGACGCCTACCTGCAGGCTCCGGCGCATGACTGGGTGGATGCCTATGCCAAGGCGGTGGCCAAGGGCCGCGAGAAGGCCGACGAGCAGTGGGACAAACATGTGGCCGCACGCGTGGCCGGCAGTACCCCGTCGTTGCCGCTGGCCGGCTACGCGGCCAGCTACCGTGACCGCTGGTATGGCGATGTCATCGTCGAGCAGCAGGGCGATGCGCTGCGCCTGCGCTTCTCGCGCACGCCGATGCTGGTGGGCTCACTGGAACACTGGCAGCACGACACCTTCATCGTGCGCTGGGATGACCGCTCGCTCAATGCCGATGCCTTCGTCAATTTCGACCTGGATGTCGATGGCAAGGTGCGCGCGGCCTCGATGCAGGCGATTTCCTCGCTGACCGACTTCAGCTTCGATTTCCAGGACCTGGACCTGCGCCCGCAGCAGCCCTGAGGCACGGCCCGGGCCTGGCTCATCAGCCGGGCCCGGGAGCCAGGCTGCCCCCCCCCCCGCAGCGCGGCAGCTGCTCCGTCTCGGCCCTGTTGCCACGGGCGGTGCTCGCTGCAGATAGCCTTCCGGGTCGTTGTTGATCCAGCGACTGGCCAGGCCCAGCACCAGCAGCTCGCCGCCGATGCCCAGGCCGGCGAGCAGTTGATGTACGACGTCGCCCGGATGCAGGGCATGGACACGGCCGTGGCGCTGAGCAATGCCGTGTCCTTGCCCTGTCAACGGTAACGGCGCCGTCATTCTGCATTGAGCAGACGCGGTGCTGCCCGGCTGCGCAGGGGCAGGCAGGCGATGCTGGGCAGGATTGACAATGCCTGCCTTTGATCCGCGATACCGGCGGGTGGGGCAGGTTTACTGGATCGGCTGGTCCAGCAGCAGCTGGCGGGCATAGCGCACCGGCGGCGCGCCGAAGGACAGCATGCGGTCGTGGTAGGTCTTCAGGTTGAAGTCCTTGCCCCAGGCGGCCTCGGCGGCAGCGCGGGTGTCGAAGTGTTCCTGGGCGCCGACGAAGTAGGTCGGCAGCTGGGCACTGGTGAGCTGGGCACGGATCCACTTGCCGGCGGCCTCGCTTTCCTGCTGGAAGCTGTCGCGCACCATCAGCTGCATCGCGCGCTCGCGGTCCCAGCCTTCCACATGCACGCCCTGGTCCAGGATCGCGTTGGCGATGGTGCGCAGGTAGAACTTCAGCTGCACCAGCTGGAACAGCGGGTCGCTGTCCATGTACCCGGCCTGCTGCATCATGCGTTCGGTGTATACCGCCCAGCCTTCGGCAAACAGGCCCGAACGCAGCACCGCGCGCAGGGTGGAGGGGTGCTTGGCCGAGTGCCAGCCTTCCAGGTAATGGCCCGGGGTGCCTTCGTGGATGGACAGCAGGTGGATCATGCGGCTGTTGTACTCGCGCAGGAACGAATCGACCTGGCCTTCGTTCCAGTCCTCGGGAATCGGGCTGACCGCGTAGAAGGTCTTCAGGTGCTTGTCCAGCGGGCCGGGCGAGTCGCAATAGGCCACGGCCACGCCGCGCTGGAACTCGGGCATCAGGATGATCTCCACCGGCGCATCGGGCAGGGTCATCAGGTCGTGCTCGGCAACAAAGGCGGTGGCCACATCCAGCGCGGCCTTGGCGTCGGGCACCACCGCATCACGTGCCGGCTTCTGCGCGTAGGCCAGCTCCAGCGCGGCCTCGATCGCGGCCTGCTGCTGCTGCGCGGTGGGATTGTCCGGGGTGTCCGGGGCACCCTCACGGCCTGCCAGCACGCGCTGGGCAATGCCGTACATCTGCACCCGCACGCGGTCCAGTTCGGCCTGGGCACGCTGGCCGATCTCGGCGCGGCTCAGTTGCGAATTCAGGGCAAAGCGCAGCTTGGCGTCATACATGTCCGCGCCGATGCGGAAGTCGCCGGCGGCCTTGGGCACCAGCTCGTTGTCCAGCCACTGCTGGTGTTCGTTGACCGCGGTTTCCAGGCCGGCAATGGCCGCCTGCAGGCGCTGGCGGTGCTCGCCGGACAGCTGGTCCAGGTTGGGGGTGATGAAGGTGGCCACCAGGCTGAGCAGGCCACGGTTCTGCCTGGCCACGGTCTCGGCGTGGATCTTCGGCACCCGCGCCGGGTCCAGGTTGGCGCGGGCAGCGGCGAAGATCTGCGGGATCTGCTCCATGCGTTCGGTGGCCGAGCGCAGGCGGTCTGGCAGGGGAGCAAACTCGCGCGCCATCAGGCCGTAGATCGCGCTGCCGGCCAGGCCGGAATAGAACTGCGGGTCCCACTGCCAGTCGGCCAGGGTGTTGACCCGGAACAGGTCACCTTCCAGCTGGTTGCGCAGGATGGCCGCATCGACCTGGTTTTCCCGGCTCAGCGAGCTGGCATCAATGGCGTTGAGGGCATCAAGCAGGGCCTGGGTCTGCTCGGCGCCGGCCTTGATCCCGGCGGCGCTGACATCGTCGAGGCGGTTGTCGTAGCGGTGCTCGCCGATCTGGGTGGCGGCCACCGGCGACAGCGCCATCCACTGCTGCAGGGCCTTGTCGGCCAGGGCGGCAAACTGCGCATCGGCCTGCGACTGCACCTGGCTGCTGCCGGCGTGGCCGGCTTCAGGGGAGGTGCTGGGCTGGCAGCCGGCCAGGGCGAGGATCAGGGCGGAACTGAGCAGGGTGGTACGCATCGGGCAGCACTCGAAAAATGCAACGAAGCGTCGAGCATGGCAGGGACGGCGGGCGCCGACCCCTGCCATCGGTTGGGTCAGGGCATATCCTCCAATTCCACCAGCAGGTCACGCTGGAAGGCCAGCTCCTGCACCAGCTGCCTGGCTCGGGCGGCACTGGCGGGGTTGCTCGCCTGCACCTCCAGGACATGGCTGCCCGGGCTCTGGGTCAGGTCTGAGAGGCCGGCCGAGCTGGAATCCGGGTCATCCATCTGTGGCATCAGGTCATTGATATGTTCCACATGCTCGATACCTTCCACGCTGGTCAGCAGATTGGCGACCAGACGCGCATCGTCGTCGCTGCCGGTGATGCGCAGGTTGAGTCCGGCCATGAGGCGTCTCCTGTCAGATGGGGGAGCCCACATCCTCACCGATCCGCATGCAAGGTTGGGTGAGCTGCCTTGTCAGCTCTTCAAGCGCACCGGCAACGGCACGTTGCACAGGTCGATATGCCCGGCCGGGCGTACGTAGAAGGCATCGCGTCGGTTGCGGCGGGCCTCGGTGGCGGCAGCAAAACTGGCCGACTCGGTGCGCAGCAGCTGCAGCGGCAGGCGCTCGTCGGAGGGCACATCGCTGCCCAGACGCACCTTGAGGATCGGCGTGTCCTGGCTGCGGTCTTCGTAAAAGCCCATCGGCTCGGGCCCGCGCGGCAGCGCCGAGAGGTGTTCGATGCCATGGATCACACGGCCCACCGAACTCATGTTGCGGTCCAGGTTGCGCGGTGCCTGGCCGGTGACCACATACAGTTCGGCCCCCTGGCTGGAATCGGGTGCATTGTTGCGGCCGGCGCCGAGCATGCCGTAGCAGTGCGCCATCCACGTGGTGCCGCTGCGGTTGTCACGGGCAGCAGCAAAGCCGTCGACAAAGCCGGCCTGATCACTCCAGCCATCGCTATCGGGCAGTGCAGTGAAGTGCACGTTGGCCGACGGCACTTCAAATTCGGCCGGCAGGGCCACATCGGCCGCGGCCAGCGGCTTGCGCCGGCCGGCATCGTCAGCGTGTGCATCGCCGAACTGGGCCACGAAATTGTCCTGCACCCGGTACACGCTGGTGCCGTCCCAGAAACCCTGGCGGGCCAGCTGGCGGATGTTGGCCACGTGCTGCGGGGCAAACTGCGGCGCCAGCTCGAACACCACCACGCCGGTGGAAAGCTGCATGTACAGCAGGTTGTCCGGGTCCGGGGTACGCCAGTCGCTGTCCGGGGCGGCAGCAATGATCTGTGCCGCGCTCGGTGAGGCGGTCGCTTGCGGCGTGCTGGCGCCGGCAGGGGCAATGAGCAGGTTGGCCAGCAGGGCCAGTGCAAGGGCAGTCGGTTGGTGGACGGGCATGGTGGTCCTTGCGCGGGTGGATGAGCCGATTGTGCGCGAAAACTTCAGCAAGGCCAGCGGGGGTTCATCAACAGGCTTGTACCCGGCAACCGGGGCATAGAAAATGACTGACAGTCATTCATTGTGATTGCGAGGTATTTCATGGACAAACGGCAGGGCATCATCAGTGCTGCGATTGCAGTGTTTTCCGAAAAAGGGGTGGCCAAGGCCACCGTGGCTGACATCGTGGCCCGTGCCGGCATTGCCCAAGGCACTTTCTACCTGTATTTCCCCAGCAAACTGGAGGTGATGGGGGGGATTGCCGAACACCTGGTCGCGCGGATGCTCACCCACCTGCAGCAGCGCTTGGACGGGCTGCCGGTTGCAGACCGCCTGGATGGGCTGCCGGCCGCGTTGTTCGAGGTGGTTGGCCAGAACCGCGAATTGGCCACCCTGCTCTATGCAGGGATGGCGCAAAGCCCGCAGATGCGGCGTTGGGAACAGATCTACCAGCCAATTTATGCCTGGCTGGAAGACAGCCTGGTCCAGGCCGGGGAGCAGGGCCTGGTCCGCGCCGGAATGCAACCGGCGTTGTGTGCGCGCATCGTACTGGGCACGGTGGAAGCAGCCGCCGAGCAGGTGCACCTGTATGCCGACACCGACAGCCAGCAGGCCGCGGCCCACCGGCGCGAGCTGGAAACCTTCCTGCACCATGCCCTGGGGCGTGCTCGCGTGCTCGACACGGAGGTGCGCTGATGCAAGGCAAATCCATGGGCTGGTTGTTCGTGGCCATTACCTGTGCGCTGGAGCTGGTCTGGGTGTACGGCTTCAACGTGGCCAGCACCGGCTGGCATTGGGCATTGATCGTGCTGGTGATCGTGGTGGACTTCGCCGCACTGGCCAAGGCCTGCCAGGTGCTGCCGACCGGTACGGTGTATGCGGTGTTCGCCGCGGTGGGCACCATCGGCGCGGCAGTGCTGGACGTGGCCTTGTTCGAGCGCACGCTGAGCCTTGGCCAGGGGCTGTTCATGGGGCTGCTGGTGCTCGGTGTGGTGGCCTTGAAGCTGGCTGACGAGCCGGCGTCGGGAGGTGCGGCATGACCGGCTGGTTGCTGGTGCTGGCCGCGGCGCTGGCTGAAGTGCTGGGTGTGATCGGCCTGAAGAAATTCAGCCTGCGCCGCTCGGTCGGCCACCTGCTGATGTTCAGTGGTGGTTTTGCCGCTTCCTTTGCCTTGCTCTACCGCGCCTTCGATTACTTGCCGATGAGCACGGCCTACGCGGTCTGGATCGGCCTGGGCACGGCGGCGGCGGTGGTGGTGAACATGCTGTTCTTCGGTGAATCACGCCGCCCGGCGCGGCTGTTCGCGCTGCTGCTGATCGTGGTCGGGGTGACCGGGCTGAAGGCGCTGTCCTGACCGTCAGCACGGCCTTGCAGGGGGTGCTGGCGCAGGGGATGACTACTGGCACGTCGGCTATGGCGAACTTCGCACTGTTATCCACTTCAGCCTAGTGGTGGAGTGCAGCCATGGCCGATATCGAAGGCCTGCAACGCAAGTTCGAAAAGGAGCTGGCCAGCGGCACGGTGTCGCTGGTGCTGCTGGCCGTGCTGGGCCGTGCCAGCGAGCCGCTGTACGGCTACCCGATTGCCAAGGCGCTGGAGCAGCCGGGCGGCGGGGTGCTGGCCGGCAAGCAGAGCACGCTGTACCCGGTGCTGGGCAACCTGGAAGGTGCCGGCCTGCTGGACAGCCACATCGAGCCATCGCTGGCCGGGCCGCCACGGCGCTACTACCGCATCAATGACGACGGCCGCCAGGTGCTGGCGCAGTGGACGGCGGCGTGGAACACCACCCGCGACAGCGTGCAAACCCTTCTGCAAGGAGTGAATCGAGATGAGCCAGCCTGCCCACAAGCCGCAACCGTTGCCGCGCAGTGTCGAGCAGTACCTCGCCCAGCTGCGCCAGGCCCTGGCCGCTGCTGATGCTCGGCGGCGCCGTGCTGCTCACCGTGACCTTGCACCTGGTGCGCCTGCTCGGCCGCCTGCACGGGCAGCTGGCCAAGCACCTGCTGGTACGCTGGGGCTGAAAAAGCCGGGCTGAAAACCACAAGCCGACGCTGAGCCGTCGGCTTGTTGCTGTCTGCGTGCCGCTCCTGCCCGCTGCGCAGGCGGCCCGTTGATCAGGCGCTGGCCTTGCGCGGGCGCAGGGCGGTGACGCTGGCACTGGCCCGGCGCTTGCGCGGGGCGATCTGGTCGGCATGGTGGGCGGCAATGAAGTCGCGCACCTGCGGATACACGTGCTCGCGCCAGCGGCGGCCGGAGAAAATGCCGTAGTGGCCCGCATCGGGCACCACGATGTGCTGGCGGCGGCCAGCCGGTACACCGGTGCACAGGTCATGCACGGCCTCGGTCTGGCCCAGCCCGGCGATGTCATCCAGCTCGCCTTCGATGCTCAGCAGGGCGGTGCTGCTGATCGCCGCCGGCTCCACCCGCTGGCCATCGACGAACCATTGCCCACGCGGCAGCAGGAACTGCTGGAACACCACCTTGATGGTGTCCAGGTAGTACTCGGCCGGCATATCCAGTACCGCGTTGTATTCGTCGTAGAACGAGCGGTGGGCGGCGGCATCGTCCAGGTCGCCCTGCACCAGCGAGGTGTAGAAATCCCAGTGCGACATCAGGTGTCGGCTGGGGTTCATGGCCAGGAAGCCGGCATGCTGCAGGAAGCCGGGGTAGACCGCGCGCCCGGCACCGGGGTAGTTGCCGGGCACCGGGTGGATCAGGTTGGTTTCAAACCATGACAGCGGATTGCGCGTGGCCAGGTTGTTGACCGCGGTCGGGCTGCGGCGGGCATCGATCGGCCCGCCCATCATCACCAGCGAGCGCGGGGTGGTCTCACCGGCACTGGCCATCAGTGACACGGCGGCCAGCACCGGCACGGTGGGCTGGCAGACGCTGACCACATGCAGGTCGGCCGCACCCAGGTGGGTGATGAACCGGCGCACGTAGGCGATGTAGTCATCCAGGCCGAAGCGGCCGTCGGCCTGCGCCACCATGCGCGCATCGACCCAGTCGGTGACATACACCCGGTGGTCGCGCAGCAGGGTGCGCACGGTGTCGCGCAGCAGGGTGGCATGGTGGCCGGACAACGGGGCCACCACCAGCACCACCGGCTGCTGCTTGAACGCGGCCACCTGGGCGGCATCGTTGCTGTGGCGCTTGAAGTTGATCAGCCGGCAGAACGGCAGGTTCAGTTCCTCGCGTTCGGCCACCGGCACGCTCTGGCCGTCGATCAGCACTTCGTGCAGGTCCCAGGCCGGCTTCTGGTAGTCCTTGCCGATACGGTGGAACAGCTCGTTCATCGCCGCCATGCGCTCGGCGCCGGGCATTGACGACCACCAGTGGCCCGGATTGGTGAAAAACGCCGCATTGGCCTGGGCCTGGTGCACCCAGGGGGCCAGCAGGTTGCGGGTCATTTCGTGCCACTGGTAGAGCATGCCGGGTATGTCTGTACTTATGTTGCCGCGCAGCATACCACCGCACCGGGTGCAGCGTCTGTGCGTCAGCGTATGGCGCTTTCCAGTGCCGCGGTCTGCCCGTGCCATTGCGGGCCCAGCCACAGGTGGCTGCCGAGGGCCTGGAAGCCGGCCTGGCGGAAGTTGCGCCGGTACCAGTTGCCGTCACGCGGCTGGAAACCCTCGCGGTCACCTTCGAAGGCATCCTCCATGGTGAAGGTCTCCAGCCAGGCCACCCCGGCGCACATCTCGGCCAGCCCGGGCAGGCCGGCGCGCAGTTCGCGGCTGGGCAGGTAGTGCAGCACGTCCGAACAGATCAGCAAATCCACCGGCGCGCAGGGGCGCAGCCAGGCGAAGTCACCGAAGCTGGCCAGGTGGATGTTGCGGGTACGGCCATAGCGGCTGACCGCATAGCTGCTGGGGTCAAAGCCCAGGTAGCTGGCCTTGGGCCGCAGCTTGCGCAGCGGCGCGCGCCAGGCACCCTCGCCACAGCCGATATCCAGCACGCTGCGCACCTCGCGCTGCAGGTAGTACTCGGCCGTGCTCACCGCCAAGGCCACCTTGCGTGCCAGCTGGCGGGGGTTGTCCAGGCCCGAATCGCGGTACCAGCGTTGGAAATAGGCCTGGTCGTACTGCTTGCTCATGTGCTTATGTGTTGCCGATCGGTGAAAATGGGCCTCATCCTACGCCAGCCACCGGAGTGCGCGCATGCAAGCCTATTTCTGGGTCAAGACCCTGCACATTGTGATGATGACGGCCTGGATGGCGGCGGTGTTCTACCTGCCGCGCATCCTCGTCAACCAGGCCGAAGCAGCCGGGCAGCAGGCCGTACAGCAGCGGCTGGGGCTGATGGGCCGCCGCCTGTACCGTTTTGGCCATGTGATGTTCGGCCTGGCCTTCATCCTCGGCCTGGTGCTGTGGCTGGGTTACCACGTGATTGCCGACTTCCCGACCATGGTGGTCAGCGGCGCCGCCGGCTGGCTGCATGCCAAGCTGGGGCTGGTGGCCGCCTTGTTCGCCTATTACATCGTCACCGGGCGGCTGGTGAAGCGTGCCGCCGGCGGTGGTGCGTTGCCGTCATCGCGCAGCCTGCGCTTGTTCAACGAGCTGCCGTTGATCGCCTTCATCGGCGTGGTCTACCTGGTGCTGGCCAAGCCGTTCTGAGCTGGTGCTGGCAGCAAGCAAAAAGGCCGGCAATCGCCGGCCTTTTTGCTGTGCGGATGCAGTGGTTCGCTGCCCGCCTCAGGCCGCCTCGTAGGCACCGTAGCTGCGCAGGCGCGCATAGCGGCGCTCCAGCAGTTCTTCCAGCGGCAGCTGGCGCAGCGCTTCCAGTTCGTTGAGGATCACCGCCTTCAGGCGGGTGCCCATCTGCTGCGGGTTGCGGTGGGCACCACCGGTGGGCTCGCGCACCACCTTGTCCACCAGCCCCAGGGCCTTCAGGCGCTGGGCGGTCAGGCCCAGCTGCTCGGCCGCATCCTTGGCCCGGCCGGCATCCTTCCACAGGATCGAGGCGCAGCCTTCCGGGCTGATCACCGAATAGGTGCCGTATTCCAGCATCAGGGTGCGGTCGCCCACACCGATGGCCAGGGCGCCGCCGGAGCCGCCTTCGCCGATCACGGTGCAGATCACTGGAATCTTCAGCTCTGCCATTTCCAGCAGGTTGCGGGCGATGGCTTCGGACTGGCCACGTTCTTCAGCACCGATGCCCGGGTAGGCACCGGGGGTGTCGATGAAGGTGAGCAGCGGGATGTTGAAGCGCTCGGCCATCTTCATCAGGCGCAGGGCCTTGCGGTAGCCCTCCGGACGCGGCATGCCGAAGTTGCGCATGACCTTGCCCTTGGTGTCGCGTGCCTTCTGGTGGCCGATGATCATCACCGCCTGGCCGTTGATCCGGCCCAGGCCACCGACGATGGCCTTGTCATCGGCATAGGCGCGGTCGCCGGCCAGCTCCTGGAACTCATCGCAGAACATCTTGATGTAGTCCAGGGTGTAGGGGCGCTGCGGGTGACGGGCCAGCTGCGACACCTGCCACGGGGTCAGGTCACGGAAGATCAGCGCCGTGCGCTTGCGCAGCTTTTCGCGCAGTGCGGCGACTTCGGCTTCGACGTTGACCGCCGGGCCGGTCGAGGCCTTGCGCAGTTCCTGGATTTTGGCTTCCAGGTCGGCAATGGGCTGCTCGAAGTCGAGATAGTTCGGATTCATCGGCAATCAACCGGTTGAAAAAGGGGAGTGTAGCTGATGGGGTGAAGACACCCCGTACGAGGGCGTGCGGAAAGCCGCTTACTGGGACTGCTGCCAGGGTGGGCTGTAACGCACCTGCAGCTTGAGGATGGCAGGATCGCTGCGCAGGTTCTGCAACAGGCTTGGTGAAACGGTCACCGCGGCCGGGCCGTGCAGGTCGAGCATGCCGGCCACCGGACCGTGGCTGTCGGCCACGATCAGGTCCAGGCGCAGGGGCGTGCGGCCGGGGCGCGCGCTGTCCAGCAGCGCCGACAGGCGCGCCCAGGTGCCCGGCTGGCGCAGGTCGGCGCGCAGCTGCATGCGCGCGGCGTAGTCGCGGCAGACCTGTTCGAAATCCCAGCACTGGCGCAGGCGCAGGGCGTAACCGCCGTTGAACTCGTCCTCGCGCAGGCCGCCCTTGACCACCAGCACGCGGTCCTTGATCAGCAGGTGGCCGAACTCGGCGATGCCATCGGTGAAGGCACTGCACTCGACCTTGCCGCGGCCGTCTTCCAGGGTCACGAAGACCTG
Organism: Stenotrophomonas sp.; assembly: GCA_051885115.1. GTDB lineage: Bacteria > Pseudomonadota > Gammaproteobacteria > Xanthomonadales > Xanthomonadaceae > Stenotrophomonas. The sequence continues at coordinate 19,676 of JBJEWP010000164.1, read as the reverse complement.
GCTGTCACCCTTGCGACGCACGCCGACCACCAGCCCGGCCAGCACCACCGGGGATTCGGCGCGCCAGGCACGCTTTTCGCCATCGCGCGCCGGCCGTGCCGGGGCGATCAGGTTTTCCAGCCCGCCCAGGTCGTTGGGCACCATGTCGCGCACGTCGGCAGCGTGGGTGTCGAACGGGTGGCCGGACAGGTAGAAGCCCAGGGTGTCACGCTCGGCCTGCAGCAGCTGGCCCAGCGGCCATTCGCTGGATTCGGGCAGGTCCAGCTGGGCGGCGGCGCTGGCCGGGTCGGGCGCGCCGAACAGCGAGGCCTGGCCGGCGGCCAGTTCGCGCGCCATCTGGTCGGTGGCCTTGAGCACCTCGGGCAGCTGCAGGGTCAGCGAGGCACGGTTGCGGCCCAGCTCGTCCAGTGCGCCGGCATTGATCATCGCCTCCAGGGTGCGCCGGTTGAGCCTGGCCGAGGCGTTGCGGGTGCAGAAGTCCAGCAGCGAGGCGTAGGCACCGCCCTGTTCGCGCTCGGCCACCACTGCCTCGCAAGCACCCTGGCCGACGCCCTTGATTGCGCCCAGGCCGTAGCGGATGGTGCGCGCATCGCTGGCTTCGAACATGAAGGCCGAGGCGTTGACCTTGGGCGGCAGCACGGTCAGGCCCAGGTGCTCGACCTCGGCCAGGAAGCCCACCACCTTGTCGGTGTTGTCCATGTCCGAGGACAGGGTGGCAGCCATGAACTCGGCCGGGTAATGGCACTTCAGCCAGGCGGTCTGGTAGGAGACCAGGGCGTAGGCGGCGGCGTGCGACTTGTTGAAGCCGTAGCCGGCGAACTTTTCCATCAGGTCGAAGATCTCATCGGCCTTGGGGCCGTCCACGCCGCCCTTGGCCGCACCCTCGCGGAAGATCTCGCGGTGCTTGGCCATTTCCGCCGGCACTTTCTTGCCCATCGCACGGCGCAGCAGGTCAGCACCGCCGAGCGAGTAACCGCCGACGATCTGCGCCATCTGCATCACCTGCTCCTGGTACACCATGATGCCGTAGGTGTCCTTCAGGATCGCTTCGGTGCGCGGATCGGGATAGACGATCTCCTCCTGGCCGTGCTTGCGCGCGTTGAAGGAGGGAATCAGGTCCATCGGGCCGGGGCGGTACAGCGACACCAGCGCGATCAGGTCCTCGAAGCGGTCAGGGCGGGCGTCCTTGAGCAGGCGGCGCATGCCCGAGGATTCGAACTGGAACACCGCGCCGGTGTTGCCGTTGGCAAAGATGGTGCGGTAGGTCGGCTCGTCATCCAGCGGGATCTGGCTGATGTCCACCGGTTCAAGGCCCTCGCCGGCGCGGCGTCGGTTGATGGCCTTGACCGCCCAGTCAATGATGGTCAGCGTGCGCAGGCCGAGGAAGTCGAACTTGACCAGGCCCACTTCTTCCACGTCGTTCTTGTCGAACTGGGTGACCGGGTTCTTGCCCCGGCTGCCTTCGTCGTGTTCGGCGTACAGCGGGCAGAACTCGTGCAGCGGCTCCGGGCCGATGACCACGCCACCGGCATGCTTGCCGGCGTTGCGGGTGAGATCTTCCAGCTGCAGGGCCAGGTCGATCAGGTCGCGGACATCATCCTCGCTGTTGTAGCGGGCAATCAGGTCGGCGCTGGCCATTTCCGAATCCGGCCCTTCCTTGCCACGGCCCAGCGCATCCTTCAGACCGATGCCCAGGATGTTGGGGATCAGCTTGGAAACGCCATCGACCAGGCCATAGGGGAAGCCGAGCACGCGGCCGGAGTCGCGCACCACCGCCTTGGCCGCCATGGTGCCGTAGGTGATGATCTGGCCGACCTTGTCGCGCCCGTACTTGCGCGCCACATAGTCGATCACCTCTTCGCGCCGGTCCATGCAGAAGTCGATGTCGAAGTCGGGCATCGACACGCGCTCGGGGTTCAAGAAGCGCTCGAACAGCAGGTTGTAGGGCAGCGGGTCCAGGTCGGTGATCTTCAGCGCCCAGGCCACCAGCGAGCCGGCACCCGAACCACGGCCCGGGCCGATCGGGATGTCCTGGTTCTTGCCCCACTGAATGAAGTCGGCAACGATCAGGAAGTAACCCGGAAAGCCCATCTTGATGATGGTGTTGAGTTCGAATTCCAGCCGTTCGAAGTAGTCCTCGCGGGTCTTGCCCGGGGCAATCGGGTTCTTGCGCAGGCGCTCTTCCAGGCCCTTGCGGGCTTCGGCCTGGATCCAGCTGTCCAGGTTTTCGCCTTCGGGCACCGGGTAGTCGGGCAGGAAATAGGTGCCCAGACGCATTTCCAGGTTGCAGCGCTGGGCCAGCAACACGGTGTTTTCCAGCGCATCGGGGATGTCGGCAAACAGCTCGCACATCGCCTCGGTCGATTTGAGGTACTGCTCGCGGCTGTACTCGCGCGGGCGCTTGGGGTCATCCAGTACACGGCCGGAGGAAATGCAGGCGCGGGCCTCGTGGGCTTCGAAGTCATCGGGCGCCAGGAAGCGCACGTCATTGCTGGCCAGCACCGGGATCTGGCGCTTGGCCGAGGCGTGCAGGGCGAAGTGGTTGAACGCTTCCTCGCCATCGCGCCCGGTGCGCACCAGTTCCAGGTACAGGCGGTCAGCGAATACATTCTGCCAGTCGGCCAGCTGCCCCTCGGCCAGGTCGGTGCGTCCGCTCAGGGCCAGGCGCCCGGCCAGCGACTGCCGGCCCATCAGGGCGAACAGGTCGCCGTTGTGCTCGCGCAGCCAGTCCGGGTGTACGGCAATGCCACCTTCGTTGTGGTGGCCTTCCAGCCAGCCGCGGCTGAGCAGGCGTGACAGGCTCAGGTAGCCGTCACGGTTGCGGCACAACAGGGTCACCCGCCACGGCAGCTGGCCTTCTTCGGTGACCATCACGTCGGCACCGGCAATCGGCTTGATGCCCACGCCGTTGGCAGCCTTGTAGAACTTGACCAGCGCGCACAGGTTGGACAGGTCGGTCACCGCCAATGCCGGCATGCCCATTTCCACCGCACGCGAGAGCAGGTTGGCCTGCTTGGCCTTTTTCGGGTCGGCCTGGTCGGGCTTGGCCGGCACCCGGATGGTCGAGTCGACCATCGAATACTCGGTGTGGATGTGCAGGTGGACGAAGCGGTTGGTGTGGGTCATGCCGGTATGCGCTGGGGTGGGCGGGCAGGGCCGCCGCACACGGTGAACGGTGTCCCGGCGCGCAAGCGCAGCACGGGAAGCAGGGGGTCTAGAGTAGCGCCAAAGCGCTGAGCATCAGCCGACCCCGGCGCGCGCGGCGGCAGCCAGGCGCACCGGGGCGAAGCTGTGCCGATGCTCGGGGCAGGGGCCATGCGCGGCCAAGGCAGCCAGGTGGGCCGCCGTGCCATAGCCCTTGTGGCGGTCAAAGCCGTAGTGGGGCAGGCGCTGGTGCAGGTCAAGCATGTAGCGGTCGCGGGATACCTTGGCCAGGATCGAGGCGGCGGCAATGGCCGCGTCCTTGCCGTCACCGCCGATCAGGAACTGGCCGGGCAGGCACAACCCCGGCGGCACCTTGTTGCCGTCGATGCGCGCGCTGCGGGCCAGGTGGGCAACGCCGGCCACCGCCTGACGCATGCCTTCAAAGGTGGCCTGCAGGATGTTCAGGCGGTCGATCTGCGCCGCGCTGACCAGCACGATGTGGAAGGCGGCGGCACGCTCGATGATCTGCGGGTAGAGGGCATCACGGCGGGCTTCGGACAACTGCTTGGAGTCGTTCAGGCCGTCAATTGGCCGGGCCGGGTCAAGCACCACTGCGGCCACCGCCACCGGGCCGGCCAACGGGCCGCGCCCGGCTTCGTCGACACCGGCCACCGGCGTGGGCAGTCCGTCATCGGCGGACGGCTCGGCAAACAGCGACAGCGTCGCTGCAGCGGCATGACGACGGGCCATCAGCGCTGGACCAGTTCGAGCACGGCGGCCGCGGCACTGGCCGAGGCATCGCGCTGCAGTTGCTGGTGCAGCGCGATGTAGTCGGCCTGCAGGGCCTGCACCCGCTGCGGGTGGTCAAACCAGCGCTGCACCGCCGCGGCCAGGGCTTCGGGGGTGCAGTCTTCCTGGATCAGCTCCGGTGCCAGGTCCTTGTCGGCCAGCACATTGGGCAGGGCGAAGCGCTTGACCTTGAGCAGGCCCAGCGCACGCACCAGCTTGGCCGTACTCGGCGCGACCTTGTAGCCGACCACCATCGGCCGCTTGACCAGCATGGTTTCCAGGGTGGCGGTGCCGGAGGCCAGCATCACCACGTCGGCCGCTTCCATGCAGGTGCGAGCCTGGCCATCGAGCAACTGCACGCGCCCGTGCGGCAGGGCAGCAGCCTCGAGCAGCGGCTGCAGCTGGGCACGACAGGCCGGGTTGGCGGCCGGCACCAGCACCTGCAGCTGCGGGTTGTCGGCCATCAGGCGGGCGGCAGCGGCCAGGAAGGGCTCGCCCAGGCGGGCAATCTCGCCGTGACGGCTGCCCGGCAGCACTGCCAGCACCCGGGCATCGGTCGCCAGGCCGAGCTGGGCACGCGCCGGGGGCTGGGGGGTGTGCAGGGCAATGGCATCGGCCATCGGGTGGCCGACAAAGCGCGCGTCGATGCCGTGGCGGGCATAGATCGCCGGTTCCATCGGGAACAGGCACAGCACGCGGTCGGCACTGGCGCCGATCTTCTGCGCACGCTTTTCCCGCCAGGCCCAGACCGACGGGCTGACATAGTGCACGGTGGTGATGCCGCGCTGCTTGAGCCACTTCTCCACCGGCAGGTTGAAGTCCGGGGCATCGATGCCGATGAATACATCCGGTTGCCAGTCCAGCACCTGCTGGCGGAACGCCTTGCGCAAGCGAAGCAGGCGCGGCAGGTGACGCAGCACTTCGGCCAGGCCCATCACCGCCAGCTCGCTGGCCTGGAACCAGTTGTTACAGCCGGCCTGGTGCATGGCCGGGCCGCCGATACCGGCAAACTGCGCATCCGGGTGGCGGGCACGCAGGGCGTTGATCAGGCCGGCCCCCAGGCCGTCGCCGGAGGTTTCCCCGGCCACCAGGGCAATGCGCAACGGGCGCTGGGCAGCGCTCATCGCAGCAGCGGACGTTCGGCCTGCTCGATGAACTCGAGCATTTCGCGCACGTCCTCGCTGTCTTCGGCCTGCAGCGACAGCTGGGTCTTGGCTTCGGCCAGCGGCAGCCCGGCCACGTACAGGGTGCGGTAGGCGCGCTTGATCGTGGTGATCCGCTCCGGGGTGAAGCCGCGGCGCTTCAGGCCTTCGGAGTTGATCCCGCGGGGGCGGCCGAGCGAGTCGCTGCCGACCATGGTGAACGGCGGCACATCGCCATTGACCAGGGCGCCCATGCCGAGGAAGGCGTGGTCGCCGATGCGGCAGAACTGGTGGGCACCGGCAAATCCGGAAATGATCACCCAGTTGCCGACGGTGACATGGCCGGCCAGGGTGGTGTTGTTGGAGAACACACAGTGGTCGCCGACCACGCAGTCGTGGGCAACGTGCACATAGGCCAGCAGCCAGTTTCCGTTGCCGACCCGGGTGATCCCCGAGCCGGTGACGGTGCCGCGGTTGATGGTGACAAATTCGCGCACCACATTCCGGTCGCCGATCACCAGTTCGGTGCGTTCGCCCTTGAACTTCTTGTCCTGCGGCTCGCCCCCAATGGCGGCGTGGCCGATGAAACGGTTGCCACGGCCGATGGTGGTCGGCCCGTGGATGGTGCAATGCGGGCCAACCTCGGTGTCATCGCCGATCACCACGCCCGGCCCGATGTAGCTGAATGGCCCGACGCGCACGTTGTTGCCCAGACGGGCATCCGGGTCGACCACGGCACTGGGGTGGATCTGTGGGGCGTTGTCGTTCATCGATGACTCCGGTAATGCGTTTATTCGCCGCGGGTGCCGGCGCACAGCACCTCGGCGCAGGCGACCACTTCGCCATCAACCTTGGCTTCGCCGTAGTACACGGCCATGTTGCGGATCATCCGCTTCACTTCCACGTGCAGTTCCAGTACGTCGCCGGGAACGACCTGCTTGGTGAAGCGCACGTTGTCCACCTTGACCAGGTAGAACAGCTTGGACTGCGCATCACGGCCCAGCGACAGCTGGGTCAGCACGCCACCGGCCTGGGCCAGGGCTTCGATGATCAGCACGCCCGGCATGATCGGGCTGCCCGGGAAGTGGCCCTGGAAGTAAGGCTCGTTGTTGGTGACGTTCTTCACGCCGACGATCTTCTTGGCCTCCACGTCCAGTGCGGTGATCTTGTCCACCAGCAGGAACGGGTAACGGTGCGGGATCAGCGTCTGGATGGTGGTGACATCAATCGGCAACTGAATCGGAGAACTCATCGTTTATTCCTTGTCCTTGCTCACGGCGGCCAGCTTGCGGGCCAGGCTGTCGAGTTGTTTGAAACGGGCGGCATTCTTGCGCCATGTACGGTTGTCGGTGAGCGGGGTGCCCGAGGAATACTCGCCCGGCTCGGTAATGGAGTTGCGGACAACCGATTTGCCGGTGACCACGACCTTGTCGCAGATTTCCAGGTGACCGACCACCCCGACCGCACCGCCAAGCAGGCAGTAACGGCCGATCCTGGCGCTGCCGGCAATGCCGGTGGAGCCGGCAATGGCGGTATGCGAGCCGATCTGCACGTTGTGGGCGATCTGCACCAGGTTGTCCACCCGCACATCGTCATCGAGCACGGTGTCTTCCAGCGCGCCGCGGTCAATGCAGGTGTTGGCACCGATCTCGCAGTCATCGCCAATGCGCACGCCGCCCAGCTGCGGTACGTTGACCCAGCGCCCGGCATCCATGGCCAGGCCGAAGCCGGCCGCGCCGAGTACCGCACCGGGGTGGATGCGCACGCGCTTGCCCAGGCGCACCCGGGTGACCAGGGTGACGCGGGCAATCAGCTCGCTGCCGGCACCCACCACGCAGTCTTCGCCGATGATGCAGCCAGCGCCGATGATCACGCCTTCCTCGACCACCGAGCCGGCGCCAATGGCAACGAACGGGCCGATGTGCACGTTGGCCGCCACTGTGGCTGCCGGGTCGATCACCGCGCTGGGGTGGATGCCCGGCGCCCGCAGCGGCTGTTTCTCAAACAGCGCGCTGATCCGGGCATAGGTGGTGTAGGGATCCTTGGCGATCAGGGCTGTGCCCGGGGCATGGGGGGCATCATCGGCACGCAGCACGACGATGCCGGCCTGGCTGTCTTCCAGCTGGCTGCGGTAGCGCGGGTTGGCCAGGAAGCTGAGCTTGCCGGGGTCGGCATGGGCCAGGGTGGCCACACCAGTGACCACCACGTTGCCATCGCCATGGAGTTCCAGACCGAAGCGCTGGGCCAGGTCCGATGCGGTATAGGAATTGGTATTCACGCGGACAAGTGTAGCCGGATAGGGAAGTGCGGTCATGGCAAGGCCCGGACACGCCGGGCCTTGCAGGTGTTGCAGATCAATGCGTTGGCAGACCGGTTTAGAACTGGCCGCCGAAATTGAACTGCAGGCGTTCGATCTCGTCGCCATCTTCCTTCTTCAGCGGGAAGGCATAACTGATCGAGATCGGGCCGACCGGCGCACGCCAGAGCAGGGCCACACCGGCCGAGGCGCGCAGTTCCTTGGCCTTGGCTTCGTTGGTCGAGCTGAACACGTTGCCCACGTCGATGAAGGCCGAGACGCGGGCCGACGGGCTGTCAAACAGGGTCGGGAAGTAGGCTTCCAGAGAGCCGACGGTCTTCACCGAGCCACCCAGCGGCTGGCCCTGGTAGTAGTAAGCGGTCGGTTCCGAACGCGGGCCCAGGGTGTTGTCCTCGAAACCACGCACCGAGTTGGTACCGCCGGCGTAGAAGTTCTCGAAGAACGGCAGCCCGGCAGCGGTCACGGTCTTGGTGTTGGCATGCGGCTGGCTGCAGTCCACCACGTCCGAATAGGCATAGCTGGTGCTGGTGGCCGGTACGTCGTTCCAGCAGATGGTGCGGCTGATGTCCTTGCCATAGCTGTCGCCGTAACCCAGGTCCACGCGGGTGTTCAGGACCAGCGCACGGTGCACGTGCCAGTACTTGGAGAACTGGTAGTTGAGCTTGTAGTACTCGGCGGTGGAGCCGGGCAGGGTGGCTTCCAGACCAATGCGCTGATAGGTGCCGCGGGTTGGCATGAAGTAGTCGTTGCGGGTGTCGCGGGCCCAGCCGGCCTCGGCGCGCCAGCTCTTGAAGGTGCGCTTGCCCACCGCATCGATGTAATCGATGATGCTTTGCGGGGTCGAGCCCTGGTAAGTGGTGATCTGGTTGGAGTCGATGCCGAACATCACCGAGACGGTGTCGTTTTCGGTGATCGGCACGCCGAACACCACCTGTGCCGCACCGTTGGTGCTGTTGTACTGGGCGGTGTTGAAGTCGGAGTAGTCCAGCTCGCGCCAGGACAGGTTGTAGCCCAGCGAGACACCGTCGTCGGTGAAGTACGGGTTGGTGTAGGAGAAGCCGTAGCGCTTCTGGTAGCTGGAGCTGGAGGCATCCACGCTGACCCGGTTGCCGCCGCCCAGGAAGTTGTTCTGCGACAGCTGGATCGAGGTGGTCATGCCGTAGGACTGGGAGTAGCCCAGGCCGAAGGTGAACTGGCCCGAGGTGGTTTCCTTGACCGTGTAGACCACGTCGACCTGATCGGCCGAGCCGGGCACGGCCGGGGTTTCCACTTCCACCGATTCAAAGAAGCCCAGGCGCTGCAGACGGATTTTGGAGCGGTCGATCGCCGCCTGCGAGTACCAGGCGTTCTCGAACTGGCGCATCTCGCGGCGCAACACTTCATCGGAGGTGCGCGAGTTGCCGCGGAACTCGATCCGGCGCACCTGTACACGCGGGCCGGGGACGACCTGCATGTTCACCGCCACGGTCTGTTCGGCGCGGTTGGGGGTGGGGATCGGGTTGACCTTGGCAAAGGCGTAGCCAATGTTGGACAGCGTGTTGGTGATTGCATCGGCGCTCCATTCCAGCAGACCGCGCGAGAACACGTCGTCGGCCTTCTGGATCACCATGCGCTCGACATCTTCCTGCGGCAGCACGGTGTCACCGGTGACGCGGATGTCGGAAATCTTGTACTGCTCACCTTCACTGATGCTGGTGGAGATGAACATGTCGCGCTTGTTCGGGCTGATCGCCACCTGGGTGGACTCGATGTTGAAGTCGACATAGCCACGGTCCAGGTACCACGAATTCAGCTTTTCCAGGTCACCTGAGAGCTTTTCCTTGGAGTACTGGTCATCGCGGCGGTACCACGAGGCCCAGTTGCTGGGCTTGGATTCCCACTGTTCCAGGATGTCTTGGGCGTCGAACTTCTCGCTGCCGACCAGGTTGATGTGGCGGATCTTGGCCCCTTTGCCTTCTTCGATGGCCAGGGTGACATCCACACGGTTGCGGTCCAGCGGGCTGGCGGTCGGGGTGATGGAGGCGGTGTACTTGCCGCGGTCGTTGTACTGGCGCTGCAGCTCCTGGGTCACCCGGTCCAGGCTCAGACGGTCGAAGGTGCTGCCTTCGCTCAGACCGATGTCCTTCAGGCCGGCCATCAGCTGCTCGGTCTTGATGTCCTTGTTGCCGGTGACGGTGAGCTTGTTGATCGACGGACGCTCGCGCACGGTGACCACCAGGATGTCGCCCTGGCGGTCAAGCTGCACGTCCTCGAAGAAGCCGGTGCGGTACAGCGCACGGATCGTGTCGGCGACCTTGGCATCATCAACGCGGTCACCACGCTCTACCGGCAAGTAGGTGAACACGGTACCGGCGGCAATGCGCTGCAGGCCGTCGACGCGGATGTCGCTCGCGGTGAAGGGCTCGGCGGCCAAGGCCAGGGCCGGGGCGCTCAGGCCAGCGGCGAGGGCGAGGGCAAGCAGGCGGCGATGAGGAAGTCGCGTCATGTCACGTCCGGTTGGAGTCGTTATCGGTGGTACAAGGCAGGCCGACGGTTGGACCGCGGCAGGCCAGAAAAGTTCTGCAGCTTCCAGAACATGCCAGTTCAGAACAGGCCAAGGATGTCGTTGTAGAACGCCAGCCCCATCAACCCGGCCAGGATGGCCAGGCCGATGCTTTGACCCATGGCCATGGACCGCTCGCTCAGCGGGCTGCCCTTGACCAATTCAATAAGGTAATACAGCAAGTGCCCGCCGTCCAAGATTGGAATCGGCAGCAGGTTGATGATGCACAGGCTCAACGACATCAGGGCCAGGAAATACAGGAACCAGTCAGCGCCGCGGCTGGCCGAGGCGTTGGCCACGCGGGCGATGGTCACCGGCCCGGAAATGTTCTGCAGCGAGGCATTGCCGGTGAGCAGGCGGCGCATCATGCCCAGGGTGTCGCCAGCCAGCTTGGCAGTCTCGCGCAGGGCAGCGGGCAGCGCGGCCAGCGGACCATGGCGCTGGCTGGCATCGAAGGCCGGCATCTGTACCGGGGCAAACTGCACGCCCAGCAGCCAGCGCGGGCTGCCGGCCTCGTCGGCCTGCTGCTGCGGGTGGATTTCCAGGGCCAGGCGGTCACCGCCACGCTGCACTTCGACCAGCCCGGGGTGACCGGCCTGTCCCAGGGTGTTGATCAGGGCCGGCACCTGGCTGGCATCGTGCACCGGTTGCCCGTCCACTGCCACGATCAGGTCACCCGGCAGCAGGATGTGCTCGGCTGCGCCGCCGGCCACCACCTGGCCAACCCGGGCCGGCACGGCCATGAAAGACCAGTTCAGGCCGGCCAGGGCGGTGACCCGGCGCTCGTCAAAACCTTCCGGCAGGCGTGACAGCGGCAGCACCCGTTCACTGCCGCGGCCATCGGCCAGACGCAGCTGCAGGCGGGCATCGCGCCGGTCCATCGCGGCCAGGGTCAGGGCCATGCTGGCCTCGGCCCAGGTGTTCACCACACGGCCATCGACCTGTTCCAGTCGGCTGCCTTGCTCCAGCCCGGCCTCGGCGGCCAGGCCGGTACTGACGCCCAGGGTGGCCGAGTAATCCTGGCGGCCGAGCATGAACACCAGCCAGAGCAGGGCCACGCACAGCAACAGGTTGGCCAGCGGGCCGGCCGCGGTGATGGCAATGCGCTGCCATACGCTCTTGTTGTTGAAGGCCAGTTGGCGCTGGCCGGCCGGCACGGCGAACTCGCGCTCGTCGAGCATCTTGACGTAGCCGCCCAACGGGATGGCGGCCACGGCGAACTCGGTGCCGATGGCGTTCTTGCGCATCCACAACGGCTTGCCGAAGCCGACCGAAAAGCGCAGCACGTGTACGCCGCAACGGCGTGCAGCCCAGTAGTGGCCGTATTCATGGAAGCTGACCAGAATGCCGAGGCTGACCACCATCCACCAGATTGAGCCCACCAGGTCCATCATCTGTGCACGTTCCTTGTCGTGGGAGGGTCAGCCCTGGGACAGGCTGGCAATGGCGCTGCTGGCGGCCTGGCGGGCGCGCAGGTCGGCATCGAGCAGGGCATCGATACTGTCACTCTGGCCGTCACTGACCGCGGTCAAGGCTTGTGCCACCACCACCGGGATGCCGGCAAAGCCGATGTTGCCACCGAGGAAGGCGGCAACGGCCACCTCGTTGGCGGCATTGAGCACGGCCGGGGCGATGCCGCCGGTTTCCATCGCCTGCCAGGCCAGGTCCAGACAGGGGAAGGCCTGGCGGTCGGGGGCTTCGAAATCCAGCCGGCCCTGGGCCACCAGGTCCAGCCCGGAAACCCCGGAAGTCAGCCGCTGCGGCCAGCCCAGGCCGACGGCCAGGCTGGTGCGCATGTCCGGCAGGCCGAGCTGGGCCAGCATCGAGCCGTCAACGAATTCGACCAGCGAGTGCACCAGGCTTTGCGGGTGCACCACCACATCGATGTGGCTGCCGGGGATATCGAACAGGTGATGGGCCTCGATCACCTCCAGGCCCTTGTTCATCAGGCTGGCCGAGTCCACCGAGATCTTCGGGCCCATGCTCCACCTGGGGTGGGCCACGGCCTGGGCCGGGGTGACGTCAGCCAGCTGGGCGGCATTCCAGCCACGGAACGGGCCGCCGGAGGCGGTCAGCACGATCTTGCGCACGCCCGACTGCGGCGAGGCATCGCGTGAGCGCAGGCACTGGAAGATGGCGTTGTGTTCGCTGTCGATCGGAATGATTTCGCAGCCCGCCTGGCGGGCCGCGGCCATCACCAGGTGGCCGGCCATGACCAGCGATTCCTTGTTGGCCAGCAGCAGGCGCTTGCCGGCGCGGGCAGCGGCCAGGGTGGAAGCCAGGCCGGCCGCACCGACGATGGCTGCCACCACGGTGTCGCACTGGTCCGAACCGGCCAGGCTGGCAATGGCGGCATCACCGGCATGGGCCTGGGTGGCCAGGCCGGCAGCGGCCAGGCCATCACGCAGGTGGGCGTACTGGCTGGGGTTGGCGATCACCGCATGGTCCGGGCGGTGCTGCACGCACAGCTGGACCAGGGCGGCGACATTGTTGCCGGCGGCCAGCACGCTGGCGCGCATCTGCCCGGGGTGGCGGGCGATCACATCCAGGGCCGAGGTGCCGATCGAACCGGTCGCGCCCAGTACCGCCACGCGTTGGAAAGTGGGCTGCTGCATGGTCAGAAACCTGCGATTTCCTTGCCGATGGCAAACACCGGCAGGGCGGCGAGGACGCCATCGATACGGTCCAGCACACCGCCATGGCCAGGGATCAGGGTACCTGAATCCTTGGCGCCGGCCTGCCGCTTGAGCAGGCTTTCAATCAGGTCACCCTCCACCGAAAACAGGGTGGTGACCAGGGCCACGGCGACCAGCCAGGGCAGCTGGGGGGCACTGGCGCCGGCGATCAGGCCGAAACCCACGGCCGCCACGATGCCGGCCAGCACGCCGCCGGCCAGGCCTTCCCAGGTCTTGTTCGGGCTGATGGTCGGGGCCAGCTTGTGCTTGCCCAGGGCGCGGCCGGCGAAATAGGCGCCGGAATCGGCCGCCCATACCGTGGCCAGGGCGGTGAGCAGCCACAGCGGGCCGTTGTCGCTGTGCATGTGCAGCAGCACCAGCGCAGCCCAGGCCGGGATGATGGCCCAGCTGCCGGCCAGCAGCTTGAGCATGCGGCCGCTGCTGCCGGCGCCATTGCCGGCCTGCGGGAAGCGCAGCCAGAGCAGGGCCAGCACCCAGCCGGCCACGCCGATCAGTGCGGTCAGTGGGTACAGCGCAGCGTTGCCGTCATCGGCCCAGACCAGCAGCACCATCAGCAGCAGGTTCAGCGCCAGCAGGATGGTGCGCGGCAGGCCGTCGATACCGGCCAGGCGCAGCCACTCCCACAACCCGGTCAGGAACACCAGGGCAGCGGCGGCGGCCAGCCAGTTGGTCGGCAGCAGGATGATCGCCGCAATCGCGGCGGGCGCCATGATCAGTGCAGCGATGACGCGGGTCTTGGTCATGGCGTTGGAGTCTCCAGTGTGCCGTCGCTGACCTGTGCACTGGTCAGGCCGTAACGGCGCTCACGCTGTGCATAGGCAGCGATGGCCTGTTCGAACAGCAAAGGGTCAAAGTCCGGCCACAGCACATCAGTGAACCAGAGTTCGGTATAGGCCAGCTGCCAGAGCAGGAAGTTGCTGATGCGCACATCGCCACCGGTACGGATGAACAGGTCCGGGGCAGGCAGGTCGCTCAGTGCGGTATGGGCGCCGAGCAGGGTTTCATCGATGGCTTCCGGGTCCAGCCGGCCGGCGGCAACCTCGCGCGCCAGGGCGCGGGCAGCCATGGCAATGTCCTGGCGGCCGCCATAGCTGGCAGCGATGGACAGCTGCAGCCTGCTGTTGGCGACGGTCAGGGCTTCGGCCGCATCCATGCGCTGGATGATCGGCGCGGAAAAGCGGCTGCGTTCGCCGATGAAACGGATGCGCACGCCACGGCGGTGCAATTCACCCACTTCGCGTTCCAGCGCGCCCAGGAACAGCTTCATCAGGGCATCGACTTCCTGGCTGGGGCGGCCCCAGTTCTCGCTGGAAAAGGCGAACAGGGTCAGCGCGGCAATGCCGCGCTCAAGGCAGAAATCGATGCAGCAGTTGACCGCGCGGGCACCGGCGCGGTGGCCGATCATCCGCGGGCGGAAGCGTTGCTGGGCCCAGCGGCCGTTGCCATCCATGATGATGGCAACGTGGCGGGGCATCGGGGAAGACATGCGCATTGTGGCCTTAGACGGCCATCAGCTCGGCTTCCTTCTTCTTGACGACCTCGTCGATGTCCTTGATCGCCTTGTCGGTCAGCTTCTGGATTTCTTCTTCGCCGCGGCGAACGTCGTCCTCGCTGATTTCCTTGCTCTTGAGCAGGTCCTTGATCGACTGGTTGGCATCGCGGCGGATGTTGCGGATGGCGACCTTGGATTCCTCGCCTTCCTTCTGCACCTGCTTGCCCAGCTCGCGGCGGCGCTCTTCGGTCGGCGGCGGCAGGTTGATGCGGATGGTGGTGCCGATGGTGTTCGGGGTGAGCTCGGCGTTGTACAGGCTCTTCTCGATTTCCTTGATCATGCTCTTGTCAAACGGCGTGACCAGCAGCGAATGGGCGTCGGCATTGCCGACCGAGGCGACCTGTTGCAGCGGGGTGTTCGGGTTGCCGTAGGCGTTGACGGTGACGCGGTCCAGCAGGGCCGGGGAAGCGCGGCCGGTGCGGATGGTGGTCAGGGTCTGACGCAGGGCGTCAATGCTCTTGCCCATGCGCGCCTGCGCGTCTTGCTTGATTTCATTGAGCATGATCTGGCTCCTGGCAGTGCGTCAAAGCGCACGATTATAGGTCAAGCCGGCAGCAACGGGCTGCCGGCGGCAGGGATATCTCAGTCGTGGTTGCGACCGCGCACCAGGGTGCCGATCGGTTCGCCGTGCAGGATGCGCAGCAGTTCGCCCGGCTGGCTCATGTCGAACACGCGCAGCGGCAGGTCGCTGTCGCGGGCCAGGGCGAAGGCCGCGGTGTCCATTACTTCCAGCCCCTGGCCGATCACATCGTCGTAGGTCAGGCTGTCATAACGCACCGCATCGGTGTGCTTGTTCGGGTCCTTGTCGTAGACGCCGTCGACCTTGGTGGCCTTGAGCAGCAGGTCCGCGCCGATTTCGATCGCGCGCAGGGCGGCGCCGGAGTCGGTGGTAAAGAATGGGTTGCCGGTGCCGGCGGCGAAGATCACCAGGCGGCCCTTTTCCAGATGGCGGATGGCGCGGCGGCGGATGTAGTCCTCGCACACGTCGTTGATCTTGATCGCGCTCATCACCCGGGCCTTGCCGCCGAGCTTTTCCAGTGCGTCCTGCATGGCCAGGGCATTGATCACGGTGGCCAGCATGCCCATGTGGTCGCCGGTGACCCGGTCCATGCCGCCGGCAGCCAGGCCGGCGCCGCGGAAGATGTTGCCGCCACCCACGACCAGGGCGATTTCGCAGCCGGCCTGCTGGGCTTCCATGACCTCGGCGGCCAGGCGGTGGATGATCTTCGGGTCGATGCCGTAGTCCTCATCTCCCATCAGCGCCTCCCCGGAAAGTTTGAGCAGGATGCGTTGATAGGCGAGCTTGGACATGACGACCTCTACAAAGACGGGATTGCGCGCAGATTCTACCGGAAGCCATGCGCCGCAGGAGGGCGGAAAATGCATTGGATGCGGCTTGCAGGGCTGTTGCCCTGCACGCATTCAGGCCGGATTGTCATGCGCGGCAGGCTGATGGATGGCTACCTGGTTGCGGCCCTGTCCCTTGGACCGGTACAGGGCGCGGTCGGCTGCATCAAGCAGGGCATGGCCCGAGGCAAAGGGAGCTGCCGGCTGGTGGCAGGCAATGCCGGCGGAAAAGCTCACGTGCAGCGGCTGCCCGTCGACCTCGGCCACCGGCTGCGCCCACAGGCGGTGCAGTACCCGGTCAATGGTGGTCCGGGCGCCTTCCAGCGGGGTGTCGGGGAAGATGATCACAAATTCCTCGCCGCCATAACGGGCCACGGTGTCCAGCGTGCGCACGTGGCGCTTCAGGTGCGCAGCCACTGCCTTGAGCACGTCATCGCCGCTCAGGTGGCCATGACGGTCGTTGATTTTCTTGAAGTCGTCCAGGTCGATGAAGGCGATGGACAGTGGGCGCAGCTGGGCATTGGCGGTGTCGAAGGCGGCGCTCAGGCACTGGTCGAAATGGCCGCGATTGATGGTGCCGGTCAGCGAGGATCGCATCCAGGTGTTCCTGGGCGATGTCGTGGTTGCTGGCCAAGGCTGGAAGCAGGCGGTGTGTGGCCTCGGGGTTGTCGGGGTCCAGTCAGAGGTCGGCCAGCGGTCCGGACAGCTGCGCGCAGCGGGTAATGCCGGGCTCGCCGTCAGGCGGCAGCTCGCTGTCTGCGATGGCCTGGATCAGGTAGCCGGGCAGGTCCCAGTGGCGTGCCAGTCCGGCGCCGAGCAGGGCGTGGTTGCTGCCCGGGGCCTGTTGTTCCAGGGTGAGCAGTTGCCGGTTGTCACCCCGTGCCTGTTCCAGCAGGGAGCAATAGACGGCCGGCTGCTGCTGCGGCCGTAATGCGCCGATGGCCTGGATCTGGCCGGCCAGCAGCCGTTCGTCGGGCTTGTTGAGCTGCAGTGTCTCGCCCAGGGCGCGGCAGGCAATGGCCGCAATCAGGCAGCGCCGCCACAGTTGGTCGTGTGGCTGCTGTCTTGCAGGGGGCGCAGCACAACGCTGTTGATTGCCTGCTGCAGGTTCTCGCTGCGCCGGCGGCTGGCAAACAGGAGGGGGGGGAGTTGGCCAGGTGCAGGATGTGCGAACTCAGTGCAGGGCTCTGGCCGATCAGGCGTGTCGCAGCTCCCAGTTCGGCATCCAGGTCCTGGGCCAGGGCGATGATGCTCGCGGCAATACCGGTGGGGGTGGGCAGGTTGTTGCACTGGGGAGCGGCATGGGCCAGCTCGGGCGACATCAGACTTGGGCGATGTGCTTGTCGGGGGAGCATGCAAAAAACGCCTGGCAGGGCGCTTGATTGTGATATTCGTCACGCTTTCATGCAGCGGGCAACAAAAAAGCCGCACCCAAAGGTGCGGCTTTCTACAGCCAGAGCGGTGCGATCAGACCTGCATGGCCTTGGCAACTTCGGCCAGGTAGTCTTCCTGCACCTTTTCGATGCCTTCACCGACCATCAGGCGGGTGAAGCTGACCACGTCGGCGCCGGCAGCCTTGACCACGGCTTCGACGGTGCGGCCGTCGTTGTCCAGCACGTAGGCCTGGCCGTACAGGGTGACGTCGTTGATGATCTTGGCGGTCTTGCCGGCCATGATCTTTTCCAGGATTTCGGCCGGCTTGGACTTGTCCTTGTCGGACATCTTGGCCAGTTCGATTTCCTTTTCCTTGGCAACAAATTCGGCCGGAACGTCGGCGGCCTTGTTGTACGGCGGGTTCATGGCGGCCACGTGCATGGCCAGGCCGGCAGCCAGCTCGGCGTTGTCGCCGGCCAGCTCGACCAGCACGCCGATCTTGCCGTTGGTGTGGACGTAGGCGCCGATGGTGTTGTTGCCTTCGACCTTGACCAGACGACGGATCTGGATGTTTTCGCCCAGCTTCTGGATGGCGGTGGTGCGGGCTTCCTCGACGGTCACGCCGTCGGCGAAGGTGGCGCCCTTCAGGGCTTCCACGTCGGCGGCGCCGGAGGCCAGGGCGGCCTGGGCGACGGTTTCAACGAAGGTCTTGAAGTTGATGTCGTTGGCGACGAAGTCGGTTTCCGAGTTCACTTCCACCAGCACGGCATTGCCACCGTTGGCGGCCACGCCGACGCGGCCTTCGGCGGTGATGCGGTCAGCCTTCTTGTCGGCCTTGGCAGCGCCGGACTTGCGCAGGGCTTCGGCTGCAGCGTCGATGTCGCCGCCGTTTTCAGCCAGTGCCTTCTTGCATTCCATCATGCCGGCGCCGGTGCGCTCGCGCAGTTCCTTGACCAGGGATGCGGTGATTTCAGCCATGGGGATTACCTCACGTATAGAAAAAGGGTGGGCCGGCGTCAGTGGATTGTCGCCGGCCCGTGTTGCGGTTTGCTTGCTCCATTGCCGGCCGGTGCCGGAAACGGAGCCGGGCGTGAGTCACGCCCGGCAGGTGCCGATCAGGCCGAGGCGTCGTCGGCCTTCTTGGCCTTCTTGGCCGGGGCGCGGCGGGCCGGCTTGCCTTCTTCGTCGCCAGCGGCGTCAGCGAACTCTTCTTCGGTGACGGTGGCGGCGTGCGGAGCGGCAGCCTTGCCTTCCAGCACGGCGTCAGCGGCGGCGCGGGCATACAGCTGCACGGCGCGGATGGCGTCGTCGTTGCCCGGGATGGCGTAATCGACCAGTTCCGGGTTGTAGTTGGTGTCAACCACGGCGATGACCGGGATGCCCAGCTTCTTGGCTTCCTTGATGGCGATGTCTTCGTGGCCGATATCGATCACGAAGATGGCGTCCGGCAGGCGGTTCATGTCCTTGATGCCGCCCAGCGAGGCTTCCAGCTTGTCGCGCTCGCGGCGCAGGCCCAGCACTTCGTGCTTGACCAGCTTGTCGAAGGTGCCGTCGGTTTCACCGGCTTCCAGTTCCTTCAGGCGGGCAACCGACTTCTTCACGGTGACGAAGTTGGTCAGGGTGCCGCCCAGCCAGCGCTGGTTCATGAACGGCATGCCGCAACGCTCGGCTTCTTCCTTGATCGACTCGCGGGCCGAGCGCTTGGTGCCGAGGAACAGGATGGTGCCGCGCTTCTGCGCAACCGACGAGATGAAGTTCATCGCGTCGTTGAACAGCGGGACGGTCTTTTCCAGGTTGATGATGTGGATCTTGCCGCGGGCGCCGAAGATGTACGGGGCCATCTTCGGGTTCCAGTAACGGGTCTGGTGACCGAAGTGGACGCCGGCTTCCAGCATCTGACGCATGGTGACCTGGGGCATTGCAAAACTCCTGATATGGGAACCTCCTGCCCGTAGGTGATAGGGTGGGCAGGCCGCGACGCGGCGCAAAGGTTCCGGGGTTGGGCTTCCCTGCCGCGCCGTGGCCGAACCCCATCAAAGGGGCACCCCGGCACGGGTTTGGGCAGCAGGTGTGTATTCACCGATGACGCCCGGTGTTGGCGGTCCCTGCACAGCCTTTGGGGCCGTGAAAACCGGACGAGTATGGCAGGGCTGCTGCGCTCAGGCAAGTGGCTGCCAGGCGGAGGCGGAGGCGACGGCGCCAGTAGGCGCTGGATGGGTGATAATGGGGGCCATGAGCGTGAACCTTAAAACCCCAGAAGAAATCGAGCTGATGCGCATCGCCGGCCGCCTGGCCGCCGAAGTGCTGGACATGATCGGTCCGTTCGTCAAGCCTGGCGTGACCACCGAAGAGCTGGACCGGATCTGCAACGAGCACATCGTGAACGTGCAGAAGACCATCCCGGCCAATGTCGGTTACCACGGCTTCCCGAAGACCGTGTGCGCATCCGTCAACAACGTCATCTGCCACGGCATTCCCAGCGAAACCAAGGTCCTGAAGGACGGCGACATCGTCAACATCGACGTCACCGTGATCAAGGACGGCTGGCACGGCGACACCTCGCGCATGTACTACGTCGGCACCCCGTCGGTGATGGCCAAGCGCCTGTGCGAAGTGACCTACGAAGCCATGTGGCGCGGCATTGCCGCGGTCAAGCCGGGGGCGACCCTGGGTGACGTTGGCCATGCCATTCAGGAATACGCCGAATCCGAGCGTTTTTCGGTGGTGCGCGAGTACTGCGGCCACGGCATCGGCAAGGTCTACCACGACGAGC
>JBJEWP010000163.1:0-34288 GCA_051885115.1 Stenotrophomonas sp. | reverse complement strand
GTGATCATGATCTTCTTCGTGGCCATGCCGCTGATCACCGGTCTGATGAACCTGGTGGTGCCGCTGCAGATCGGTGCCCGCGACGTTGCCTATCCGTTCCTGAACTCGCTCAGCTTCTGGCTGTTCATGTCCGGTGTGGTGCTGATCATGCTCTCGCTGTGGATCGGTGAATTCGCCGCGACCGGCTGGCTGGCGTTCCCGCCGTTGTCCGGTAGTGAGTACAGCCCAAGTGTGGGTATGGACTACTACATCTGGGCGCTGCAGATCTCCGGCCTGGGCACCACGTTGAGCGGTATCAACTTCGTGGTCACCATCATGCGCATGCGCACCCCGGGCATGCCGCTGATGAAGATGCCGGTGTTCACCTGGACCGCGCTGGTCACCAACGTGCTGATCATCGCCGCCTTCCCGGTGCTGGCCATCACCCTGGTGCTGCTGACCCTGGACCGTTACCTGGGCATGCACTTCTTCACCAATGACGGTGGCGGCAACGCCATGCTGTACGTCAACCTGATCTGGATCTGGGGCCACCCGGAAGTCTATATCCTGGTGATGCCGGCCTTTGGTGTGTTCTCCGAGGTGATTGCCACCTTCTCGCGCAAGACCCTGTTCGGCTACAAGGGCATGGTCTACGCGACCGCGGCCATTGGCGTGCTGTCCTTCCTGGTCTGGCTGCACCACTTCTTCACCATGGGCTCGGGTGCCAACGTCAATGCCTTCTTCGGCATCACGACGATGATCATCTCGATCCCGACCGGCGTGAAGATCTTCAACTGGCTGTTCACCATGTACCGCGGCCGCGTCCAGTTCACCACTCCGGTGCTGTGGACCATCGGCTTCATGATCACCTTCACCATCGGCGGCATGACCGGCGTGATGCTGGCGATCCCGGCCATTGACTTCGTGCTGCACAACTCGCTGTTCCTGATTGCCCACTTCCACAACACCATCATCGGTGCGGTGGTGTTCGGCATGATGGCCGGCATCAACTACTGGTGGCCGAAGATGTTCGGCTTCACCTTGAACGAGACCTGGGGCAAGCGTGCCTTCTGGGGCTGGTTCATCGGTTTCTATGTCGCCTTCATGCCGCTGTACGCACTGGGCTTCATGGGTGCCACCCGCCGTATGCAGTCCTACCCGAACATGGAGTACCAGCCGTTCTTCATCGTGGCCGCGGTGGGTGCAGCAATCATCGCCTTCGGCATCTTCTGCCAGGTGGTCCAGATCGCTGTCTCCATCCGTGACCGCAAGAAGAATGCCGACCTCACCGGTGACCCGTGGGATGCCCGTACCCTGGAGTGGGAAACCGCTTCGCCGGTGCAGTTCTACAACTTCGCCGTGTTGCCCAAGGGCGAGGAGCTGGATGACTTCTGGCAGCGCAAGCAGCGTGGCGAAGCCTGGGTCAAGCCGGCCAAGTACGAAGACATCCACATGCCGCGCAACACCGGTACCGGTGTGATCATCGGTCTGTTCTCGATGGTGATGGGCTTTGCCATGGTCTGGCACATCTGGTGGATGGCCATCCTTGGCCTGGCCGGCATGATCGGCACCTTCATTTACCGCAGCTTCGACAAGGACGTGGACTACTGGGTCCCGGCCGCTGAAGTGGAGCGCATCGAAAATGAGCACCGCAAGCACCTGGCAGCCCAGGGGCTGGTGAAGACCGAGGTGAAGGCATGAGTACTATCTCCACCAACCCCCATGGCGCCGCTGCTCACGCAGCGGCCCATGACGAGCACCACGACACCGGCGAAAAGACCATCTTCGGTTTCTGGATCTACCTCATGAGCGACGTGCTCATGTTTGCCGGCCTGTTTGCCACCTTCGTGGTGCTGCAGGGCGGCACCAACGGTGGCCCGGCCGGCAAGGATCTGTTCGACCTGTCCTTCGTGGCCTGGGAAACCGTGCTGCTGCTGTGCTCGACCCTGACCCTGGGTCTGGGCATGGTGGCCATGGGCAAGGAGAAGAAGGGCCAGATGTTCTTCTGGCTGATCGTCACCTGGTTGCTCGGCCTGGGCTTCATGATCATGGAGATCTGGGAGTTCAACCACTTGGTGCACCAGGGCTATGGCCCCAGCCATAGTGCCTTCCTGTCGGCGTTCTTCGCCCTGGTCGGCACCCACGGCATCCACGTCAGTGCTGGCATGCTGTGGCTGATCGTGATGCTGATCCAGCTGAGCCAGGACGGCCTGACCCAGCGCAACAAGACCCGCATGATGTGCCTGAGCCTGTTCTGGCACTTCCTGGATCTGATCTGGATCGGCGTGTTCTCCGTCGTCTACCTGTCGGGAGCCATCTAATGTCCGCACATGACAACCATGACAGCGCCAACCACGGCAGCGTGAAGTCCTACCTGATCGGCTTCGTGCTGGCTGCGGTGCTGACCATCATCCCGTTCTGGGCGGTGATGAACGGCGGCTTCTCGCCGATGGCCACCGGCCTGACGGTGGTGATCACCGGCGTGCTGCAGGCGCTGGTGCACCTGGTGTTCTTCCTGCACATGGACACCTCCAAGGCACAACGCAGCAACGTGCTGGTGGGCGTGTTCACCCTGCTGGTGATCGGCATCATCGTGGTCGGCACCCTGTGGGTGATGTGGAACATGAACTACTTCATGATGAACTGAGCCTTCAGCCAACGCTGATCGACAAGGGGCCACCGCAAGGTGGCCCTTTGTTTTTTCGCCGCCTGCGGTGATGCTTGCTGCTTTGCCGGGGAGGGCAGGAGCATGGGTGCAACAGGGCAGGGGACAGTACTGGGTGGGCTGGCGGTGTTGGCCACCGGGGCGATCATCGGCGCACTCGGTGATGGCGGCTGGATCTGGCTGCACTGGCTGTGCAAGCCGCTGGCCACGCTGTGGCTGATTGCCTGGGTGGCGCGCATGGCGGTGCCGGCAGGTGGGCGGCGTTACCGGCGCTGGGTGCTGGGCGGGCTGTGCCTGTCGCTGTTGGGCGATGTGCTGCTGATGCTGCCGCAGGGCCTGTTCGTCCCCGGCTTGGTGGCTTTCCTGCTGGCCCATCTTTGCTACATCGTGGCCTTTGCACCCGGGGCTGTCGGCCGGCGCTGGTGGCCGGCGTTGATGCTGGTCGGGTTGCTGGCGCTGCTCAATCTGGTCGGCCTGTGGCCGCACCTGCCGGTGCCGATGCAGATGCCGGTGGCCAGCTATGTGCTGGTGATTGCCGCGATGGCGGTGCTGGCCCTGGCCGCCGGAATGCGCCGCCGGTCAGCGGCGGGCTCGCGGCTGGCGGCTGCCGGCGCGCTGCTGTTCATGGCCAGTGACAGCTGGCTGGCCTGGGACCGTTTCAGCGGGCCATTGCCATTGGCCATCGTGGGTGTGCTGCTGACCTACTGGGCGGCGCAGTACCTGATCGCCGCCTCCTGCCGGGGCGCGGGGCAGGATCAGACGGTTTCCGGCGGGCAGTAGCTGCGGCTGAAGCTGGCCGCGTCCAGCAGTTTGTTGACGTGGTGGCACTGCAGCTGGTCGCAGCCCATGGCATCGAGCTGGGCCTGTTGGGCGGCAGTTTCCACCCCCTCGGCAACGATGCGCACCTGCAGGGGGCGGCCCAGGGCGATGCGTGCAGCCGGCTGAGCACCACGAACTCGTCGGCGCCCAGGCGGGCGAGTGTGTCGCGCGGGCCCAGGACGCTGCGCAAGCGCAGGGACAGGACCACCAGTAATTGGTCACCGGCTTCATGGCCATGAATCTGGTTGACGCTGCGGAAGTCGTCCAGGTTGAGGAACAGCACGGCCAGGCCGGCCTTGTGTGCCTCGCACTTGGCGATGGCCTGGGTGATGCGGGTGGCCAGCAGGGCCCGGTTGGGCAGCCCGGTGAGCGGGTCGTGCACGCTGGCCTGCTGCAGGCGTTGCCGGGCCTGGTCCAGACGGCTGTCAGAAACACCGTGCGCAGCTGCATCTGGCGGCCGAACACCACCGCAAGCAGGGCAATGGCCATCACTGCCACGCTGGTGGCGATGAGCAGCATGGCCTGGGCAAGGTTGTCCATGCCGTTGCGGGCAGCGGCCATGCCGGTGTAGTGGATGCCGATGATCGCCAGCCCCATCAACACGGCGGCCAATGGACGCAGGCGGCTGATCCGGCCCGATGCATTGCGCAGGCGGTGGGCCAACCACGATGCGGCGGTTGCGGCGGCCATCGCGATGGCCAGCGATGCCGCCAACCAGCCTGGGTCATACACCATGCCGGTTGCATGGCCATGGCGGCCATGCCCAGGCAATGCATCGCGGCAATTCCGCTGCCCATGGCCAGACCGCCCCCGGTCAGGGGCAGCCAGGGCAGTGCCGGCCGAGCGCTCAGCCACAGTGCATAGCCGGAAGCGGCCAGCGAGTCAGCCAAGGACAGCGCGGTGAGCGGCAGGTCATAGCCGATGGCCACGGGCAGGGAGAAGGCCAGCATGCCGACGAAATGCAACGACCACGCCCCCAGGCCGAGGGCAAGGGGCCGCCAAGCAGCCACCAGCGGACATCGTTGCGGTTGGCCAGGGCCAGCCGCCCGGCCATGTTCAGTGCGGTACAGGAAGCCTGCACGGCAATCAGGAAGGACAGGACAACAAGGCTGGTGCTGTAGCTTCCGGACAATGCAGGCGCTGTGCTGGAGGTCCCCTGGTTATCGACAACAGGACTGCCGGATTGAGCCGGTCTCAATGCCTGCGATGCGCCTGGGGTATCGTGCCTGCACACCGGAACATGAAGCATAGCGATGGCAAAAAGCCGTGTGGCCTACGTCTGCAACGAGTGCGGGGCCGAATACACCAAGTGGCAGGGGCAATGTGGCGAATGCCAGGCCTGGAACAGCGTGGCCCAGATCGTGCTGGAGAGCGCCGCCGCCGCCGGCAAGCCCAGCCCGTCGCGGCGCGCAAGCTGGGCCGGCAAGGTCGACCCGCCCAAGGTCACTGCACTGAAGGATGTCACCCATACCGAACAGGCGCGCCTGTCCACCGGCATCGGCGAACTGGACCGGGTGCTGGGCGGTGGCCTGGTCGATGGGGCAGTGGTGCTGGTCGGTGGCGACCCGGGCATCGGCAAGTCCACCCTGCTGCTGCAGGCCATGGCCCGGCTGGCCGCGACCCAGCCGGTGCTGTATGTCACTGGCGAGGAATCACTGGCCCAGGTGGCCGGGCGCGCACAACGTCTGGACCTGCCGCTGGACGGGCTCAATGCGCTGGCCGAAACCGGGGTGGAGCTGATCATCGGCCATGCCGTGCGTGAGCAGCCGCGGGTGATCGTCGCCGACTCGGTGCAGACCCTGTGGACCGATACCCTGACTGCCGCCCCCGGTTCGGTATCCCAGGTGCGCGAGGCGGCAGCAAGGCTGGTGCGCTATGCCAAGGAAACCGGCACCGCGGTGTTCCTGGTGGGCCATGTGACCAAGGAAGGCGGCATTGCCGGCCCACGCGTGCTTGAGCACATGGTCGATGCGGTGCTGTATTTCGAGGGCGAGAGCGGCAGCCGCTTCCGGGTGCTGCGTGCGTTCAAGAACCGCTTCGGTGCGGTCAACGAACTGGGCGTGTTCGCCATGGGCGAGAAGGGCCTGAAGGAAGTTTCCAACCCCTCGGCGATCTTCCTGTCCGGCTCCGGCCACGAGCCGGGCAGTTGCGTGATGGTCACCCGCGAAGGGACCCGGCCGTTGCTGGTCGAGGTGCAGGCGCTGGTCGATGCCTCGCCGCTGTCCAACCCGCGCCGGGTGGCGGTGGGCCTGGAAGGCAACCGTCTGGCCATGCTGCTGGCCGTGCTGCACCGCCATGGTGGGGTGCTGGTCGGCGACCAGGACGTGTTCGTCAATGTGGTCGGCGGCATCCGCGTGCAGGAAACCGCGGTCGACCTGCCGGTGCTGCTGGCGGTGCTGTCCTCGCTGCGTGACCGGCCGCTGCAGGAAAAGACCATTGCCTTTGGCGAGGTTGGCCTGAGCGGGGAGATCCGCCCGGTGCCCAACGGCGAGGACCGCCTCAAGGAGGCCGCCACCCACGGTTTCAAACGCGCCATCGTGCCCCGGGCCAATGCGCCCAAGGCCGGCAGCATCAAGGGCCTGGAAGTCATCGCGGTGGAGCGTCTGTCGCAGGCGATCGAGGCGGCTTGCGGCTGAGCCGAGGGGCGCGGTCACGCTGGCCCGGCTGGCCGCCGTTGCTGCCGGGGATTGTGTGGAATGTGCGCAAGGGCACGGTGCCAGCCCTGCCGATGGCGTATTGATGGCAGTCCGTCACGCAGACAAGGAGATGTTGATGCAGAACCGGATTCCCCATTGGCCGCTGCTGCTGGCCCTGCTGCTGCCGTCCCTGCAGGCCCTGCCGGCCCATGCGCTCGAACCGGCAGCAAGCGCTGCCAGCGCGCAGGACAGGCTCGGCGTGGCCGGGCCGCAGCATGTGGCCGGGCAGGTCTACCGCCTGGCCTTTGTCAGCCCCCCTGCAGCCAATGGCCATGTGCTGCAGGAATACCTGCCGGCGGGGCAGCAACTGGAAAGCTATACCGACATGCTGCTGCTCAACCATGCCCCGGTGCAGGCGACGCCACTGCAGTTTGCCCAGCTCAAGTACCAGGAGATCCAGGCCCGGCGCTCGGGTGGCGATGCCCTGGCCAATGGCGAACTGCTGGAGGGGCCCGATGGCAGTGCGGTGCTGGATTTTGTGATGTCGGCCACCCTGCCTGATGGCCGGCTGGTGGTGGAGTGGAATGCCTACCATTACCGCCAGCATGCCGCTGGCATCACCCTGACCGCACTGTCCCGCCGTGCTTATGGCGATGAAGCGGCCGGCACGTTCTTGCGTGCGCTCAAGGAGCGCCGGCTGGTTGATCGCGAGGCCTTGCTGGCCTGGTTGCCGGCAGTGATGCGGCAGGACTGAGACCGGGCGTCGTGCCGGCCGGTCAAACCAACGCCCCGCCTTGGCGGGGCGTTGCTGTCTCAGTGGAAGATCAGCTCGATCGCGGCCTTGGAGCCGAAGAAGGCCAGCAGCAGCAGCACGCTGGCGATCAGGGTCAGGCGCACCGCCTTCTTGCCGCGCCAGCCCCAGCGCCAGCGCCCCAGCAGCAGGGTGCCGAACACCAGCCAGGACAGCACGCTGAGCACGGTCTTGTGCACCAGCTTCTGGGCCAGCAGGTCATCGACGAACAGCACGCCGGTGAGCAGGGTGGCGCTGAGCAGGATGAAACCGACGGTGATGGTGCGGAAAAGCAGGGTCTCCAGCTCATGCAGCGGCGGCAGGCGGCGGCTCAGGCCGCTGAAGCTGCGCTGGCGCAGGGCGCGCTCCTGGATGCGCAGCATTACCGCCAGCACACTGCCGATGGCCAGCGTGGCGTAGGCCAGCAGGGCGGTCCAGGCATGGGTTTCCAGCCGCCAGCCCAGGGCCGGGGAGGGAGCGTGGCCATACAGGTGATAGGTCAGCAGCAACAGGGCTGCCAGCGGATAGACCACCAGGCCCAGTGCGGTGAGCTGGCCGCGGGCGGCGACCACGCTGGTCAGCCCGGCCATGCCCAGGCACACCAGGGACAGTGCGGCAAAGAAGTGCATGTCCGCGCCGCCCGGTGTCTGCCAGGCCACCTGCACGTGATAGGCCGCGTGCATCGCGACCGCAGCACTTGCCGGCAGCAGCCAACGCCGGCGTGAGGCGGAAGCAGGGCTGTCAGCCCGGGCCAGGACCACGCTGGCCAGCAGGTACATCACGACCGAGATGAGAACGATTGTCATCGGCACAGTTTGGCACAGCAGCCGGGTGGATGCGTAGGGCCGGTGAGTATGGCAGCACAATGGGTATAATCGGCCGTTTCGTTATTCCTTCTGCAGGTTGCATCGCATGTTCGAGTCCCTGACCCAGCGCCTTTCCGGCACCATCGAGCGCCTGCGTGGCCGTGGCCGCCTGACCGAGGAGAACATCCGCGAGGCCACCCGTGAAGTGCGCATCGCCCTGCTCGAGGCCGACGTCGCCCTGCCGGTGGTGCAGGCCCTGATCGAGAAGATCAAGGTGCGCGCCGTTGGCCAGGAAGTGCTCAAGTCGCTGACCCCGGGCCAGGCCCTGATCAAGGTCGTGCGCGACGAGCTGACCGCGGTGATGGGCTCCACTGCCTCCGAGCTGAACCTGAATGTGCCGGCGCCGGCGGTGATCCTGATGGCCGGCCTGCAGGGTGCGGGCAAGACCACCACCACCGGCAAGCTGGCCAAGCTGCTCAAGGAAAAGCGCAAGAAGAAGGTCATGGTGGTCTCGGCCGACGTCTACCGTCCGGCCGCGATCGAACAGCTCAAGACCCTGGCCGAGCAGGTCGGCGTGCTGTTCTTCCCCTCCTCGCCTGACCAGGACCCGGTGGCCATCGTCAAGGCGGCCATCGCCGATGCGAAGAAGTCCTTCGTTGACGTGCTGCTGGTCGATACCGCCGGCCGCCTGGCCATCGACGAAGCGATGATGGCCGAGATCAAGGCCCTGCATGCGGCGGTCAACCCGGTCGAAACCCTGTTCGTGGTCGACTCGATGACCGGCCAGGATGCGGCCAACACCGCCAAGGCCTTCGGCGAGGCGCTGCCGCTGACCGGTGTGGTGCTGACCAAGACCGACGGTGACGCCCGTGGTGGTGCCGCGCTGAGCGTGCGCTACATCACCGGCAAGCCGGTCAAGTTCACCGGTACCGGTGAAAAGGTCGATGGCCTGGATGTGTTCCACCCCGAGCGTGTGGCCGGGCGCATCCTGGACATGGGCGATGTGCTCTCGCTGGTGGAGCAGGTCGAGCAGCAGGTCGACAAGGACAAGGCGGCCAAGCTGGCCGAGAAGGTGGCCAGCGGCAAGAAGTTCAACCTCAACGACATGCGCGACCAGCTCGAGCAGATGGAAAACATGGGCGGCATCGGCGGCCTGATGGACAAGCTGCCGGGCCTGGGCCAGATTCCGGACCACCTCAAGGCCCAGGTGACCCAGAGCCGCGAAGTGCCGCGGATGATCGCCATCATCAACTCCATGACCCTGAAGGAACGCCGCAACCCGGGCCTGCTCAATGGTTCGCGCCGCGCCCGCATCGCCAAGGGTGCCGGTGTGCAGCCGGCCGACGTCAACCGTCTGATGAAGCAGTACATGCAGATGGAAAAGATGATGAGCAAGATGGCCGGCGGCGGCATGAAGGGCATGATGCGCTCGATGCGCGGCATGATGGGGGCGATGGGCATGAAGGGCGGCCTGCCGTTCCGTTGATGCCATCACCCGGCGCATCCGCAGCAGGCTGCAACGGTCGCGGGCGCGGGTACGTGTCCCCGGGCGGCGGGCAACGGCCGCCGGATGTGCCATGAACCCTGCCATCAGGCAACGTGTGGCGTCTTTCTGCCAACGCTTCGGCGTCGGCCTGCCGGTGCTGCTGGCCCCCATGGCCGGCGCCTGCCCGGTACCGCTGTCGGCGGCACTGGCCAATGCCGGCAGCATGGGCGCACTGGGCGCGGTGTTGTCCACGCCGGAGCAGATCGGGCAGTGGATGGCGACCTTCCGGCAATTGTCGGCGGGGCCGGCGCAGATCAACCTGTGGCTGCCTGACCCGGCACCAGAACGTGATGGCGATGCCGAAGCGGCCACCCGCGCCTTCCTTGCGAACTGGGGGCCGGCGGTGCCGCTTGCTGCCGCTGATGTGGCTGCATTTGACTTCAATGCCCAGTTCCAGGCCCTGCTTGCTGCCCGTCCCGCGGTGGCCTCGACCATCATGGGTGTGTTTTCCAGTGAGCAGGTGCAGCAGCTGAAGGCGGCCGGCATTGCCTGGTTTGCCTGTGTCACCACGCTGGATGAGGCCTTGCAGGCACAGGCGGCCGGTGCCGATGCGGTGGTTGCCCAGGGCATGGAGGCCGGTGGTCATCGCGGTGCTTTCGATGCCGCCAGGGCCGAACGGCAGATGGTGGGGTTGTTCGCCCTGTTGCCGCGGCTGGCCGACCACCTGCAGGTGCCGGTGATTGCCGCCGGCGGCATCGCCGATGGCCGTGGGGTGGCGGCGGCCCTGATGCTGGGCGCCAGTGCGGTGCAGCTGGGCACCGCGTTCCTGGCCGCCGACGAGTCGTCGATTCCGCTGGTCTGGCGGCAGGGCCTGGCCAACCTGGAGCCGGAAGCCACCTGGGTGACCCGTGCATTCAGTGGTCGCCCCGGGCGGGCAATGGGCACGGCCTATGTGCGGGCAGCACACGCTGAGGATGCGCCGCCGCCACGGCCTTACCCGGTGCAGCGCGCACTGACCGCACTGATGCGGCAGCAGGCCATTGCCGACAACCGGCTGGACACGATGCAGGCCTGGGCCGGGCAGTCGGCATGGATGGCTCGCAGGGCGCCGGCAGCTCAAACCCTGCACTCGGTGTGGGAGCAGGCAAACGCCTTGCTGTGAGTGCGTTGCCCGGCAAGGCGGGCTGCCGGGCCGGGTGTGAATGCCAGCCTGGGCCGGCATTCAGTTGCCAATGCGGGTGCAGGCTTGGAATGGCTCCCGGCCCGGGCTATAATCGCCAACTTACCGCGCCATCCTGGCGACTGGGCTACAAAGGAAAACCACCATGGTCAAGATTCGACTGACCCGCGGCGGCGCCAAGAAGCGTCCGTTCTACCACATCATCGTTACCGACGTCCGTAGCGCCCGCGACGGCCGCAACATCGAGCGCGTCGGCTACTACAACCCGGTTGCCCAGGGTGCCGAAACCCGCGTTGTTCTGGACATCCCGGCCGTGGACAAGTGGGTTGCCAACGGCGCCCAGATGACCGACAAGGTCCGCAACCTGTACAAGGAAGCGACCAAGGCTCAGGCCGCAGCCTGATCCAAGGGGGCCGCATCGCAAGATGCGGCCCTTTCTCCTTATGACCAATGAACATTCCGCGCGCCGGATCCTGCTGGGCAGGGTTGTCGGTGCTTTTGGCGTCCGTGGCGAGATCAAGCTCGAATCCTGGACCGAGCCGCGTTCGGCCATCTTCAAGTACCAGCCGTGGATCCTGCGCAGCCCCGCCGGCGTCCAAACCGAGCTGAGCGGTGCACGCGGCCGTGATACCGGCAAACACCTGGTGGCCACCTTCCCGGGTGTGGAAGACCGCGATGTGGTCGAGTCCATGCGTGGTACCGAGGTCTATGTCGCGCGCAGCGCGCTGCCGCCGCCCAAGGATGACGAGTTCTACTGGGTCGACCTGGAAGGCATGGAAGTGGTGACCACCACCGGCCAGCTGTTGGGCACCGTGTCGCACCTGTTCTCCACCGGTGCCAATGATGTGCTGGTGGTGCGCGGTGATCGCGAGCGGATGATTCCGTGGGTGCGCCCGGACTTCGTGGTCAGCGTGGATTTCGACGCCAACCGCATCACCGTGGACTGGGACCCGGATTTCTGACCGGTGCGCATCGACGTCATCACCCTGTTCCCTGATTTCATCGCCCAGTCCGCCGGTCTGGGCGTGGTCGGTCGTGCCGCCGAGCGCGGGTTGGTCGATGTGCATGGCTGGAACCCGCGCGATTACGCGCCGGGCAACTACCGCCGGGTGGATGACCGCCCGTTCGGCGGCGGCCCGGGCATGGTGATGCTGATCGAGCCGTTGCAGAACACCCTGGAAGCGGTGAAGGCCGCCGACCCGGCCCCGGCCCGGGTGATCTACCTGTCCCCGCAGGGTGCGCCTTTGACCCAGGCCAAGGTGCGCGAACTGGCCGCGATGCAGCGCCTGGTGCTGCTGTGCGGCCGCTATGAAGGAATTGATGAGCGCTTCCTCGATGCCCACGTGGACGAGGAGATCTCCATCGGTGACTACATCCTGTCCGGCGGCGAGCTCGGCGCGGCGGTGATCATCGATGCGGTGACCCGGGTCCAGGACGGCGCGCTGGGCGATGAACTGTCGGCCGTGCAGGACAGCTTCGAGGGCGACGGCATGCTCGACTGCCCGCATTACAGCCAGCCGGCCAGCCATGCGCTGGGCGATGTGCCCGACGTGCTGCGCTCGGGCAACCATGCCGCGATAGCGGCCTGGCGCCGCCAGCAGTCCCTGCTGCGTACCCGTGCCCGTCGTCCCGACCTGTTCGATGAGCGGGCACTGTCCAAGGCAGACAGCAAGCTGCTGCGCGCGGCGGACGAAAAAAAGGCCTGATGCCGCTGGCACCGGCCACTGCTTTTGGCTACACTATGCGACTTCCTGTGGCCGGCAACGGCTGACGGGGGCATAACAACAAACGTGCAGCACAGTCCGGTGACTGCATGAGTACCTGCTGTCGTTATCGACACACCCACCCGAATCAAAGAATCGGTAGAGCCATGAGCAAGCTGAACAAGTCCATCATCGCGGAATTCGAATCCGCCCAGATCACCCGCGAACTGCCGCAGTTCAGCCAGGGCGACACCGTCGTGGTGAACGTCAAGGTGAAGGAAGGCAACCGTGAGCGTATCCAGGCCTATGAAGGCGTGGTCATCGCCACCAAGAATGCCGGCCTGAACTCCTCGTTCACCGTGCGCAAGATCTCCCACGGCTACGGCGTGGAGCGCGTGTTCCAGACCCACAGCCCGATCGTTGACTCGGTTGACGTCAAGCGTCGCGGCAAGGTGCGTTCGGCAAAGCTGTACTACCTGCGTGGTCTGGAAGGCAAGGCTGCCCGCATCAAGGAAGACCTGGCCAAGGCCGCCCAGGCCAAGGCTGCCCGCCTGGCTGCTTCCAAGAGCGAGTAATTCCCGCGTGCACCACTGTGGTGGTGCAGCAGGAAAGCAAAAAGGCCGCCGCAAGGCGGCTTTTTTCGTGGCCGGAACCGCCGCTGATGCTGATCCAGTGGGCGGGGGCTGGAGGGCTACCCCTCGCCTGACGCCATGCGCAGCACCCAAAAAACCCGAGTGTCTGGGGCAGGGCGGCCGGCGTGGATGCGCTCCCCTGGAAACTCAGACAGCGCCCTTCGGGCCAGGCTGCAGCATTGCCACTGGCATCGCCCACACGCCAGTCTTGGCTACAGGCGCTGATCTTGTGCGTCCCGCTGAGCGGCGTGCCGGGCTTGCCCCACTAGCGCCGGCGTTGCGGCAGGATCGCCTCGTCGGCATCGGCTACCGGGGCGGGGGGACAGCTGCCGACTTCGGCCGGGGTGCCGGCCGGGGCGGTGTCGGGCAGCATCCGCGCCTGGCGCCAGTTGCCGAAGCGGTAGTAGGCGATGGAGGCCAGCATCGCGCACAGGGCGCTGACCGGGAAGCTCCACCAGATCGCATCGGCCCCCAGCCAGGGCTGGGCGAAGTGGGCCAGCGGCACCCGGATGGCCCACAGGCTCAGGCCCAGGATCAGCATCGGCGGGACCACCGCACCGGTGGCGCGGACCACCCCGGAAATGACGAAGTTGACCCCGAAGAACAGGAATGACCACACCGCGATGTGGTTGAGGTGGCGGGCGATGTCCAGCGAGGCACTGCCGTCGGGCAGGAACAGGGCCAGGGTCCAGCGGTCGAGCAGGATGATCGGAACGATCAACACGCCGGTGAGCAGGAAATTGTAGGTCACGCCCATCCGGGTGGTGGCTTCCACCCGCGGCCACAGCCCGGCACCCACGTTCTGCGCGGCCATTGAAGAACAGGCTGCACCGATGGCCATGGCCGGCATCTGCACATAAGTCCACAGCTGCATCGAGGCGCCGAAGGCGGCCGCCGTGGCGGTGCCGTAGCCATTGACCATGCTCACCATGGAGATCATCGCCAGAGAGATCAGCACCATCTGCAGGCCCATGGGGACGCCTTTGACCACCAGGGTACGCACGATGGTCCAGTCCGGCAGGAACAGGGCCATGTCGCGCCGGCCCAGCCACAGCGGGTGGCGCTTGTGGCGCAGGTACAGGGCCATGGCCAGCAGGGCAACGCCCTGCGAGACCAGGGTGGCCCAGGCCGAACCGGCAATGCCCAGCTCCGGCAGCGGGCCGTAGCCGAAGATCAGCAGCGGGTTGAGCACGATGTCCAATGCCACCGCCAGCAGCAGGAAGCGCAGTGGCGTACGTGCGTCGCCGGCACCGCGCAGGGCGGCGCTGAAGAAGGCGAAGGCATACAGCAGCGGCATCGCCAGGAAGATCACCCTCAGGTAGGCATCGGCCATTGGCAGGGCTGTGGCCGGGGTGCCCATCGTCGCCAGCAGTGGCTGCGAGATGGCCTGGCCGAGCAGGGCAATGACCACCGAGATGCCGATGAAGAAAGTGGCCGAGGTGCCCATCACCCGGCGTGCCTGGGCCAGGTTGGCCGCGCCGATGGCCTGGCCGATCAGGATGGTGGCTGCCATGCCGATGCCGAACACCGAGCCGATCAGGAAGAACATGATCGAGTTGGCATTGGCGGTGGCGGTCAGCGCGTCCTCGCCAAGGAAGCGGCCGACCCAGATTGCATTGACCGAGCCATTGAGCGACTGGGCGATGTTGCCGGCCAGGATGGGCAGGGCAAACAGCAGCAGCGACGAGCCGATCGGGCCGGTGGTGAGGTTGCGTTGGCTGGGGGCCATGGTGGGGTCTGGTGAACGAAAGGCCCACCCTACCATCGGCCGTGCAAGCCGGTTGTCACCTGGTGCTTGAAGCGTTGCCGGGGTGGCCTTATTTTCCAGCACAGCAGCCAGTCATGGCGATCAGGAGCAAGGTGTGGGCGAGCAGGATGGGCGGGCGGCAGTGGCCGGCATCCGTCTGGATGTGTGGTTGTGGGCAGCACGTTTCTTCAAGACCCGCTCGCTGGCCAAGCAGGCGGTGGAAACCGGCAAGGTCGAGGTCGGCGGGCAGCGGGCCAAGGCCTCGCGCACCGTGCGCATTGGTGATGTGCTGCAGGTCAGCCGCGGCGAGGAGAACTTCCAGCTGTGCGTGCTGGGCCTGAGTGACAGCCGCGGCCCCGCCCCGGTGGCGCAGGCGTTGTATGCCGAGAGCGAGGCCTCGCGTGCGGCGCGGGAGGCGGCGCGGGCGCAGCGGCTGGCCATGCGTGATGGTTTCCGCCCGCCCGAACAACGCCCGGACAAACGCGCGCGCCGCTTGATCATGGCCTTGGGCGACATCGACGCGCTGTAGCCTGCCGCAGGCAGGCCGCGTTGATTGCTGCAGGCAACAAGGCCACCGCATGGGTGGCCTTGTCGTGTCTGCGGCGGGGCAGGGGGCCTCAGCGCTTGCCGCTGCCGAGCAGGCCGCTGCCCAGCTTGATCAGGTCGCCCATGCCCAGCTGGCCATCGCCATCCTGGTCGAGCACCTTGCCCAGCAGGCCACCGGCAATACCGCCCTGGTTGCGCACGGCCTGTTGCTCCTGGCCCAGCAGCTGGCCCAGGCCGGCCGCATCATTCTGGCCCTTGCTGCCCATCTGCTTGGCCAGGAAGGCCATCACGATCGGGGCCAGGATCGCCAGCAGCTGCTTGCTGCGATCAGTGCTCAGGCCGGTGGCCTGGGCCAGGCCGGTCTCGGCGAGGCTCTGGTTGCCCCCAAAGATGTGGCCGAGGATGCCGGCACCGTTGGCGGCCGGATTGTTGGCGCCACCCCCGCCGAGCACCGCGCCAAGCACGCTGCCGATGTCCAGGCCGCTGTGGTTGTTCTGCAGGGCACCGAGCAGTGCCTGCGCGCCCTGCGGCTGGGCCGCGTTTTTGCCAAGGGCGCCCATCAGCAGCGGCAGCGCGGCACTGATCGCGCCCGATGCCTGCTGGCTGTCGATACCCAGCTGCTGGGAAACCTGCTGCAGCGGCGCGCCCTGCAGCTGGGAAAGAAGGTCGTTGGTCAGGCTCATGGATCGGAATCCTTGTGGTGATGGCAGGCGGGCATGGTAACCGCCGGCACGACGGCGGTGGGAAGATGTGCCCGTGCACGCAAACACCCCCGTCGGCATGCCAGCCGGCGGGGGTGCATGGAACAGGCCCGGTAGAGCGTCCGGCTTACAGCTCGATGTCCTCTGCACCCGGAGTGGCGGTCGGGAAATCGTGGCCCGGGTGCGGCGGCGGTGCGAACGGATCAGCCGAGGCGGCTGCGCTGGCCAGCTTCTGCAGTGCCGCCGCGATGCCTGCACCATAGGCCGGATCGGCCTTGTTGCAGTTGTCGATGTGGCGCTGCTTGATGAAGTCCGGCGCATCGCCCAGGGCGCGCGCGGTGTTGTCGAACAGGCGCTGCTTCTGCTCGGCGTTGTAGCTGCGGAACAGCGCGCCGGGCTGGCTGAAGTAGTCGTTGTCGTCTTCGCGGAAGTTCCAGAAGTCGGCATCGCCACGGATCTTCAGGGCCGGCTCGCGGTAGGCTGGTTGCTCCTGCCACTGGCCGTAGCTGTTGGGCTCGTAATGCGGCAGGCCGCCGTAGTTGCCGTCCACGCGCATCGCGCCATCGCGGTGGTTGCTGTGCACCGGGCAGCGGGCGGCGTTGACCGGAATCTGGTGGTGGTTCACGCCCAGGCGGTAGCGCTGCGCGTCGGAGTAGGCGAACAGGCGAGCCTGCAGCATCTTGTCCGGCGACGGGCCGATGCCCGGCACCAGGTTGCTCGGTGCGAACGCGGACTGCTCCACATCCATGTACCAGTTGTCCGGGTTGCGGTTGAGCTCGAACTCGCCGACCTCGATCAGCGGGTAGTCGCTCTTCGGCCAGACCTTGGTCAGGTCGAACGGATGGATGCGGTAGGTTTCCGCCTCCAGCTCCGGCATCACCTGCACGAACAGCTTCCACTTCGGGAACTCGCCGCGCTCGATTGCCTGGAACAGGTCGCGGCCGTGGCTTTCACGGTCCTTGCCCACCAGCACTTCGGCCTGCGCATCGGTCAGTGCCTGCACGCCCTGCTGGGTGAGGAAATGGAACTTCACCCAGAAGCGTTCACCTCCCTCGTTGATGAAACTGTAGGTGTGCGATCCGAAGCCGTTCATGTGGCGGAAGCTGCGCGGGATACCGCGGTCGCTCATCACCACGGTCACCTGCAGCAGTGCTTCCGGCAGCAGGGTCCAGAAGTCCCAGTTGTTGCGCGCGCTGCGCAGGTTGGTGTGCGGGTCGCGCTTGACCGCCTTGTTGAGGTCGCCGAACTTGCGCGGGTCGCGCAGGAAGAACACCGGCGTGTTGTTGCCCACCAGGTCCCAGTTGCCTTCCTCGGTGTAGAACTTCAGTGCGAAGCCGCGGATGTCGCGCTCGGCATCGGCTGCACCACGCTCGCCGGCCACGGTGGTGAAACGGGCGAACATTTCGGTCTGCTTTCCCACCGCCGAGAACAGCTTGGCGCGGGTGTACTGGCTGATGTCATGGGTGACGGTGAAGGTGCCGAACGCGCCCGAGCCCTTTGCATGCATGCGGCGCTCGGGGATGACCTCGCGGTTGAGGTTGGCCAGCTTCTCCAGCAGCCACACGTCTTCCATCAGCAGTGGGCCACGGGGGCCGGCGGTCTTGCTGTTCTGGTTGTCCACCACTGGTGCGCCGAAAGCGGTGGTCATCGGCGTGACAGGGGCATCGCCATGCTTCTGCGCCGGGGTCGTGCTGGTGTCGCGTTGGGCCTGGGCGGCTTGTTCGGGCGACGGGGCGCTGTGGTAGGGACAGCTGGGTTTGGTGTCGTTGCTGCTCATGGCGTGCTCCTGCTGGCTGGTGGGACATCTTGAGTCCACTGTAGCCATCCTTCAGTGAAATACCCAATCCAATTGCCCGTTTGTATCGATAGTGATTTTCTATCGACTTCCCGGGGCCAATGGCACATCAGAGCCGGATGCGGCCGCCGCCAGCGCAGGCACCAGCCGCACCGCCATTATCCGCACGCTGCGCGCCCGGACAGGCAGGTTTGCTGCCGTCAGGCTGTGACGCATCAGGTCAGTGACTTCAGCCGGTACAGCGCCTCCAGCGCCTGCTTCGGGGTCAGCTCGTCCGGGTCGATCTGTGCCAGGGCTTCGCTCAGCCCGTCGGCCGGCGGCGGGAACAGGCCGAACTGCTGCGGAGCCGGCTCGTCGGCCGGGGCGCGGGCAATATCCTGGCTGCTGCGCGTTTCCAGCTCGGCCAGACGGCGACGGGCAGCGGCCACGGTCTGCCGCGGCAGGCCGGCCAGCGCGGCCACCTGCAGGCCGAAGCTGCGGTTGGCCGGGCCGTCCTTGACCGCATGCATGAACACCAGTGCATCGCCGTGTTCCACCGCATCCAGGTGGACATTGGCAATGCCTGACGGGCCACCGTCCACGGCCTCGTCGGCCAGCGCCGTCAACTCGAAATAGTGGGTGGCAAACAGGGTGTAGCAACGGTTGACCTGGGCCAGGTGGCGGGCCACTGCATCGGCCAGGGCCAGGCCGTCGTAGGTGGAGGTGCCGCGGCCGATCTCGTCCATCAGCACCAGCGAGTGTTCGGTGGCGTGGTGCAGGATGTAGCTGGTCTCGGCCATCTCGACCATGAAGGTGGACTGGCCACGGGCCAGGTCATCGCCGGCGCCGATGCGGGTGAGGATGCGGTCGGTCGGGCCGATCAGGGCGCGGCTGGCTGGCACGAAGCTGCCGATGTGGGCCAGCAGCACGATCAGCGCGTTCTGCCGCATGTAGGTGGACTTACCACCCATGTTCGGGCCGGTGATCACCAGCATGCGCCGGGCCGGGTCCAGACGCAGGTCGTTGGGCTCGAATGGTACGTCGCGTACCGCCTCCACCACCGGGTGGCGGCCGCGCTCGATCACCAGGCCGGGCTGCTCGCGCAGTTCCGGGCAGGTCCAGTCCAGCGCCTGGGCGCGCTCGGCAAAGCCGGCCAGCACGTCCAGTTCGCTCAGCGCGGCGGCGCAGCGCTTGAGCGGTTCCAGCTCGACCACCAGCGCATCAAGCAGCTGCTCGTACAGCGCCTTCTCGCGCGCCAGCGCCTTGTCGCGTGCGCTGAGCACCTTGTCCTCGAAGCCCTTGAGCTCCTCGGTGATGTAGCGCTCGGCATTGGTCAGGGTCTGGCGGCGGGTGTAGTGCACCGGTGCCTTGTCGGCCTGGCCCTTGGAAATTTCGATGTAGTAGCCGTGGACGCGGTTGTAGCCGACCTTCAAGGTGTTGATGCCGGTGGTCTCGCGCTCGCGCGCTTCCAGGTCGATCAAAAACTGGTCGGCATGGGTGGACAGGCGGCGCAGCTCGTCCAGCTCCAGGTCAAAGCCATCGGCAATCACCCCGCCATCGACCAGCTTGAGCGAGGGCAACGGGGCAATCGCACGCACCAGCAGCTCGGCGGTGTGGCCGTGGCGGTCCAGTTCGCTGCCCAGCGCGGCCAGGCGCGGCGAATTGAGCGGAGCCAGAATCTGCGTCACCTGCGGCAGCAGGGCCAGCGAGTCGCGCAGGGTGGAAAAATCACGCGGGCGGGCCGAACGCAGGGCCACCCGGGTGAGGATGCGCTCGATGTCGCCCAGGCCACGGAAGGTATCGCGCAGGTCGGCATCGGCGCCGCAGTTGATCAGGGTGGCCACGGCCTGGTGGCGGCGCTGCAGGACACCGCGGGTACGCAGCGGGCGATGCAGCCAGCGGCGCAGCAGGCGCCCGCCCATCGGGCTGATGGTCGAATCAAGCACGCCGAGCAGGGTGTGCCGGGTGTCGCCATCGACGCGGGTGTCCAGCTCCAGGTGGCGGCGGGTGGCCGCGTTCATGGCAATGGCGTCGGCCGAGGTCTCGCTGCTGATTGCACTGAGGTGCGGCAGCTGCTGCTTCTGGGTCTCCTCGACATAGCCGAGCAGGGCACCGGCGGCGGCAATGGCCTGCGGCTTGTCCTCGATACCGAAGCCGGTGAGGTCATGCAGCTTGAAGAAGGCCAGCAGCTGGCGGCGGCCCGAATCGGTATCAAACAGCCACGGTGCACGGCGGCGGGCGCCACGGCGCTGGGCCACGAAGGCCGGCCAGTTGTCCTCGTCGGGCACCAGCAACTCGGCCGGCTCCAGCCGGGCCAGTTCGGCCTCCAGCTGTTCTTCGGTGTCCACTTCGTTGACCAGGAAACGGCCACCGGCCAGGTCGGCCCAGGCCAGGCCGAAGCCGCGCTTGCCGCGGGCCACGGCCATCAGCAGGGTGTCGCGGCGCTCGTCCAGCAGGGCCTCGTCGGTGACGGTGCCGGGGGTGACGATGCGCACCAC
This sequence comes from Stenotrophomonas sp., assembly GCA_051885115.1. Lineage (GTDB taxonomy): Bacteria > Pseudomonadota > Gammaproteobacteria > Xanthomonadales > Xanthomonadaceae > Stenotrophomonas. Next base: position 14,326 of record JBJEWP010000163.1, on the reverse strand, counting down.
CTTGCGCTCGACCAGGCCCTTGGCCAGTGCCGGGTCGCCGATCTGCTCACAGATCGCAACCGATTCGCCCAGCGCTACCAGCCGGGCCAGGTAGCTTTCATAAGCATGTGCCGGCACCCCGGCCATCGGGATCGGCGCACCACCGGAGCTGCCGCGCTGGGTCAGGGTGATGTCCAGCAGGCGTGCGGCCTTGCGCGCATCGTCATAGAACAGCTCGTAGAAATCGCCCATGCGGAAGAACAGCAGCAGGTCCGGATGGTCCGCCTTGGCGGCGAAGAACTGCTTCATCAACGGGGTATGTTCGGGCTGCTTGGCACTCACGCTTGGGTCCATCACTTTGTCGACGCAGGCCACCGGCCCGCAGGGGCCGACCATTGTAGGTGAGGGGCCGGGAGCGGTGGCGATGGGGGCTGGAAGTGGCCGGGTGGCCTCCAGGAGCAGGGGGGGCATCGCAGCCGCTTGCCGCGTTGGGGCGGCCTGCCCTGCAGTTGTCCACTGGCGCGGCAGGGGAGCGGCGGGTGCTGCAAAAACGCCGCCCTTGCGGGCGGCGTCTGTACATGGGGGGCTCAGCGCACGTGGTCCAGGAACTGGCGGTGGCGTTCGTACTGGTCCAGCACGTCGTGGATCAGCTGCACCCGCGGCCAGCCCATCACGTCGTAGTCCTGGCCGCCTTCGCGCAGGTAGACCTCGGCGCGGTAATGGCGGGTGCCTTCGGCGATCGGGCGCCGGGGATCCTGCAGGGCGAAACTGGGCGGGTCATACGGCTGCGGGCGCACGGCGTAGAAGAAGTCCATCTCCTCGCCGTGGCCGACCCGCAGCAGGGCGCGTCCATCCTCGCCCAGGGTGACCTGCACCGGCAGTTCCTGCTTGCGCAGCTCGGCGGCCACTTCTTCCAGTGCCGGGATCACCTTGTCGGCAATGAAGCCGGTGACCTCGACCTTGAGCGGGTTGTGCGCCAGCAGGCGCAGGCGCGCGCGCCAGTCCTCGCTGGTGCCCGGAAGGATGCGCGCCTGGCGCAGGATCGATCGTTTGGTCGCGTCCAGATGCATGGCCTTGAGCAGCCCCCAGCACATCAGGATCATGATCACGGTGAAGGGCAGGGCGCTGGCAATGGTGGCCGCCTGCAGCGACTCCAGCCCACCGGTCATCAGCAGGGCAATGGCCAGGCCACCGACCAGCATCGACCAGAAGATGCGCTGCCACAGCGGGGATTCCTCCTCCCCCTTGGAGGTGAGCATGTCGATGACCAGGGCACCGGAGTCGGCCGAGGTGACGAAGAACAGGGCCACAAGCAGCACAGCCAGCGAAGAGGTGAGCAGGGTCAAGGGCAGGTGCTCGAAGAAGGCGAACAGGGCAGTGGAGCTGTCCGCCGCCACGGCCTGCACCAGCTCCTGCATGCCCTCCACGCGCACCATGTACAGGGCGGTGTTGCCGTAGATGGTCATCCACAGGAAGGTGAAGCCCAAGGGCACCAGCAGGACACCGACCACGAATTCGCGCACGCTGCGGCCGCGCGAGATGCGTGCGATGAACATCCCCACGAATGGTGACCAGGCAATCCACCAGCCCCAGTAGAACAGGGTCCAGCCGCCCAGCCAGCCGGTGGGCTCGTAGGCGTACAGGTTGAAAGTCATCGAGAAAAGCTGGGACACATACATGCCGGTGTTCTGCACCAGGGTCTGCATCAGGTGGGCGGTGGGCCCGAACACCAGCACGAAGGCCAGCAGCATCACCGCCAGGACCATGTTCAGCTCGGACAGGCGGCGTACCCCGCTGTCCAGCCCGGCCACCACCGAGCCGGTGGCCAGCAGGGTGATCAGCACGATCAGCCCCATCTGCACCACGGTGCTCACTTCCAGCCCGAACAGGTAGTTCAGGCCGGCATTGATCTGCATCACGCCCAGGCCCAGCGACGTGGCCAGGCCGAAGATCGTGCCCAGTGCGGCAAAGGTGTCCACCGCATGGCCGATGGGCCCGTGGATGCGGTTGCCGATCAACGGATACAGTGCCGAGCGGATGCGCAGCGGCAGGTTGTGGCGGTAGGCGAAGTAAGCCAGGGCCAGGGCCACCACCGCATAGATCGCCCAGGCGTGGATGCCCCAGTGGAAGAAGGTGATGCGCATGGCCTGGCGGGCCGCGGCGGTGGATTCGGGGGTGCCGACCGGCGGCGTGGCGTAATGCATGATCGGCTCGGCCACGCCGAAGAACATCAGGCCGATGCCCATGCCGGCGGCAAACAGCATGGCAAACCAGGAGGCATAGCTGTAGTCGGGCTGGCTGTGGTCCGGGCCCAGTTTGAGCTGGCCATAACGGCTGAAGGCCAGGCTGACCACAAAGATCAGGAAGCCGGCCACGGCCAGGATGGTGAACCAGCCGGCATCATTGGCCGCCCAGGTCTTGGCGGCGGTGAACCAGCGGGTGGCCAGTTCGGGGGCGGCGATGGAGAAGGCGAGCAGGGCCAGGACACTGGCCGCGGTGGGAATGAACACCTGCGGAAGGATCCGCTGGCGGACGGGGGGCTGTTGCGGAGCAGGGCTCTGCATGGGTTCCTCCGTGGATGTTGGGCCGTCAGGTGTGGGTACCTGGCAGCAGGGTGCCAACGATGGCGAGGGCTCAGAAGTAGAAGCCGATGTTCACGTTCAGGCGGGAATGCCAGCGTGAGGGGGAGCCGTCATCGATGCCGATGCCCGGGCCGCCGGCGAACCACATGTTGTTGCCGGCAATCCAGTCCACATAGGTGACCATGGGCCCCTTGTGCAGGCTGCAGCCGGTGACGTTCTGCCACGAGTTGCGCAGGCCCGGCTGACCGCCCAGCGGGCGGGTCATGCTCAGGTTGTTGTAGCAGCTCAGTTGTTCCAGCCTGCCGAGCGCGCCGAAGTCGTAGGCCAGGTTGGCGGTGGGCACATCGGCATGGGCGGCCACCTCGAACGGTGCCTGGAAGGCAGACAGGGCGATGCGCTGGCCGGGCACGTCATGCCGGTAGCGGGCCCATTGCAGCTGGGTGGTCCATGGCCCGTGCTGCCATTGGGCGTGGACGGCGGCAGCGTACTGGCGATGGTGCTGGCGGCTGTGGATGTCCTGCAGCCGGCCGACAAGGCCGGAGGCTCCCAGCAACCACTGGCTGCCGGTGCCGCCGCCGCTGTGCTCGATGCGGGCATGCACGCGGTCGCGCTCGCGGTAGGGCTGGGTATCGGTGGCGGCGATGTCGAAGGAGTAGCGCCGGTAGCGACGGGCATCGCCGTATTCATCGCCACTGAACCAGCCCAGCTGCCACTGGGTGCTGCCGTGTTGCCGGCTCAGCACCAGGCCGGGGTCGTAGTCATCCTCCAGCCCGAGGTAATAGCCGGAACCGAACCAGAAACTGTGCGAGGCGGTGGGCAACAGGCCGAAGGGGACCTGCTGGATGCCGGCTTTCAGGGCGGTGTCCGGAGTGAGCTGCCAGCCCAGCCAGGCGTGGTGGATGGCATCGAAGCCGTCGTACCAGCGGTACTGGGCGGAAAAGGACAGGGGGCCGGTACCGGCTTTCAGGTCGGCGCGCAGAAGTTCCAGGCTGATGCCGTCGGTGGAGCCGTAATCCAGCCAGCCGTAGTTGAAACGGATGGCGCCGCCGACCTCCAGATAGCTGTCTTTTTCTGTGCTGTTTTCGGCCATTGCGTTTCCGGTGAAAATTCCGGAAAGGGTGGCCGCGATGATCAGGGGGAGAGTCCTCACGAGCAGTTGCCGTGCCTCCGTCTTCATTGCTGAAAACAGCCTAGTCTAGCGCCAACGGGTTTTTCTCCTCAAGTTTTTCGGGTTTTTCAGCATTCAAGCCCATTTTTTGCCGATTCCTGCTGGCTTGCTGACCCGGCCTGCGCCTGCGCGCTGCTCCCGGAGCAGGCCGTGCCAAGCCATCATCGGGGCCGGAACCCGGGGCGCGGGCTGGCGATGGGCGGGCCTGGCCGGGGTATGCTTCAGGGCTGTATTTTTGTGCCGATATCGGCTTAATGGATGTGCCCATTCTCGGCATTGCCCTGGGCCGGCGGGAGGAAGCGGCGGTGCAGGCTGGCCTGATCCGCCGGAGCGGGTGCCCGTGCTGCACCAAGGAGGGGCATCGGTGGGCCTGGCCAGGAATCACCGCTGGCGCTACGTCGGAGGATGCCGCAGGCGACGCGGGCCAGGGTGGGGTTGGCCGGTACCGGCTCAGTTGCGCGGCGGGTGCCCGGCGAGGGTGCGCGCGCCGGTGATGATCATGCGGATCATGTGGCTCATCTGCACGATCAGCTCCTCGTCCCTGGTCGGCGGCAGGTCCAGCGCGGTGCCGCCCATGGCGAAGATCAGCCGGGTGATGGCCTTGGCCGCCAGTGCCGGTTCCAGCAGTACCGCGCCGTTGTCGGCAGCAGCCAGGCGGATCAGGTCCAGCTGCAGCTCGTCCTCGAAATAGCCCAGCTGGCGGTCCACCGCCTGCTTGTAGGCATCCGAGCCGGCGGTGCCTTCGCGCAGCAGCACGTGCATCAGCTTGTCGTCGGCGCGCAGCTGTTCCATGAAGGTTTCCACCGACAGCCGGACCACGCCGCGGTCCGAGCCTGCTGCGCGCTGTCGCGCCTGGCCGATGATCGTGCGCAGCGACTGCCCGGCGCGTTCGATCAGGGCCACGGTCAGCTCGTCCATGTCGCGGAACTGGCGGTAGAACGAGTTGGGGGCGATGCCGGCCTCGCGCGCGACTTCGCGCAGGCTCAGGGTGGAGACACTGCGGTGTGGGCCGATCAGCGCCAGTGCGGCGGCCAGCAGGTCATCACGGGAAATGCCTGCCTTGCGCGGCGCGGGTGTATCGGTGTCGTTGGCCGGGGCGTGGGAGGTCATGGGGTCAATCGCGGTCATCTGCATGAATGATAGCGCGCTTGTGGATATACAACTGTATACACGCCTGTCTGCGTAACCGTATAGTTGTGCCCCATGAAATACCGCTACCACAACCCGACACCGCCACCGATCCCGTGGGTGAGCGAGGCCTTTTTCGATTTCTGGTCCACCAAGGCACACCCGTTGTGGACCCTGCGTCGGCCGCTGGCCCAGCTGGTCAGCCGGCGTGCCGAGGGCAGTGCGGCGGTGACTGTGGTGCTGCGGCCGAACCGGCATTGGACCGGGATCAAGCCGGGTCAGCACATCAACCTCACGCTTGAGGTGGACGGACGGATGACCACCCGCTCCTACAGCCCGACCCTGCTGGCCGATGGCAACCTGGAAGTGACGGCCAAGCTCGTCAGTGGCGGCAAGGTCAGCGCGCTGCTGGCCGGTGGCCTGCCGATCGGCGCCACCCTGGGCATCAGCCAGGCATTCGGTGCGATGACCCTGGCCGATCCTGGTGCCCAGCCGTTGCTGTTGCTGGCCGCCGGCAGTGGCATCACCCCGATGCGTGCGCTGTTGCGTCAGCTCGATGCGGCCGGCATGCCGGTGTCGGTGGACCTGGTGTACTGGGTGCGCCAGCGCAGTGAGCAGTGCTTTGCCGATGAGCTGGCCACGTTGGCCGCACGCCATGCCAACTTCCGTTGCCAGCTGGCGGTGACCGGTGATGGGTCCGCCCCCGCACCGCGGGTGGGCGCGTTTGATTTTTCGGCGATCCCCGCACTGGCCGGGCGCCAGGTACTGGCCTGCGGCCCGGCCGGCTTCGTACAGACGGCCGGCCAGCGCCTGCAGGGGCAGGTGGCCGGCTTCATGGCCGAGGCCTTCAGCCTGCCGGCGGTGGATGACAGCGAGGGTGGGGAGGTCGAACTGGAACTGGCACGCAGTGGCCGTCGCTTGCGCGTGGCGCGCGGGCAGTCGCTGCTGGCGGCGCTGGAAGCCCAGGGCATCAACCCCCCCGCCGGTTGCCGGATGGGGGTGTGCAACACCTGCACCTGCCACAAGCGCGAGGGGGTGGTGCGCAATCTGCTCAATGGCGATGTCACCGCCGAGCCATCCACGGCCATCAAGCTGTGCGTCAACCGCGCCAGCACCGACCTGATTCTGGAGTTGTAAGCATGTCCCCGGTAAACAACCGTGCCCTGACCGCCACCGAACTGGATGCCTTCGGGGCCGAGCTGGATGCCCTGCGCGCGCGTCATGTGGCTACCCTTGGCGCGGCCGATGCCCGTTACATCCGTCGCATCGAGGCGGCCGTGCGCTGGGTCGGCGTAGCCGGCAGGGTGGTGCTCTACGCGGCCGCCTTCTCCCCGCTGTATGCCGCCGCGCTGCTGTGGCCACTGGGCATCGCCGGTGCGGTGCTGCTGGGCCTGTCCAAGATCCTGGAGAACATGGAGCTGGCGCACAACGTGATGCACGGCCAGTACGACTGGATGGGCGATCCGTCCCTGCAGGGCAAGACCTACGAATGGGACATCGCCGGCACCTCTGAGAGCTGGCGCAAGACCCACAATTTCAGCCACCACACCTACACCAATGTGCGCGGCATGGACGATGACATCGGCTACGGCCTGCTGCGCATCTTCCCCGAGCAGCGCTGGCATCCGTTCTTCCTGATGCAGCCGGTGATCGCGGTGATCTTTGCGCTGTATTTCCAGTGGGGCATCGCCATCCAGGATCTGCGCCTGGGCCGTTTGTTCCTGGGCCGGGTCACCCTGCGCGAGCTGTGGCAGCAGTCCCGGCCGGTGCGGCGCAAGGTGACCAAGCAGCTGCTCAAGGACTACGTACTGTTCCCGGCACTGGCCGGCCCGTTCTTCCTGACCGTGGTGCTGGGCAACCTGATGGCCAATGGCCTGCGCAATGTGTGGACCTATGTGGTGATCTTCTGCGGCCACTTCACCGCCGACGCGGAAACTTTCCCCAAGGAATGTGTCAAGGATGAAAGCCGGGGCCACTGGTACCTGCGCCAGTTGCGTGGCTCGTCCAACCTGACCGGTGGCAAGTGGATGCACATCATGACCGGCAACCTGTCCCACCAGATCGAGCACCACTTCTACCCGGACGTGCCGGCCAACCGCTATGCCGCCATGGCCGTGGAAGTGCGCCAGATCTGCGCCCGCTATGGCCAGCATTACAACACCGGCTCGATGGCCCGCCAGTTCGGACAGGTGGTCTGGCGCATCCTGCGCCACTCGCTGCCGAGCAAGCCGGCCGCCGCACGGCCACTGCTGGCCGGCAGCCCGGCCTGAGCCGGGGTTGGCAAGGCCGCGGCAAACAAAAAACCACGCCTGGGCGTGGTTTTTTGTTGCAACCGGCGGTGGCGGCCTCAGTCGCTCACGGCCACCTGGTTGCGGCCGTTGTTCTTGGCCTGGTACATCGCTGCATCAGCCCGCGCCATCAGGCGCTCGTAGTCAGGGTGGCCGTCGAACAGGGCAATGCCGATGCTGGCGGTCAGGGTCAGTGCCTGCTCGCCCACCTGCAGCGGCTGGTTGGCGATGAGCTTGCGCAGGTTTTCGGCAATGGCGCGCGATTGGCCTTCGTTGACGCCCACCAGCACGGCCACGAACTCCTCACCGCCATAGCGGAACAGGTAATCGCTGCCGCGGGTGTATTGGGACAGGGTGGCCGCCACCTGCTGCAGGGCGCGGTCACCGCTTTCGTGGCCGTGGTTGTCGTTGATCTGCTTGAAGTGGTCCAGGTCGATCAACAGCACCGCAAAACCACTGTTGGTGTTGGTGGCCAGCTCGATTTCCCGCCGCAGCACGGTGGGCAGGAAGCGGCGGTTGAGCAGGTTGGTCAGGGTGTCGCTGCCGGAATCGAGCTTGCCGATGCGCTCGAACAGCATGCTCTGCAGGTGGTGGATCTGCCCCAGGCACTGGCGCACCTGGTCCAGGCAGTCCAGCAACGGCAGCGGGGCATCGCCCTGTTGCCCGGCCAACAACTGGTCGATCTGCGCGATCAGGGTCAGGGTGTGCTCGGTTTCACTGCTCTGGCCGAAACTGGGAATGCCCTTGTGCACGAACCACAGGCCGAACTCGGCCTGGCTCAACGGCTCCACCGAGCCCAGCCCCTGGGGCCCGGCCAGGGCGTAGAGCAGGCTGTTTTCCCAGTCCAGCAGCAAGGCGCGCTGGCGTTCGCGCTCGGCGCTGATGTTCTGGATCAGCGAGAACAGGCGGTAGGCCGCGTCGGCGCGGGCCGAGCGTTCGCGCGAGCGCGAGTAGGCCAGGGTCATGCCCTCGCAGGCAATGCCGATCGAGCACAGCAGGGTGATGCTGGCCTGGTGTGCAAGTTGCAGGTCATCGGTTCGGCGCACGGCCTCGTCGACCAGGGCCAGCTTGATCACCCGCATGCCGCGCAGCACCAGGTCCACCGGAATGCCGACCCGGGCATGCACGTCACCGATGACGCTTTGTTGCTTGAGCAGCTCGGCAATCTGGCCGGGGCGGGCGCCTAGCACTTGGTTGAGCCAGCGCTGCATGGCCGGCTGCAGGCGGTTGCGCACCTGCTCGTGGTCCAGGAAACGGTTGGCCCGGGAGTCATCCATCAGCACGGCATAGAAATGATTGGCCAGGGTCTGCGGGGTGTCGTGGGCCAGGCCATCGAGCAGGGCGAAAGCCTCGGCGCTGGTGGCCTGCAGCTGTGCCTGCCAGGCCTGGGCGAGGGGGGCGGTAAGTTCGTCCTGCTTGTCTTGCGGCAACATCACAAATCCGGTAAAGCGTGCAGCGGTGGGGTAATGGAACGATAGCGGCCGGCTGCCCGGGGAATTGAGCAGGCCGGCGCGCATTGTATCGGCTGGCCGGGCGCCTTCCGGTGTGCAACAAACGCAAATGACACGACCGCCCGGGGGGGCGGTCGTGGTGTTGGTGCAGGGTGGGGCGGGCAGCTCAGTGCTGGCGCAGGGCGGGGTTGTCCCAGCCCGGGCGCGGGGCGAAGCGGTCGCCGTAGCGGGCCTGCAGGGCCTTCAGGCGGGTCACCAGTGCGTCCGCGCCGACACTGCGGATGTACTGGATCGGGCCGCCGTGGAAGGGCGCAAAGCCGGTGCCGAAGATCACCCCGGCATCGAGCAGGTCGGCATCGGCCACCACGCCCTCGTGCAGGCAGGCCACCGCTTCGTTGAGCAGCGGCAGGATCAGGCGGTCTTCCAGGTCGCTGGGTGCCTGTGCGTCCTTTGCCAGCGCAGGCTTGACGGGCTTGCCGTTGTCCCACTTGTAGATGCCTTGGCCATCCTTCTTGCCGCGCCTGGCCGGGTCCACCGTGGCAAGGGCAGCCGGAATCTGCAGCCCCAGGAACGGGGCCAGCTCGCGGCCGACGCCGGCGGCCACGTCCAGGCCCACGGTGTCGAGCAGCTCGATCGGGCCCATCGGCATGCCGAAGTTGACCGCCGCCTTGTCAATCAGCGGGCCGGCGATACCCTCGGCATAACAGTTGGCCGCTTCAAGCATGTAGGGGAACAGCACACGGTTGACCAAAAAGCCCGGGGTGCCGGCCACCGGCACCGGAAACTTGCCCAGCGCCTTGCAGAAGGCGGCCAGGCGACGCTCGGTGTCTGCGGCCATGCCGTCGTGGCGGATGATCTCCACCAGCGGCATCTGCGCCACCGGGTTGAAGTAATGCAGACCGGCAAACTGCGCCGGGCGCGCAATGTGGTCGGTCAGCTCGTCCAGCGGAATGGACGAGGTGTTGGTGCTGAGCAGTGCGTCGAGCTTCATCGTCGGCTCAAGCTGGGCGTACAGCTCACGCTTGGCCTGCGGGTTCTCGATGATCGCCTCGATCACCAGGTCGGCCCTGGCTGCGCCGGCGCCGGACAGGTCGCCGCTCAGGCGGGCCGCCACTTGCGGACGCTTGGCCGGATCGCGCACCTTCTTCTCGAACAGGGTCTGGGCCCGGGTCAGGGCACCATCGATGAAGCGCTGCTCACGGTCCTGCAGGGTCACGTTGAAGCCCTTCAACGCCGCGAAGGCGGCAATGTCACCGCCCATTACCCCGGCACCGACCACGTGCACGTGGTTGATCCTGGCGTCCTTGCCACCCAGCCCCTTCAGGCGCTCGGACAGGAAGTAGATGCGCATCAGGTTGCGGGCCACCGGGCCGGAGGCCAGCTTGACCACGGCACGCTTTTCCGCCGCCAGGCGGGCACCGATACCGGCACCGCCGGTCTTTTCCCAAGCACTGATGGCCGCATACGGGGCCGGGTAATGGGCCTTCTTGGCCTTGCGCGCGACCTGCTTGGCCATCTGCGGGGCCAGCAGCTTGCGCGCCGGCCAGGTGTTGGTGGCCCAGGCAGTGGCGCGCTGCTTGAACGGGCGCACCGTGCCCTTCAGGGCCATGGCCGCGGCGGTATCTTCCAGCAGCGGCAGTTCCACCACCTTGTCCACCAGACCATTGGCACGCGCCGCCTTGGCCGACAGGTTGCGCCCGGTCAGGATCATGTCCATCGCCGCCGGGGCGCCGATCAGCTGCGGCAGGCGGGCAGTGCCGCCCCAGCCGGGCAGGATCCCCAGCTGCACTTCGGGCAGGCCGATGCGGGCATTGTCGGCGGCCACGCGGTAGCGGCAGGCCAGCGCCAGTTCGGTGCCTCCGCCCAGGCAGTGGCCGTGGATTGCCGCCACCGTGGGCACGCGCAGTGAGGCCAGCTTCTGGTAGATGCTCTGGCCGCGGGCGATGGCATCGCCCACCGTGCCCTTGGCATCGAAGTCCTGGAATTCCTTCAGGTCGGCGCCGGCAATGAAGCCGGCGGCCTTGGCCGAGTTGATGACCACACCGCGCGGCGGGTCGATGGCGATGCGTTCGATCAGCGCATCCAGTTCCAGCAGCACGTCCTGCGACATCGCGTTGACCGCACTGTCCTTGCGGTCCAGGGTCAGGACCAGAATGCGGTCTTCGCGCAGGCGCGGCTGCCAGTGATTGAAGCGGAGCCCATCAAAGCCAGGGAGCATGGGACGTTCCATTCGGTTGTGTATGGATGAAGTGGCTATCATCGGAAGGTTGTTTGCCCGGCGTCAAATCATTTGTCAGCCGGCACCTGCCGGGGTGGCTTCAGGCAGGTTGGTGCAACCCCAGTTAAATCCGGGTGGGGATATTTTTCGGTATCGACGGGAACTTCCCTGCCCCTTGGCAGTCTCAATGCCTGACTTCGGCTGGGCGGGTAAGGAGCTTTGGACCGTATGGCCGACCAACAAATGCCACAAGAGCCCGACCACTCCCTGGTCGGACGGGTACAGGCCGGTGAGCGTGCCGCCTTCGATGTGCTGGTGCGCCGCCATCAGCACCGGGTGCTGGCGGTGATCGGCCGTTACATCGCCGACTGGAGTGAATGCCAGGACGTCGCCCAGGAAGCCTTCGTGCGCGCTTTCCGTGCCATCGACAGCTTCCGCGGCGACGCCCAGTTCTCGACCTGGATGCACCGTATTGCCGTGAACACTGCCAAGAACCACCTCACTGCCCAGAACCGGCGGCCGCCGGCGGCCGACATTGACCTGATCGACGCCGAAGTGGTCAACGACAGCGCCCGCCTGCGCGACACCGATACCCCCGAGCGCGAGCTGATGCGCGAGCAGGTGGAGCGTTGCGTGCTGGCGGCGGTGGCGCAGCTGCCGGCCGACTGGCGCCAGGCGTTCGAGCTGCGTGAAGTGCAGGGGCTGAGCTATGAGCAGATTGCGCAGAGCATGAACTGCCCGGTGGGTACGGTGCGTTCGCGCATCTACCGTGCCCGCGAGGCCATTGACCACCACCTGCGCCCGCTGCTGGAAGGGCGCAGTGCCACCCGTGAACGGAGCCGAGCATGAACCCGAACTCGTCTGACCACGACCATGACCACGATCCCTTGCTGGGGCGCGTGGATGCGCTGCATCGCCAGCAGTTGTCTGCCCTGATCGACGGCGAGCTGTCCGCCGACCAGGCCCGCTTCCTGATCCGTCGGCTGGAGCACGATCTGGACCTGTCTGCCTGCCAGGAGCGTTGGCAGATGGCCGGTGATGTCCTGCGCGGCCAGCTCGGGGCGGTGGCCCCGGCAGATTTCGCTGCCCGCGTGGCGCTGGCCTTGCCGCCGGCCGCTGCCCAGCCCCGGGCGTCGGCAGGCGCGCGGGCCCGGCAGTGGCGCTGGGCAAGTGGCGGCGCACTGGCCGCTGGCCTGGCCCTGGTGGCAGTGTTGCTGCTGCCAGCACGTGCACCGGTAAGCACACCTGTGCCCTTGCTGGTGTCCGCGCCGGCCCCTGCCGCCGCACCGGACCAAGCCCCGGCCGTGGCCCCTGCCGCCACGCCTTTGCCGCCGGCTGCAACGCCGGCAGCGCCGGTGCAGGTCGCCGTAGCGGCCGCCCCGCCCCGGGTGCAGACCGCATCCACGCCGGCCCCTCGCGTACGCGCGGCTGTGCAGCCGGATCCGGTCGCCGCCCCGCCGTTGCTGGCGGCACAGGCACCGGCCGACAGCGTGGCCTCACCTTTTGCGCTGCCGGCCGAGCCGGCGCAGGCAAGGCCCTGGCCGCGCTCGCAGCTGGGGCGGCCGGATGCCTTCAATGTCAGCCTGCCCGGGTCCGGCAGCCCGTTCGCACCGCCGCGTGATGCGGACGCCAGCAGCCACTGGCCGCAGGCACCGCAGCCGTGAGGCCGTCCTGATCCGTCTTCCGCTCATCCATGCCCACGGCGCTGGCAGCTGCCAGCGCGCTGAATTGCCCTTTCGTCACGAGGTATCACCCGGTATGAACCAGATCACCTTGCGCCCGCGTGCGTTGTCCTTGTCGTGCCTGCTGGCCCTGTGCCTGCCGCTGGCCGCATGTGCCAACGAGTCAGCCCCCAGCGCTGCAGCCACCCCGCCGATCGCCACCCCGGCTGCGCCGGCCGCCCCGCTGGTCAGTGGCCTGCCGGACTTCACCCAGCTGGTGGAGCGTGTCGGCCCGGCCGTGGTCAATATCGAAACCACCATCGTGCGCAACCGCCAGGCCCGCCGAGGCGGCCCGGACATCGACCAGATGCCGGAGTTCTTCCGGCGTTTCTTCGGCCCGGAATTCGGCTTCCCGGCCCCGGGCGAGGGCGGCGGGGCACCGGAAATCCGTGGTCGTGGCATGGGCTCGGGCTTCATCATTTCCGCCGACGGCTATGTGCTGACCAACCACCACGTCATCGACGGCGCGTCCGAGGTCAAGGTCAAGCTGTCCGACCGTCGCGAATACACCGCCACCGTGGTTGGCTCCGATGCCCACTACGACGTGGCCCTGCTCAAGCTCGACGCCCGTGACCTGCCGGCTCTGGCCATCGGTGATTCCAACCGTCTCAAGCCCGGTCAGTGGGTGGTGGCGATCGGTTCGCCGTTCGGCCTGGACCACTCGGTCACCGCCGGCATTGTCAGTGCAGTGGGTCGCAGCACCAGCGCCGAGCAGCGCTATGTGCCCTTCATCCAGACCGATGTGGCAATCAACCAGGGCAACTCCGGCGGCCCGCTGCTGGATGTGTCCGGCCAGGTGGTGGGCATCAACTCGCAGATCTTCTCCGCCTCTGGCGGCTACATGGGCATCAGCTTTGCCATCCCGATCGACCTGGCAATGAGCGCGGTGGAACAGATCCGCAGCAGCGGCAAGGTCAGCCGTGGCAGCCTGGGCGTTGCCGTGGGCGCGGTCAGTTCGGAGATGGTGCAGGGCTTTGGCCTGCCTGACAGCCGGGGCGCGTTGGTCAATGAAGTGGTGCCGGGCAGTGCCGCGGCCAAGGCCGGGCTGGAAGCTGGTGATGTGATCCGCGCGGTCAATGGCACGGCGGTGGAAAGCGCTTCGGACCTGCCGCCGCGGATCGGCCTGCTGGCGCCGGGCAGCAAGGTCGAGCTGGAAGTGCTGCGTGAAGGCAGGCCGCGCAAGATCAGCGCCACCCTGGGCGTGCTGGAGGAAGATGCCCAGCGCCCGGCCGGCCCCGGTGAACAGGCGGCCACGCCGGCCGCACCGCAGTCCGGTTCGGTGGCCCTGCTCGGGCTGGAAGTGGTTGAGCTGACCGAGGCCCAGCGCCGCCAGGCCGGGCTGGATGCCGGCCAGGGTGTGCGCATTGCCCAGGTCAGTGGCAGCGCGGCCCGCCAGGCCCGGCTGGCACCGGGCATGGTCATCCTCCAGGTCGGCCGCAACAAGGTTGGCTCGGTGGCCGAGTTGAACCGGCAGCTGGCCGGTTACAAGAAGGATGACGTGGTCATGCTGCTGGTGCGCGCCGGCGGCTCCAATGCCTTCGTGGCGGTCAAGGCCGGGCAGTAAGCGCCCCCACGCCTGCCCCGGGCCTGCCCGGGGCAGGCTGTGTGAACCGGCCGTTGGCGGCGGGGGGACGCGGTCGGGCACCAGCCGTGCGATAATGCCGCGTTATCTTTGACGACGCTTCGCGACGCCGCCACCTATGTCCCACGATTCGATGCAGTTCATCCGCAATTTTTCCATCATTGCCCACGTTGACCACGGCAAGTCCACCTTGTCTGACCGCATCATCC
>JBJEWP010000162.1:0-4517 GCA_051885115.1 Stenotrophomonas sp. | reverse complement strand
CCAGGTCGGCCACGGTCGGCCGGCCGCCGATGTCCTTGCCCAGGGCCAGGGTCAGCACACTGGCCGACTTGTCATATTCCTTGGAGCGCAGCAGCTCGGACAGGAAAATCATCTCGCGGCTGACGTTGGGGATCTCCAGGCCGATCACCGATTTGCCCGGAATCACGTCCACCACACGCACCGACTTGACCGACAGACCGCGGGCGATGTCCTTGTCCAGCGAGGAGATCTGGCTGACCTTGACCCCCGGCGCCGGCTCGATCTCGAAACGGGTGATCACCGGGCCCGGGTAGGCACCGACCACCTGGGCCTCGATGCGGAAGTCCTTGAGCTTGAACTCGATCTGCCGCGACAGGGTTTCCAGGGTCTGCGCGTCATACCCGGCCGGCTGCGGCTTGGGGTCATCGAGCAGCGACAACGAGGGCAGCTCGCCACTGGCCTGGCTGCGTACCCCGGAGAACATCGGAATCTGGGTTTCGCGCTTGGCACGCTCGCTCTTTTCCACCACCGGTGCGGCCGGCGGCTCGATCCGCACCGGCTCGCGACGGGCCTGCACCTGGGCGTCAGCCTTGCGCACCACCTCGCGCTCCTCGCGCACGGCCCGCGCCTGCTTGATCTCCACCGCCTGTTTCTGCCCGCGCTCCAGCAGCGGCCCCAGCGCCAGCACCCACTTGCCGATGCGCTCCATCAAGGCCAGCCAGCTCAGCCCGGTAGCCAGGGTGATCGAGGCCAGCAGCAGCATGATCACGAACAGGTTGCTGCCCAGCGGGCCGAAGGCGGCACTGAGCGAATTGCTCACCAGGCGACCAAGGATGCCGCCGGCCTGGGCGACATCGCCATCAAACAGGCGCAGATGCAGGAAACCGGCACCGGCAACGATGAAGCCGACCAGCCCGATCAGGCGCAGGGCCGGCTCCAGTTCGCCCTCCTCACGCGGCCGGTTGCGACGGCCACCGAACAAGGCAAACCAGGCCGCCACGCCCAGGATCACCGGCAGCAGGAAGGCCAGATAGCCCAGCAACTGCATCAACACATCGGCCGTCCACGCACCGAAGCGGCCACCGACGTTGTGCACCGGGCCTACCACTGAACCGGTGCGCGACCAGCCCGGGTCATCGGCCGAATAGGTGAACAGGCTGGCCACCAGATACAGCAGCGCCGGGGCGATGGCGATCAGGCCCAGGTCACGCCAGAAACGCTGCAATCCGGCTGCCAGTGCGGGCGCACCGGTCTTGCGCGATCCTCCCGTCTTGCCTGCCGCTTTGCCGTTGTCGCTGATCCGCTTGGCCACTGCGCCCGATCCTTCGTTGAAAATGTCACGTTATGTTGTTGATGGTAAACGATGCCGGCATCCCCCGCAGGCAGCAATACTGGCGACAGGATGAGGCTGCATCACGCTGTTGCAGGTGGCGGCCTTGATCGTATCGACCACTCACGCCACGCTATACGCTTGTGGGCGCGCCGCGCCTGTTGATGATCCTGCGAGCCCTTATGAGCACCCCCAAGCACATCCGCCTGTTGATTCTCGGTTCCGGCCCGGCCGGCTGGACCGCCGCAGTCTATGCCGCCCGCGCCAACCTCAAGCCGGTGGTGATCACCGGCCTGCAGCAGGGCGGCCAGCTGATGACCACCACCGAGGTGGACAACTGGCCGGGCGATGCCCACGGCCTGATGGGCCCGGACCTGATGGCGCGCATGCAGGCCCATGCCGAGCGCTTCGACACCGAAGTGATCTTCGACCAGATCCACAGCGCCGACCTGTCCAAGCGCCCGTTCACCCTGGAGGGTGACAACGGCAGCTACACCTGCGACGCCCTGATCATTGCCACCGGCGCCACCGCCAAGTACCTGGGCATTGAATCGGAAGAGGCCTTCAAGGGCCGCGGCGTTTCCGCCTGCGCCACCTGCGACGGTTTCTTCTACCGCGACCAGGACGTGATCGTGGTCGGCGGTGGCAACACCGCCGTGGAAGAAGCCCTGTACCTGTCCAACATCGCGCGCAAGGTCTACCTGGTCCACCGCCGCGACACCCTGCGTGCGGAAAAGATCATGCAGGACAAGTTGTTTGCCAAGGTTGCCGCCGGCAAGATCGAAACCGTCTGGCATCATGAAGTCGACGAAGTGCTGGGCAACGATGCCGGCGTGACCGGTGTCCGGGTCAAGTCCACCGTTGATGGCAGCACCCGTGACATCGATGCCCACGGCTTCTTCGTGGCCATCGGCCACCAGCCCAACACCGGCCTGTTTGCCGGCCAGCTGGCCATGGACAACGGCTACCTGAAGATTGCCTCCGGGATCAACGGCAATGCCACCGCCACCTCGGTGGAAGGCGTGTTCGCTGCCGGCGACGTGACCGACCAGCACTATCGCCAGGCCATCACCTCGGCCGGCTTCGGCTGCATGGCCGCGCTGGACGCCGAGCGCTGGCTCGACGCCCAGGCCCGCTAAGGCCACCGGGCCGGGGCCCCCTCTGGCGCTCCGGCTTTCCCCATGCCCATCCACGTTCCCTGGCAACTGGCTGACGACCCCGGCGCGCCATTTCCACCGGCGGCAACTGCCCTGCGCGAGCCGGACGGCCTGCTCGCGATCGGCGGCGACCTGCAGCCACAGCGCCTGCTCACCGCCTATGCCAGCGGCATATTCCCATGGTCATCGGCCAACGAGCCCCTGTTGTGGTGGTCGCCCGATCCGCGCGCGGTGTTCGCCACCGCCAGCTTCCACCTCTCCCGCGGCAACCGCCGGCAACTGCGCCGGCACGACTGGCAGCTGCAGGTGGATACCGCCTTCGATGCGGTGATCGAGCAGTGCGCCCACATCCCCCGTCCAGGCCAGCAGGGCACCTGGATTGATGCGCGCATGCTCACCGCCTACCGCCAGCTGCACCGCCTGGGCCATGCCCACAGCTTTCAGGTGCATGCCGATGGCCAGCTGATCGGCGGCCTGTACGGCGTGGCCGTGGGCCGGATGTTCTTCGCCGAGAGCATGTTCAGTGCCCGCCCCGGCGCCTCCAAACTGGCCCTGACTGGCGCCTGTCACTGGCTGGCGCAATGGCAGATGCCCCTGCTCGATGCCCAGGTGCACAACCCGCACCTGGCCCTGCTTGGCGCCAGCAGCCTGCCGCGCAACCAGTTCCTGCAACGCATTCAGATCCTTTGCCAGCAGCCGGGCATGGTCGGAAACTGGGCATCGCGTGCCCCCATGATGGCCACCTGCGACCTGCTCGACTGAACGCCAGCGCCGGGGGCTTTGCACCTCAGGGCCCAACCGGGTAAAATGCCGTCCTTACCCGGCCCGTTGGCCGCACAGAACTGCACAGGATTACATGTCGAAAGACGACTCCATCGAGTTCGAAGGTACCGTCAGCGAGACCCTGCCGAACACCACCTTCCGCATCCGCCTGGAAAATGGTCACGAGATCATTGCCCATATCTCCGGCCGCATGCGCAAGAACTACATCCGCATCCTTACCGGTGACCGGGTCAAGGTTGAAATGACCCCGTACGACCTGACCAAGGGCCGTATCACCTACCGCATGAAGTAAGCGGTACTGGCTGCAACGCCAGAAGAAAAAGCCAGCGTCTGCTGGCTTTTTTCGTTGCCCCGGATTGCCCCCCGGATACAGCCAGCAGGTGCTGCCGGCCGCGGCAGCACCTGCATCGGCATTCACGCCTCGGCGGCCGCCGGGCTGGGCACTGCCGCCGCGGAAAGCACATCGACCACCAGCTCGCCGTCGCGCACATCCACCTGTACCCGCCCCCCATCGACCAGCTCACCGAACAGCAGTTCATCGGCCAGCTTGCGCTTGATCCGGTCCTGGATCACCCGGGTCATCGGCCGCGCCCCCATTTCCGGATCGAAGCCATGCTCGGCCAGCCAGCTGCGCGCCTGTCCGGTCACCGAGAGCGCCACCTGCTTGTCCATCAGCAGCGCTTCCAGCTCGATCAGGAACTTGTCCACCACACGCAGCACGTGGTCCTCGCCAAGACCCTGGAACTGCACGATGGCATCCAGGCGGTTGCGGAACTCCGGGCTGAAGCTCTTGCGGATGACTTCCATCGCGTCGGTGGTGTGGTTCTGGCGGGTAAAGCCAATCGACCGGCGGGCAGCCTGGCTGGCGCCGGCATTGGTGGTCATCACCAGCACGACGTTGCGGAAATTGGCTTCACGGCCGTTGGTATCGGTCAGCACACCACGGTCCATGACCTGCAGCAGCAGATTGAAGATGTCCGGATGGGCCTTTTCGATCTCGTCCAGCAACAACACGCAATGCGGTGTCTTGACGATCTTCTCGGTCAGCAGGCCGCCCTGGTCAAACCCGACATAGCCCGGAGGCGCGCCAATCAGGCGACTGACCGAATGCGGCTCCATGTATTCGCTCATGTCAAAGCGGACCAACTCGATGCCCAGCTGCATGGCCAGTTGGCGGGTAACCTCGGTCTTGCCCACGCCGGTGGGGCCGGCCAACAGGAAGCTGCCGATTGGCTTGTCGGCACCACCCAGGCCGGAACGGGCCATCT
>JBJEWP010000161.1:0-4522 GCA_051885115.1 Stenotrophomonas sp. | reverse complement strand
TTCGGTGACGACAAGGACCGCGTGATGCGCAAGTCCGACGGCACCTACACCTACTTCCTGCCGGATGTGGCCTACCACCTGTCCAAGTGGCAGCGTGGCTATGTGCGCGCGATCACCGAGCTGGGCGCCGACCACCACGGCTCGCTGGCCCGCGTGCGCGCCGGTCTGCAGGCCCTGGATGTCGGCATTCCCAAGGGCTGGCCGGAATACGTGCTGCACCAGATGGTCACCGTGATGCGCGGCGGCGAGGAAGTGAAGCTGTCCAAGCGCGCCGGCTCCTACCTGACCCTGCGTGACCTGATCGAGGAAGTGGGCGCCGATGCCGTGCGCTGGTTCCTGATCGCACGCAAGCCCGACTCGCAACTGACCTTCGACATCGACCTGGCCCGCCAGCAGAGCAACGACAACCCGGTGTTCTACGTGCAGTACGCCCACGCCCGCGTGTGTTCACTGCTGCGCCAGGCCCAGGAAAAGGGCCTGGGCTATGTGCAGGCCGACGGCATTGCCAAGCTCAACAGCGTCGACGATGCCGTCTCGATGACCCTGATGTATGAAATCTCGCGCTACCCGGAAGTGGTGGAAACCGCCGGCGAAGCGCTGGAGCCGCACCTGATCGCCCAGTACCTGCGCGAGCTGGCCAATGCCTTCCACACCTGGTATGCCGGCACCCCGGTGCTGGTGGATGATGCTTCCGAGCGCAATGCCAAGCTGGCACTGGCCAGCGCGGCCCGTCAGGTCCTGGCCAATGGCCTGGGCCTGCTGGGTGTGAGCGCGCCGGAAAAGATGTAACGCGGATCGGAGACTGATCGGCTCATGGCAGCACGACGCAACAAGCGCCAAGCAAAGCGCAACACCGACACCGGCACCCCTGGATGGGTCTGGCTGGTGGCCATCGCCGCCGTGGCCGCGGTGGTGTTCATGGCCATGCCCAGCCTGTTCAAGGGGGAAGGCGATGGTTTCCTGCGCGCCGGCCCGCGTCCGAACCCGGATGCGGTGCCTGCCCAGGTGGCCGATGCCGAGATCGATGCCCCGGCCTCATTGCCACGCCCGGCCGCCAGGGGCGACAACAACGCCGCCACGACCAGGCCAAGCGAGCGTCCGGCACAGCCGTCGTATGACTTCTACACCCTGCTGCCCGGCAGCGAGGTGCAGATGTCCGATGCCGAGCTGGCCGCCACCGCCCGCGCCGAGGCCGAGCGTCAGGCCCGCGCCCAGCGCCAGGCCACGCCGGCAGAATCGCCGGCCGCACCGGCCAACCAGCCGGCACCGTTGAACGAAAACCCGGCACCGGTGAGCGAGGCCCAGCGTGCCCTGGCGGCACTGGAAGGCCGTGCTGTGCCCAGGCCGGCCAGCCAGCCGGCACCGGTCAATGAGCGCCCGGCCGGAACCGAGCGTGCCGCTTCGCCCCCGGCAACAGCGTCGTCGCCCCCCCCGTCTGCGGCCACCCGCCCTGCTGCCACGGCGGCCAACACCGCCGAGCCGGCCAGCAACGTGCGCTACCTGCTGCAGGCCGGCGCCTTCTCGGCCGAAGGTGAAGCCGAAGGCACCAAGGCACGCCTGGCCATGGCCGGTGTCGGCGCCCGGGTTGAACCGGCACAGATCAACGGCACCACGGTCTACCGGGTGCGCATGGGGCCCTACAACACGGCCAGCGAACTGGCTGCGGCCAAGGCCAAACTGGAGGCCGCCGGCCTGCAGGCGATGGCGATCAAGGCCCAGTAAACCCACACGCAATACCCACAACGCCCGGCCCGCCCGGGCGTTGTGCTGTCTGGCCGCAGCCATTGGTGCGAAAATCCCCCTTCTTTACTGCTGTCTGGAGCCCCCATGACCCGTACTGCCCTGATCACCGGCGCCACTTCCGGTTTCGGCGCCGCCGCCGTGCGCCAGTTCGTTGCCGCTGGCTGGCAGGTGATTGCCACCGGCCGCCGCGCCGAGCGTCTGGACGCCCTGGTGACCGAACTGGGCGCGGACAAGGTGCACCCGGCCTGCTTTGACATCCGCGATGCCGATGCCATGGAAGCGGCGCTGTCGGCGCTGCCGCCGGCCTTTGCCGGCATCGACCTGCTGGTCAACAACGCCGGCCTGGCCCAGGGCACCGCTCCGGCCCAGCGTGCCTCGCTGACCGACTGGCGCACCATGATCGACACCAACATCACCGCCCTGGTCACCCTGACCCACCGCCTGCTGCCACAGCTGATCGAGCGCCGCGGCGCGATCATCAACGTCAGCTCCACCGCGGCCATCTACCCGTATCCCGGTGGCAATGCCTATGGCGGCACCAAGGCTTTCGTCAGCCAGTTCTCGCTGGGCCTGCGCAGCGACCTGCACGGCACCGGTGTGCGCGTCACCGCGATCGAACCGGGCATGGCGCAAACGGAATTCACCCTGGTGCGCACCCACGGCGACCAGGCCGCATCGGATGCCCTGTACGGCGGCGCCAACCCGATGACCGCCGATGACATCGCCGCACAGATCCTGTGGGTGGCCAACCTGCCGCCGCATCTGAACATCAACCGGATCGAACTGATGCCGGTGAGCCAGTCGTTTGCCGGTTTCCAGGTGGCCCGCGAAGGCTGAAGCTCCGCGCGGTGCGAGGCGACACCGGTTGTCGCCTCGTGCCTGCATGCTGCACTCCCCGGCCAATCCCGGCCTGCAGGAGAGCGGCACATGTTGAAAGTCATTGGTGGTGCGGTGGTCTACGGTTTCGCCCTGTTCGGGCTGGCCACCTATATCGAAAAACTGCACGGCGACTATCAGGGCTGAAGCATGGCCTTCCCCGTCCCGCCACAAACTTTCCACTGCGCCAACTGCCAGTGGAGCAAGACCATCCCGCATACCACCGGCGATGTCCGCCTTCCGGGCTTCAATTACATCGAGCACTGCGGCAACTGCGGCAGCGGCAACATCCAGGCCCGCCTGGCATCGCCCTTGGAAATCACCCTGGCCCGGCTCGGCGGCCTGCTCGGCAGGCGTTGAGCCGCTGGCCTGGCCTTGGTCAGCCAGCAGACCAGGCAACCAGCCACGTCACACCTCTCCCATTCGGGGGAGGCGGCAGCGTAGCTGTGGCCAGCCATCATCGCAGCTGCTTTCCTACGGCTGCCACGATGCCTTGCCTGAAGATTGAAAAACGCCATCTACTGCCGGCCCCGCTACTGCTCGCCCTGCTGCCTGCCGGTGCCATGGCCACCTTGCCCACCCGGGCAGAACATCCTGATCGCCTGCACTACCTGCTACGGCAAGCAGGTACAGGTCTGCGATGCCGTCCGCACCATCGGCTATACCTTCGGCCGTCCCGGCCGGGCCCCGGAACTGACCTTGAACGTGCCACGCCAGCAGGCCAGCACCTCCCACTGGCCAGGCGCGGGACGCACCACCACCTACTGGGTGAGCCTGCCCAACGGCAACGCCACCTACACGGTGTATTCCACCTTTGAACTTCTGGCCGACACGCTGGATTTCCAGCAAGGCATCCAGGTCGAGATCCGTGGCCAACATGCACTGGCGCGAGCCCGGCCTGATCGACAACCTCGAAGGCGTGGACCTGTCGCAGGCTGACTGAGGGTCGCCCGCCTGGCCATCAGCAAACCGCGGTGCGACCGCGTTTTTTTGTCCACGCCTATCCAGCTCAAGCGGAGCATGCATTGGCCGCTAGTAAAAGCAGCGGGTTGAAGCGTGATGTACGCATGGAATCAGGCGTGACATATTGCCCAATTTGTCCGCACAGGGCATATTCAGCCAAGGGGCCGGCCAGGAAGTGCCGGGAAAGCAAAGCAACAACGCAAGGAAGCATGCTGTGGGGGCATTTCTTATTCAGCGCAGGGGCCTGGCGATGGCCTTCAGGCCACGCGCAGACGGTCTTTCACCGCCGCCGCAGCGGGCACTCCCAGCGACACCCACTGTCGCCTGCTGGCACTAGTTTGTGGACGACACCATGGAAGAGTTCGTCGCCGCCATGCCGCACAGTACCTCGCTGGAATCAGCCAGGGATCCCCTGCTCAGGAACCTGATCCTGTTGCGGATGATTCCCCGCTACCCCAGCAGCATCTCCACCACCGAATTGCATGAGGCCCTTGCACGCGAAGGCTTCGAGATCAGCCTGCGCTCGCTGCAGCGCGACCTCGATGGCAAGCTCAGCCAGCACTTCGACCTGCTCTGCAGCAAGGACGACCCCGACCCGGCCATCGCCAGCCTGCGCCCGTACCGCTGGAGCTACCAACCCCATGTGCGCCCCGGCCTGCCGCTGATGAGCGCAGCCGAAGCCATGGCCTTCCAATTGTGCGAAGGCCACCTGCGCCACCTGCTGCCACCCGGCGTGCTGGGCCAGCTGGAGCCGCATTTCGCCGAAGCACGGCAAACCTTGAACAAACGCGAGGGTAGCCGCCATGCCCACTGGCTGGACCGCGTGCGCAGCCTGCCCAACGGCAAGGCCCTGCTGCCGGCCGTGGTAGCCCCGGAAGTCTGGGAAAAGGTCGCCACCGCCGTGCTGGAGCAACGCCAACTGCAGGTGGACTACTTCAGC
>JBJEWP010000160.1:0-4629 GCA_051885115.1 Stenotrophomonas sp. | reverse complement strand
GCATAGGCCTGGGCTTCGTTGATCAGGCGTTCCTTGACCTGCTGGGCGCCGTTGACCTCGTCAAAGGCCGGCTTCACTTCTTCCGGCGGGCGGGCGTCAGGCAGGGTCAGGCCAGTCACGGTCAGACCGGTGCGGAAGGCGGCCAGCTGCTCCTGCAGGCGGTCACCGGCAGTGACGGCCAGCGGGCCGCGGTTGTTGAGCACCGAGTTCAGGTCGGCCCGGCCCACCTGCTCGCGTACCGCCGACTGTGCCACCTGCTCCAGCACCTGGTCGGCCGCCACGGTGCCGAACAGGTAGGCACGCGGGTCTTCGACCCGGTACTGCACGTTCATGGTCACCGAGACAATGTTTTCATCGCGGGTCAGCACCGGCACGGTGGCCGAAAAGGTCTTGATCTGGGTTGCATTGACCTTGACCACCGACTCGATCGGCCACGGCAGCTTGAAGTTCGGGCCCGGCTCGAGCACGCGGGAGAACTGGCCGAAGCGCAGGACCACGCCACGCTGCTGTTCGCCGATCAGCTGGAAGCTGGACAGCACCACACCCAGGCCCACGGCCAGCAGCACCCAGCGGCCGATGCCACCATCGAACAGGTCGCGCAATGGCCCCGGCAGACCACCGCCGAATCCACCGCCACTGCCACCACTGCCACGGTTGTTGCCTCGCGGCGGCCAGTTGCCATCGCCGCGTGGTTTGTCGTCGGGGCGCTTGCCGCCGCCGCTGCCAGGTACGTTCCAGGCCATGCATGCTCCATCGTTTGTGGCTGCTGCCCAGGCCATTCCCGTGCCCGCAGCCGTCATACGTTGGTCGATTCTACTGCATGCGCGCCCCCATCCCGACCCCGAGCAGCTATCTTGGCGGCCTTGTTCACCCTGCAGGATCCCCCCATGCCCTCCCCGGCCGCTTTTTCCGCCTTCCGCATCCACAACGACGACGCCGGCTACCGCAGCGGCCTGGAAACCCTGAGCCTGGACCAGCTGTCCCCGGGTGAGGTCGTCATTGCCGCGCAGTGGTCCTCGGTCAATTACAAGGACGCGCTGGCCGGCACCGGCCGCGGCAAGATCCTGCGTCAGTTCCCGCTGGTCGGCGGCATCGACGTGGCCGGCACGGTGATCGCCTCCACCGACCCGGCCTTCAAGGAAGGCGATGCGGTGGTTGCCACCGGCTGCGGCATGAGCGAGGTGCGTGACGGCGGCTACAGCCAGGTGGTGCGGCTGGAGTCCAAGTGGGCCATCCCGCTGCCGCCGGGCCTGAGCCTGCGCGAGGCCATGATCATCGGCACCGCCGGCTTTACCGCGGCGCTGGCCCTGTACCGGCTGACCGAAAACCGGCAGGTGCCGGCGATGGGCCCGCTGGCAGTGACCGGGGCCACCGGCGGGGTCGGCTCGCTGGCAGTGGACATCTTCAGCCAGGCCGGCTTTGAAGTGCACGCGATCAGCGGCAAGGCCGACCAGGCCGATTACCTCAAGAGCCTGGGCGCTGCCGAAGTGCTCGGCCGTGATGCCCTGGCCACCAGCAAACCGCTGGAATCGGCCCGTTTCGGCGGCGGCCTGGACAACGTCGGCGGCCCCATGCTGACCAGCCTGCTGGCCCAGACCAAGCCCTACGGCAATGTCGCCAGCGCCGGCCTGGCCGGCTCGCCGGCGCTGGACATGACGGTGATGCCCTTCATCCTGCGCGGCGTCGGCCTGCTGGGCATCGCCAGTGCCGGCACCGCCCGCGACATCCGCGGCCGGGTCTGGGAAAAGCTGGCCGGCGAGTGGAAGCCGCGCCACCTGGAGCGCATCTGCACCCGCGAAGTCGGCCTGGAGCAATTGCCTGAAGTGTTTGAGACCATGCTCGCCGGGGGATCGTTCGGCCGCACCGTGGTGCGCATCGACTGATCTAGGCGGTTCTGTGCGGCGGTGCCTTCTTTTTGCCACCGCCGCGCTACTACACTTGGCATCACAACGGGGAGAAAACATGGCACGCGTACTGATCGTGGACGATTCGCCCACCCAGCTGATGGGGATCCAGCGCATCGTCGAAAAACTGGGGCACGAGACCTTCACCGCCACCGATGGCGCCGCCGGGGTGGAAGCGGCCAAGGCCAACCTGCCCGACCTGGTGCTGATGGACGTGGTGATGCCCAACCTCAACGGCTTCCAGGCCACGCGCACGCTCAAGCGGGAAGCCTCCACCAGCCATATCCCGGTGATCCTGGTCACCACCAAGGACCAGGACACCGACCGCATGTGGGGCATGCGCCAGGGGGCCAAGGCCTACATCACCAAGCCGTTCTCCGAAAGCGAGCTGTCCGAGGTGATCGAGCGCATCTTCAGCGCCGGCTGAGGCTGCCACCGCTGGATACAACACAGGGCGGCCATGGCCGCCCTTTGTTGTATGCCCTTCCGCGTCGCGGCGGCCGGTTTCAGATGTCCTGGCCGAAGGCCTTGGCCAGCTGCTCGTAGGCCTTGCGCTGGGCCTCGTCGGTGGGGGCCGGGGCGGTGATCTCCAGCTCCACGATCTGGTCGCCGCTGGCTGCACCACCGGCCTGGGGCAGGCCGCGACCACGCAGGCGCAGCTTGCGCCCGGCGTCCGAACCGGCCGGAATCTTCAACTCCACCGTGCCGCCCAGGGTAGGCACACTCAGGGTCGCCCCCAGTGCCGCCTGCCACGGGGTCACCCCCAGGGTATGCAGCACGTTGCGGCCATCCACCTCGAACTGCGGGTGGGTGGCGTAGTCCACTTCCAGCAACAGGTTGCCGCCGCCATTGCCCTGCCCGGCCAGACGGATCACCTGCCCCGGGCGGATACCCTTGGGCACGCGCACGTCCAGCTGACGGCCGTTGACCGTGATCCGGCGGCTGTCGCCGGCGTACACCGCCTCCAGCGGCACCGCAAAGCGGGCCCGGGTGTCCTGGTTGGGGGCTGCCCCACCAAAACCGGCGCCACCGGCCCGGCCACCGCCGCGCTGCTGGCGGAAGATGCTCTCGAAGAAATCGCTGAAACCGCCCGCGCCGCCACCGGCACCGCCGCTGAAGATGTCACCGAAGTCAAAACCACCGGCACCGCCACCACCGAAGCCCGGCGGCACGTTGACCTCGTCACCCGGGCGGTAGCCCTGGCTGCGCAGCTGGTCATAGGCGGCACGCTTTTCCGGGTCACGCAGGGCCTCGTAGGCCTCGTTGATGCCCTTGAACTTGTCCTCGGCCCCGGCCTCCTTGGACACGTCCGGGTGGTACTTGCGGGCCAGCCGACGGTAGGCGGTCTTGATCTCCGCATCCCCGGCACCCGGCTCCACGCCCAGCGTGGCGTAGTAATCCTTGAACTGCATTGTTCACCTCATGCAAATGGCCCGTCACCTTGCGGCGCCGGGCCTGTTGGATGGCATGGTAACAGCGGGCAGCGGCCCGCCGCAGCGTCCGGACTCAGTCCGCTGCGCGGCCTGCATCAACAGCGGCAGGGTCCGCCTGCGTGGTATCCGCCACGACCGCAGGCACATTGCCTTCCAGCGGCAGCCCGGCGCCGATGCTGATCCGGCGGGGGCCGGCCTCGGCCTTCTTCGGCAGCCATACTTCCAGTACGCCATGCGACCCATGGGCACCCACCTGGCTGGCATCAACACTGTCAGGCAGCACAAAGCGTCGCTCAAAATTGCCAAAACCGCGTTCGCTGCGCGACAACCGCCCTTCACCGGAGACCAGCGGAGGCTGTCGCTCCCCCCTGAGCACCAGCTCGTTGCGCTCGATCAACAGGTCAATGCCGGCCGGATCCACCCCGGGCAGATCTGCCCGGATCAAGAAACGCGACGGTTCCTCGACGATGTCTACGGCCGGCACCCAGGCCGCACTGGCCGTGGAATGTCCCAGTGAATCCAGCATCTGGCGCAAGCCGTCGCTGCTCAGCGGATCGGTCTGGAACTGGCGGTAACGTACGATGCTCATGATGTTCCTCCGTGTCGTGGAATACGCGGCCGCTGCCGCGCCGTTGCTGCCTACATGTGGCTGGCGGCCGACGCTTCAAGACCTCAGTGCAGCCACTTTCAGGCACACTCAACAAACATTCACCAAGGAGGCGACGCCATGACCGTCAAACCCGGCGACATCCTGCCCGACATTGCCCTGAAGACCCTCAACGACGGCCTGCAGACCCACCACGCCAGCACCCTGCTGGCCGGCCAGAAAGTGGTGCTGTTCGGCGTCCCCGGCGCTTTCACCCCGACCTGCAGCGCCCGCCACCTGCCCGGCTACATCGAGCAGCTGGAGCAGTTCACCGAGCGCGGGGTGCAGGTGTTCTGCATCGCGGTCAACGACCCGTTCGTGATGCAGGCCTGGGGCCGCGAACAGAACGTGCCGGCCAACCTGCAGCTGGTCTCCGACGGCAATGCCGAACTGACCCGCCACTGGGGCCTGGAGCTGGATGCCAGCGCTTCGGGCATGGGCATCCGCTGCAAGCGCTTTGCCATGTACATCGAAAACCGCCAGATCAAGCTGGTGGCCATCGAGCAGCCCGGCCAGTTCGAGGTTTCCTCCGCTGAAGCGATGCTGGCGGCGATCGACGCGCTGTAACGCCAAGGTTTTCCAGCTACCCCAGGACCACACGCGCGCCCGCCGCCCGTGTGGTTTTTGTGTCTGGCGATGTAGCGAT